>CACJDV010000031.1 GCA_902592265.1 uncultured Pelagibacteraceae bacterium | reverse complement strand
CTGAGGCAGCTATGTCGGGAAGACCAATTTATGTAGCTCAAATGCCAGCTATAAAAAAAAATATTCGTTTCAAAAAATTTTTTGAGCTCTTTAAATCCTTACATATAATTAAAAACTTAGAGGATACAGTTGAGGAATGGAATTATAAAAAACTTAATGAAACTCATCGAATATCGGGATATATAGAGAAGCAATTTAAAGATTATGACTTTTCTTAATTCTATATTGAAAAATTCAAAAAAGTATGAATTCCCATTTAATCATTGGGAATATAATGATGCTTTAAGTGAAGAGGCTATTAAAGAAATAGAAGCGGCAGACATTCCCGATGTAAGCAAACATAATCTCAATTATGATGGTACAAGAGCAATTGATGGTGGTGCCGCCGAATTTAGAGAGGGCATAGCTTCAGGTGGTAAAGCAATAAAATTTAGATGTTTTATTACTAAAGAGAATGCTTTTCAATTTCCAAATTTAGTAAAATTTATTAATGAACTTCAATCTAAAGAAACATGCAAAACAATCTCCAAAATGATTAATAAAGATTTATCTGGTTCATACGTCAGACTTGAAGTTATATGTGACCGTGAAGGTTTTTGGTTAAAGCCACATTGTGACATTAAGGAAAAATTAATGTCAGGACTTATTTTTGTAAATAATGCAAATGAATCTGAGGAACTAGGCACTGATTTTTATAATGAAAAATTAGAAAAAGTTAAAACAGTTCCCTACAAACATAATTACGGTTATTTATTTACAAGTGGTCCAAATACATGGCACGGGATGGAAAAGAAAAAAATTGTTAAGGAAAGAAGATGCATTCAAGTTAATTATGTTACATTTAAAACTGATTGGAAGGTTGATTAAATATTTTGTAGAGACGTCACCTCTAATTTTTTTGTTTTAAGTGATTTAATACCCTCAATACAAGCAAGCGCTGTTGACATATTAGTGCAGTAGGGCACTTTGTTTTTAAGTGTTGCTCTCCTTAAAGCGATAGCATCGTTTAATCTATGTTCTGTATTGCCCCCACCAGTATTAATTACCAAAGCTATTTTTTTAGAATCTAGAACATCAACAATATGAGGTGATCCACTACTTACTTTATTTATAATTTTACAACTCATGCCATGTTTTTGAATGTATTCAGCAGTTCCTTTTGTGGCACACAAATGAAACTTTAGTTTTAAAAGTTCTTTTGCAAGCCCTAAACCTTCATCTTTATGAGAGTCTTTTAATGATAAAAAAGCTAGTCCATCTGTTGGTAATGAATTAGACGATGCTATTTGGCTTTTTGCGTATGCCATTCCAAAATTTTTGTCAAATCCCATCACCTCTCCAGTTGATTTCATTTCTGGACCTAACAATAAATCACTATTCGGAAATTTATTGAACGGAAAAACAGCCTCTTTTACTGCAAACATTCCTTTAGATTTATCCTTTAAATTAAATTTTGAAAGTTTTTCACCAGCCATAACTCTCGAGGCTATCTTTGCCAATGGTATTCCTTTAGCTTTCGAGACAAAAGGAACAGTTCGACTAGCTCTTGGATTTACTTCAATAACAAAAATTTCATCTTTCTTTATTGCAAATTGAACATTCATGAAACCTTTTACTTTTAGAGCTAGGGCTAAATTTTTTGTTTGATTCTCAATTTCTTTAAGTAAAAAAGGTTTTATTGAAACTGGCGGTAAGCTACAAGCCGAGTCCCCAGAGTGAATTCCTGCTTCCTCAATATGCTGCATGATGCCAGCCACATGCACTTCTTTACCATCTGATATAGCATCAACATCCACCTCCATTGCATGATCTAAAAATTTGTCAATAAGAATTGGATTTTTCTCTGCTGCTTTAAAAGCCTCCTCTACAAAATTTTTTAATTGGCTTTTTTCGTAAACAATTTCCATTGCCCTTCCTCCAAGAACATAGGAGGGTCTAACCATCAAAGGTAAACCAATTTTTTCAGATATTTCAATTGCTTGTTTAAAATTTTTTGCAATTCCACTTTCAGCTTGATTTAAATTTAATTTTTCTAAAAGTTTTCTAAATCTATCTCTATCTTCTGCTAGATCAATAGATGAGTATTGAGTTCCTAAAATTGGGAGATTATTATCATGTAAAAATTTTGCTAATTTAATTGGAGTTTGGCCACCAAATTGCGTAATGATACCGACTAAATTCCCTTTATCCTTTTCTCTCTTTATAATGTTGAAAACATATTCTTCCTTTAAAGGCTCAAAATATAATCTATCGCTAGTGTCATAATCTGTTGAAACGGTTTCTGGATTACAATTAACCATTACAGTCTCAAAACCAGCAGCCTTTAAGGCAAAACTGGCTTGACAACAGCAATAATCAAATTCTATTCCTTGTCCTATTCTATTAGGCCCTCCACCTAAAATTATAATTTTTTTCTTAATAGATGGGTCAGCTTCACATTCTGAATTTATTGAGAAATTTCTTTGGTATGTTGAGTACATGTATGGTGTAAAAGATTTGAATTCTGCAGCACAAGTGTCAACTTTTTTAAATACTGGTAAAA
>CACJDV010000030.1 GCA_902592265.1 uncultured Pelagibacteraceae bacterium | reverse complement strand
GCTCCCAATAAATCTATTTAATAACCATATTATAAATTCATATCAGGCCAATTTTTATCGTTATATCTATTAAGCTCTTTTTCAGTAATGGGTCTGAATAACACCCAACCAACTACAATTACCAAAACTAAAAGAATTAATGTTTTCATATTTACCTGATTATTACTTTCACAGAACCTAATTTATCAATTTTACCTTGATAAAGACCTTTTCCTATTGGAACTACTCCCACAGTAGATCCAGTAAATACATAAAAATTTTTATTTAGATTAATTTTATCTTTTTTTAATTTATTTAAAACAAACCTTAATGAGTTTAATGGATTAATAAAAACAGCACTAGTGTTACCATTAATATTTTGCTTTGTTTTTTTGTTTAAAATATTTGTTTTTAAATTTCCAATATTAATTTTTTTATATTTTTTCTTCTGACCTATCAAAAATTTTACATTTGCTCCAAAATCACTACACAAATCTCCAAACGAAGTTATTCCCTTTTTTCTTTGTCTATAACCAACGATTTCGATACAAGGAGCCATATGAGAAATAAATTTTGAAATATTCCTCATCGTGATTGCACCTTTTGAATTAAAAAAAGATCTTTTGATCAGATAGCAAACCTCTAACTCAATGCCGAAAGTTGTTTTACTTATTTTGACACTTTTACCGCTTTTTAAAAAATTATTTTTATAAACGGAAGCATAAAATGGCTCTTTCTCTTTTAACTTTTTCATCACTGGAATTCCAGTTCCCCCAGCTTTGTAACCAATTATAGGCTTTTTTACTTTACTCTCACAAAGCATTCTAAATTTGTTTGCCTCAGTCAGTTTTTTTGTAAATCTTCTAGGTAATGGTGCGATAATTCTATTTTTAAGAAAAGCTTTTACTAATTTATCTGAAGTTCTTTCTATTAATGTACTCATATTTTTGAATTTTTTTTTATTTAATTGATAAACTATATTTTATGATCCAAAGTTTATCAAACTAAAACCAGCAATAAAGAAGACTATCAACCAAACCAAACCTTTTATTAAAAAAAAAGTAAATCCTCCAACTAGAATATATTTACCCCATTTACTCTTTGATAATAAATTTTTAAGCCTAGTCATCATTTAAATAAAATTTGCTAATTCAATAAAGACATTGGATCAAGTCTAGTTTGAAACCAATTTACCCTAAAATCTAGATGAGGGCCTGTAGATCTTCCTGTTGATCCAACTGTACCAATGATATCTCCTTGATTAATTTGGTCACCAACAGATACCATCACATTTTCTAGATGAGAGTAAATTGTTGAAATCCCGTGTCCATGATCCATTATAATTGTACCGCCAGTATAATAAAGATCATCCTCGGCCATTGTTACAACTCCAGATGCTGATGATTTAATCATTGTTCCTTTTTTTGCTGCTATATCAATTCCATAGTGAGGCCACTTTGGTTTACCATTTAAAATTCTCTGGCTTCCGTAAACACCACTAATAATTCCTTTTACAGGCATTATAAATTTGTTCTTAAAAAAAGGTAAATCAGAATTGATGGCTCTAGCTTTTCCAATTTTGTTGTTTTCTTTTTTTATTCTTTTGTAAACTGACTCAGGTGGTGTAACTTTACTTTCTTCTAAGCCATCTATTCTCTGAATGTTGTATCTTCTTTTAAGAACTTTTTTAATTATTTTTTCACTTTTTCCGTTTGTAATTTTGGTAATAGTTAAATCAAATTTTCTATCTCTATCAATACCAAAAGCAAAATAACCATCTTTAGAAACTTTCACTTCTTTTTTATCTATAATTATTTTAGAAGAGGGATCAGTTATTCCTATAATATAATGACCTTGTAAAAATTTTCCTTTAAATTCGATAGCAATTGAATGAGTTGATATAAAAAAGATTATTAAAAAAAATAATTTTGGTATTATTTTGCAGTCCATCCGCCATCAACTAATAAAGAAGTTCCAGTAATCATTGACGCTGCATCAGATGCAAGAAATACAGCTGCGCTTGCTACATCCGAAAGTTCAGCAAATTTTCCCAGGGGTATATTCCCCAAAACTTCTTTTTTAAACTTTTTACTTTTCAAAAATTTACTTGTCATTGGAGTAACAACAAAAGTTGGGCAAACAGTATTTACCCTTATGTTATATTTAGCTAGATCAATCGACATTCCTTTTGTTAAGCCCTCTAAACCAAATTTTGTCATATTATACACACTTCTGATGGGACCACCAACATGACCCATTTGAGAAGACATATTTACAATCGCACCACCAATTTTTTTTCTATCTTTGGACTTAATCATCTTTAAAGCACATAATTGAGCTAGATTAAAAGTTGCTATCGTGTTTATCTGAACCAAATACTCCATATTTTTTGTTTTAACTTTGGTAAAATGCTCTGGAATATTATTGCCTGCATTATTAATCAGTATGTCTATTTTTGACTGCTTATTAATTATCTCTTTAATTTGATTGTAATTTGTGATGTCACATACATAAGATTTACATTTAGACTTTATTTTTTTTATCTTTTTTGAAACTTCATCTAAATCTTTTTTTGTTCTACTTATGATGATTAAATTAGCACCAGCTTCAGCAAGCGCTATAGCACATGCTCTACCAAGTCCTTTTCCAGCTCCAGTCACTACTGCAGTCTTATTCTTTAAATTGTAGTTTTTCAGATACATCATAAAAATAATATTTTAATATCAGTATAAATCAATTCAATAGCAACAATTAAAATCGCCAATAATCCTGCCCAAGCAATCCATTTATATTTTTTTATCCAATTTGATATTAATGTTGCTGCTGTTGCCATAAGTACAATTGATAAAACAAGACCAAAAATTAATAGGTAATAATGGTCTCCTGCTGCTCCTGCAACTCCTAAAACATTATCTAAACTCATAGTAAAATCAGCTAATAAGATTGTCCAAATAGCTTTTAAGAAACTTGAATTATCAACTTTTATATCATTTTCGTGATCAGAACCTTTTATGACATCTATATAAAGTTTGTATACAATATAAAGAAGAAGAACACCTCCAATTAACCTTAAACCTGTA
>CACJDV010000029.1 GCA_902592265.1 uncultured Pelagibacteraceae bacterium | reverse complement strand
CACTTAAATTTTTAATTTGATTAATAGGTTTATAGTCAAGATTGTCGAAGATATTATTATTTCGATTTACCCAAATAGCTTGATAACCATAATTTCCTCCACCAGAAACATCCCAGGTATTTGCACTTAAGAATGCAACCTGACTTTTTTCAATTTTATATTTTTTTATTGGTAGATCGTAGACCTTAGTATCTGGTTTATAAATCCCAACCTCTTCGATAGAAAATAAATCATCAAATAAGTTATCTATGTTATTACTTTTTACTAACTGAGTTAGGAGTGATGGAGTTCCATTTGAAAGTATAGCTAATTTAAAATTCTTTTCTTTTAATTTTTTAAGAGTTTCTGGAACCTCCCTAAAAGGTGAAAGAACTTTATATAAATTCAATAATTCACTTTTCATTGAAGAGTCTATATCAAAAGTTTTCATTGATTTGTCTAAACTATCCTCTGTAATTTGCCAAAAATCTTTGTGTCGTCCCATAAGGCTTCTGAGCCAGGTGTATTCTAGTTGAGTTGTTCTCCAAAAATTTGCAAAACCTTCCCACTTAGCTCCAATCTTATCTTTGCATTTTTCAGCAGCTGAATTGACATCAAACAATGTACCATAAGCATCAAAAATTATTGCTTTAATATTTTTCATAAATTAACTTAACACAAATGAGCAATATTAGATTATATTTTTCAGATACTTTATCAGCAAACCTGATTGATAAACTTGATAAGGGTCAATCACATTATTTAAGTAAAGTAATGAGAGTAAAAGAAAATGAGGTTTTCTCATTATTTAATAAAGAGGGAGAGTGGGAGGCAAAAGTTTTAGGAATATCTAAAAATATTGTTGAATTTAAAATAACAAAACAACTAAGACAAAAAGAGATAACCAAAGAATTATGGTTAGCGTTTTCTCCTATCAAATCAAACTATCAGAATTTTATGCTGCAAAAAGCAACTGAGCTTGGAGTTACAAAATTTTTACCAATTATTTTTGATAGAACAGTGGTTAGAAAAATTAATAAAGATCGCCTAGAAAAAATTGTAATTGAAGCTAGTGAACAATCAAACCGTATCAATGTACCAACAATTGAAGGTGCTCAAGATTTAATCAGTTTTTTGAAAAAAAATTCGATGGATCTAATTTTTACAGATTTAAATTCAAATATTAAAAAAATTGATAAATTAAAATTTACAGATAAACCTGTTTGTATAATCATAGGTCCTGAGGGAGATTTTTCAGAGACCGAAAGAGAGAAGATTCTCTCTTTTAAGGGCGTTCAGCCGATTAAAATTAATGAGAATATTTTAAGGTCAGAAACCGCGGTCTTATCTGCTATTTCGATCGTAAATTATGTGATTAATTGATAAATTGTCGCGAAAACTAAAGTGTAATTTTTATAAAAGAGCTTTATATAGCTATTAAAAATGAGAAAATTTTTATTTATATTTTCGTCGCTTTTCATATCGCAAAATGCTTTTGCAAACCAGCCTGTTGACTGGCAATTAGGTTTTCAAAAAGCTGCATCAGAGTCAATGAGAGAGATAGTTGCTTTTCATGATTATTTATTATTACCAATAATTATTGCAATTAGTGTATTTGTTTTATTTTTAATGTTGTACGCGTGTATAAGATTTAGAGCTTCAGCAAATCCAAATCCATCTAAAAGAACTCACAACGTTGCAGTCGAAGTTTTATGGACATTAATACCATGTTTAATCTTAATTGTAATTGCAGTACCTTCATTTAAAATTTTATATAAACAAGATGCAATACCAAAAGCAGATTTAACAATTAAAGCAATCGGTTATCAGTGGTATTGGGGATATGAATATCCTGATGAAAATATTATTTTTGAGTCTTACATGGTAGAAGACAAAGATTTAAGACCAGATCAACCTAGACTTCTAGCGGTAGATAACGAAGTTGTTGTGCCAGTTAATAAAGTTGTAAAAGTTTTAATCACTGCAAACGATGTATTACATGCTTGGGCTTTACCATCGTTTGGTGTAAAAAGAGATGCTGTTCCTGGAAGAATTAACGAGACATGGTTCAAAGCTGAAAAAGTAGGAACCTATTATGGTCAGTGCTCTGAACTTTGTGGTATTAAGCATGCGTTTATGCCCATCACCGTTAAAGTTGTAACTGATGAGGAATATGAGGATTGGTTATCTGAGGCAAAAGAAAAATTTGCAAAAGAGGAAATAGAAAATAATAATCTTAAATTAGTGAGTAAATAAATATGTATACGCAAACAGCTTCGCACGACGATCATCACACACCAACAGGTTGGAAACGTTGGGCTTATTCTACAAATCATAAAGACATAGGAACAATGTATCTAATTTTTGCAATTGTTGCAGGAGTTATTGGAACTGCATTTTCAGTTTTAATGAGAATGGAATTAATGCACCCAGGAGATGGAATTTTGGGTGGAAACTATCATTTGTATAATGTGTTAGTGACAGGTCATGGATTGATAATGATTTTCTTTATGGTAATGCCAGCCATGATAGGTGGTTTTGGTAATTGGTTTGTTCCAATCATGATTGGTGCACCTGATATGGCATTCCCGCGAATGAATAATATTTCTTTTTGGTTATTACCCGTTTCATTAACGTTATTAATATTGTCAATTTTTGCTGATGGTCCTCCAGGACAAACTGGAGTTGGAGGCGGATGGACAATATATCCTCCTTTATCGTCAAAAGCTGGACAACCTGGTCCTGCAATGGATTTAGCGATTTTAAGTTTACACTTAGCTGGTGCTTCATCAATTTTAGGTGCAGTTAATTTTATCACAACAATTCTAAATATGAGAACTCCTGGAATGACTTTACACAAGATGCCATTATTTGCTTGGTCAATTCTAGTAACAGCTTTTTTATTATTATTGTCTTTACCAGTTCTAGCAGGAGCTATAACAATGCTATTAACTGATAGGAACTTTGGAACCGCTTTTTTTGAAGCTCAAACTGGAGGAGACCCAGTGTTGTTTCAACATTTATTCTGGTTCTTTGGCCATCCAGAGGTTTATATTTTAATTCTACCAGGATTTGGAATGATTAGTCATATTGTTTCAACATTTTCTAGAAAACCAGTTTTTGGCTATTTAGGTATGGCTTATGCGATGGTCGCAATAGGAATAGTTGGCTTCGTAGTTTGGGCTCACCATATGTATACTGTTGGATTAAGTACAGATACAAAAGCTTATTTCTTAGCAGCCACTATGATTATTGCTGTTCCTACTGGAATAAAAATCTTTTCTTGGATAGCAACTATGTGGGGAGGATCGATCTCATTTAAAACCCCAATGATGTGGGCACTAGGTTTTATCTTTATGTTTACAGTTGGCGGAGTGACAGGTGTAGTTTTAGCAAATGCAGGAGTAGATACTGCAATGCACGATACTTATTATGTAGTAGCTCACTTTCATTATGTTCTTTCACTAGGAGCTGTATTTGCAAT
>CACJDV010000028.1 GCA_902592265.1 uncultured Pelagibacteraceae bacterium | reverse complement strand
TGTCAGATAAATTTGTGATGCCCTATGAAAATGAAAAAGCTGCCCAAGCAGCAAACGGTGGAGCATACCCACCTGATATGACTGTTTTAGTAAAAGCGAGAGGTGGTGGAGTTGATTATATTTATTCACTTCTTCAAGGATATGAAGATCCACCAGCTGGAGTGACTTTAGATGATGGTGTTTACTATAATAAATACATGTATGGAAATAAAATTAAAATGTCTAATCAACTTTCTGATGGTTTAGTAGAATACTCAGATGGTACAAATGCATCAGTAGAGCAAATGGCAAAAGATGTTACAACTTTTTTAATGTGGACTGCAGAACCTCATTTAGAAACACGTCATAAAATGGGTTTTAAAGCAATAGTTTATTTAATTATATTAACAGTTTTAGTTTATTTTAGTATGAAGAGAATCTGGTCACGTGTTGAAACGAAAGTTTAAAACATCACCGTCTTTAACAATATAGTCTTTACCCTCTAATCTCATTTTTCCGTTTGTTTTAGAATTTACCCATCCATCATTTTCAACAAAATCATTATAAGAAATAGTCTCAGCTCTAATAAATCCTTTCTCAAAATCAGTATGTATTTCACCAGCAGCTTTTGGAGCTAAACAATTTTTCTGAATAGTCCAGGCTCTTGTTTCCTCAGGACCTGAGGTAAAAAAAGTGTCTAATTCTAAAATCTTATAACCTTTTTGAATCAACATATCCAAGCCAGTGTCCTTTAAACCAATCATTTCCATGTAGTTTTTTCTTTCTTCACTATCTAACTCATTGATTTGATTTTCAATATCAGCCGATACAATCAAAGTGTTTTCTAAACCAAATTTTTCTATGAATGATTTAGTGTAACCGTTTCCATTTTGGACACTTTTCTCATCAACATTACAAACAAATATTTTGGGCTTTAAAGACAACAAACCACTTAAATTTAGTTGTTTTTTGGTAAATTCTGATTTTAAAATTGTTAAATCTTGGTCATTGTTAATTAAGTCTAAACAACTTTGAAGAATTTTAATTTGATCATCATCAATATTTTTTTTGTTATTTTTCTCAAGTCTTTTTTGAATGGATTCTAAATCTGCTAGCTTCATTTCTGTTTCAATTATTTCAAGGTCTCTAACAGGGTCAACTGTAGGATTTACATTTTGAATATCACTGGAGTCAAAACATCTAATCATATGTATTATAGCGTCTACTTCTCTGATATGAGATAGAAATTTATTTCCCAAACCTTCACCTTTAGATGCACCCTTCACAAGACCAGCTATGTCAACAAAAGAAATAGTAGTAGGTATAATTTTTTTTGATTTAGAAATTTTAGCTAAATTTTCCAATCGATAATCAGGTACACTGACTACACCAATATTTGGATCAATTGTGCAGAATGGAAAGTTAGCTGCTTGAGCTTTATTTGAATTAGTTAATGCATTGAAGAGAGTAGATTTACCTACGTTTGGTAAACCAACGATCCCACATTTGAAGCTCATTATTTATTATTTACTGTGCTAGAAAAAAGATCTAATTTTTTTTCAACAAGAAAAGAAATTGAGTCATTTATATGGTTAGATATTTTTTCAATACCTAATGACTCATCCTCATCAAAATTTTGTAAAACGTAATCTGCAACTTCGATGTTTCCTTTGGGTTTGCCAATACCTATTCTTACTCTAGAATAATCTTTGCCAATAAACTTATCAATTGAGGCAATTCCATTGTGTCCCGCGCTTGATCCTCCAAATTTAGCTTTGATTTTTCCAAATTCTACATCTAGATCATCATGAAAAACTATCACATCTTGAGCATCAATTTTAAAATATTCAATAAGCTCCCTAATACAAATTCCAGAATTATTCATAAAGGTTAAAGGTTTGATTGCATAAACTTTAACATTTCCTATGTTGCCAGTGGTTAATAAGCCTTTAAATTTTGGTTTTTGTTTTGATAAACTAAACTTTTTATTAATAGCATCTATAATTTTAAACCCAACATTATGTCGATTGTTTTCGCTGTCTGGTGTTGGATTACCCAATCCTACAAATAAAAGCATGATCTATTGATTAATTTTCAATTTAGTTGATTATTTTTTTTCTTCAGGAGGTTTTTTTTCAGTAGGTTTTTTATCATCACCCTCTTTTTTATCTCCTTTATCACTCTCAGGAGCAGCTTTATCCCCATCGGTCGCCGCTGCAGTTGCACCCTCTGCACCTTCTTCACCCTCTGCACCTTCAGCTTCAGCAGGTTTTTCAGGTTCTTTCATAACTGTTGGAGCTGCTAATGTTGCTATTACAAAATCTCTTCCTTGAATTGTTGGAACAACTTCTGGATCTAATTTAACTGAAGAGATTTTAAAACTCTCACCAATATCAACACCATCTAAATCTAACGTTAAATTTTCAGGTATCTTTTCACTTGGACATTTTAATTCTACTTTTCTTCTCACAATGTTTAGCACTCCACCTTTTTTAAGACCTGGAGATTTTTCGTGATTAATAAAATTTACTGGAATTTCTATTTTTACTTTTATACCCGGTAGCACTCTTAAAAAATCTACATGAATTGGTTCATCAGTTAAAATATGATATTTTATTTCTCTTGGTAATACATTTTGACTATTACCATCTACGTTCAGAGTAATTATGTTTGAGAAGAAATTTTCTTTTTCAATAAAAGTTTTAAGTAATTTTTTAGAAATAGATATCTTTTGATTTTTATCTTTACCACCGTATATAATAGCTGGAACATTTCCACTATTTCTTATAGCGTTTAACTGCCCTTTGGTAGAATTATCTCTAATGTTAGCTTCTATTGAATTCATAAGACAGAGTTTTTTAACTCATGTTTACAAATAATCAAGAAATTTATTTAAATAAATCTGATACAGATGTTGAATTTGAAATTCTCTTTATTGCTTCACCCATAAGACCTGATATCGGTAAAACCTCAATATTTTTAACATTTTTAGTTTTATTAACATTGTCTATTGTATCGGTTATAACTAAATTTTTAATTACTGAATTTTTAATTTTTTTAATTGCATCTCCGCTTAAGACTCCATGAGTGATATAAACATATACATCTTTTGCACCACGAGATTTCAAAGCTTTAGCTGCATTAACAATTGTACCACCTGAATCAATTATATCATCAACTAAAATACAAGTTTGTCCTTTTACATCACCGATGACGTTCATAACTTCTGATTGTCCAGGCTTGGGTCTTCTTTTATCAACAATAGCTAGTCCTACATTTAAAAGTTTTCCAAGTGCTCTAGCTCTTTCTGTTCCTCCCACATCAGGTGCAACACAAATAATTTTTTTACTTTTTATCTTCTTTCTAGCGTGTCTTGCAAATATTGGAGTAGAAAATAAGTTATCAACAGGTATATCAAAGAAACCTTGAATTTGACCAGCATGTAAATCTACAGTTACCACTCTATCAGCACCAGCTTGAGTTATTAAATTAGAGACAAGTTTTGCTGAAATGGAAGTTCTTGGAACAACTTTTCTATCTTGTCTTGCATATCCAAAATATGGTATTACTGCTGTAATATTTTTCGCTGATGACCTCTTAAGAGCATCAATGCATAATAAAAGTTCCATTAAATTATCATTAGCTGGAGAAGAGATAGATTGAACAATAAAAATACTGTTCCCTCTTATGTTTTCATTTATCTCTATATAAATCTCACCATCAGCAAATTTTCTAATACTCGAATTTACCAGTTTTGTTTTTAAGTATTTAGCAATGTTTTTACTTAAAACTTTATTGCTATTTCCAGTTAATAATTTCATTGAAAACCCTAATTAATCATAATTAATGAAATATTTCTACCATAATCATCATGATTTAAATGCAAAGACCTTCTTGCACTGAAAAAATTATTTTTTTTAGTAAAAGTGTCAATATTTATCGTATCTAGAT
>CACJDV010000027.1 GCA_902592265.1 uncultured Pelagibacteraceae bacterium | reverse complement strand
ATACTTTAAAGGTTTCGCTGGAATTTTTTTTGAAAGAAACTTAGAAAGCTTAAAGAAATTTAAAAAAATTTTAAATAATAAGATGCAAACATTAAGTTTTTACGGACTCAACGATGTGTCTTTAAATGAAGTTAAAAAACAAATCTCAAAGAAAAAATCTATTAATAGAATTGTGGAAATCGGAAGAACACTAGAAATGGATTTTATTTGGGATGGTAAGAATGTTTATAAAAGTTTAACTAAAAAAAATGTCTAGTAATAAAAAACTAATATTAGATAAAGAAAGTATTTTAGAATATCAAAAAAATAGAGATCCTTTTTTAATGATAGATTATGCAACCGAGGTAATTCCTGGAAAGTCATCAATTGGTTTTAAAGATCTCAAAACTGATGAATGGTTTTTTGCAGTTCATTGGCCAGGCGACCCCAATATGCCTGGTGTACTTCAAATAGAGTCTATAATTCAGATGGCCTCTTTAAGCATCCTCACTTTACCAAATAATAAGAGTAAATTAATGTATATCCATAGTGTTGAAAAAGTTATGTTTAAAAAAAAAATTTTACCTGGAGAAAGACTTGATATAGAAACCAACGTTCTAAATTGGAAAAGAGGAATAGGTAAATTTCAAGGTAGTGCTTTTGTAAATAAAAAACCTGCATGTGAAGCTATATTTACTTTGATTTTACCTGATGAATTTTATAAGTATTCTGTTAGAAATAAGTAAATTACAATTTTTATTATGCCAATTGCATCATCTTTATTAAAAAAACCGCGTTTAGTAAAAAAACTCAAAGATTTTTATGATTATGTTCAACATAACGATGGAAAAGTTGGGACTAAAACAAGAGGTATTGATTTAAATTTTAACAATGCATGTAATCTCAGATGTAAATACTGTTTCACTAATTCTCCTAAAGGCGACCATGTCAAAGAGTACTTAGATTACGATGCCATAGCAAAACTTGCAGACGAGGCAGATGAATTAGGTTATTTTGAGTTTGATCTTCAAGGTGGAGAGCTGCTACTTCAGCCGAAAAAATTATTCAAAGTTCTTGAGGCAATTAAACCTGAGAGATTTTATTTATATTTAACTACGAACGGATACTATTTAGATGAAAAAATGGCAAACCGACTAGCAGAGGCTAAGGTGAGCAGAGTATCAGTGAGCATAGACAGTATGGATGAAAAAATTCATGACGAAATAAGAGGAAGAAAAGACTCATGGAGAAGGGCAATGGAAGGTTTAAAACATGTACAAAAAGCTGGTATCGATCCTTATCTCAATATCACTGTTGGGCATTATAATGCTCATACTGATCACTTAAAACAATTATTAGATTATTCAAAAGATCAAAAATATAAAACATTACTTAACGTGGCAGTTCCAGCAGGCATGTGGCAAAAAGCAGAGGAAATTATATGCGACGACAAAGATAGGGAATATTTAAGAAAAATTAGGAAAGAATATAAAAATTTAGTTAGAAATATTTGGAATCCATTTGATAAAAGTTTTGAAGGTATTCTGGGCTGCACAACAGTAAATAGATTGTATATAACTCCGATAGGTGATGTTTTGGTTTGTCCGTACGTGCATATAAAGATTGGAAATATATTTAAACAATCTCTAAAGGAAATAGTCGATTATGGTTTTAGCATTAAACATTTTCGAAATCATAGCGATTTGTGTTTAGCAGGTGAGGATAAAAGTTTTATAAGGAAATTTATGACCAAACAGGGTCAAACAATTTTTAAACCAGCTGAGGCCTCAGAAATATTTTCAAAAGACGATTTTGTTAAATAATGATTTTAAAAAATAAAACTGCAGTTATCACAGGCTGTAGCAAGGGTATTGGATTAGAAATATTAAATAAATTTTCCGAAAATTCATGCAACATAATTGCATGCACTAGATCTAAAGACCAAGAATTTTTAGATCAATGTAAAAGTATTATGAAAAAAAATAAAATAAATATTTACAATTTTTTTTTTGATATGGAGAATGAAAAAGATGTTTTAGATAAATCTAATGAAATTGCTAATAAATTTGAAAAAATTGATATTTTAGTCAACAATGCAGGTTCAAATTTAACTAGTCTTATTCAAATGACCAAAGTGACTGATTTACATAAAATATTTCAAATTAATTATTTCTCGATATTTTTATTTACTCAAATAATACTTAAAAATATGATGCGAAATAAGTCCGGAAATATAATTAATATTTCATCTTCAGCAGCGTATGATTCTCCTATTGGAAGATCAGTTTACTCAGGCTCAAAATCAGCCCTTGAAAAATTTTCAAAAACTTTATCTAAAGAGTGTTCAACTTTTAATATAAGGTCAAATGTAATTGCACCAGGATTAATTGAGACTAATATGATGAAGACATCCACAGACTCAAAAAAACTAGAGGACATAATAAAAAAATTACCATCAAGAAGAGTTGGCAAACCAGAAGAAATTGCCGATTTAGCTTTATTCTTAGTGTCTGACAAATCCAATTATATTAATGGCCAAATTTTGAGAGTGGATGGAGGTATGATTTAGTGGTTATAAATCATATTAAAATATTATCAAAAAATGTAAGAAAAAATATTCTTAAAGCATCATTGGAAGCAGGTAGTGCAAGTGCTCATATTGGAGGAGCATTATCAAGTGTAGAAATATTATCAACTTTATATTCTGAATTTATTTCCTTTCCAGAAAAAAAAAATTGGCATGATAGAGATAGACTTATATTGAGTAAAGGTCATGCATGTTTAGTTTTATATTCAATTTTGTTGGAAAAAAAATTAATAACTAAAAAAGAATTTTTATCATTTGAAAAGAATAACTCTATCTTACCAGGTCATCCGGTAATGAATAAATTTAAAGGGATTGAATTTTCAAATGGAAGTTTGGGCTTAGGATTATCCTTAGGAATAGGATCTGCTATAGCATTAAAAAAAAAACAAAAATCAAATAAAGTCTATGTTTTAATTGGTGATGGTGAATGTAATGAAGGTTCAGTATGGGAGGCGGCTCTCTTAGGGCCAAATCTCAAGTTAAATAACTTAACATGTATAATTGATAAAAATAATTTTCAACAAACTGGCTCAAATAAAGAAATATTAGATATAGATGATTTAGCATCAAAATGGAGAAGTTTTAATTGGCACGTAGTAGAGGTGAGTGGCCATGAAATTAATGAACTCATTGAAGCTTTTAAAGTAGTAACTGACAAACCAAAATTAATAGTTGCTAAAACTATAAAGGGAAAGGGATTGGTTTTTGCAGAAAATAATAACGAGTGGCATCATAAAATATTAACTAAAAAATTATATGATGAAGCAATAAAAAATTTAGATGCTCATGAATAAATTTTCAAAAAAAATAAATTTTTATTCAAGCATTGGTATGAGGGCGTCATTTGGAATGATAATGCTTGAGTTAGTAAAAAAAGATAAAAATTTAATGGTACTTACATCAGATGTTTCAACTTCAGCAGGATTAGACAGATTCAGAAATCAACACAAAGAAAACTATTTAGAAATAGGAATTTCTGAGCAAAACATGATTGGTGTAGCAGCAGGACTTTCTAATGATGGCTTTAATGTATTTACATCAACATTTTCTCCTTTTCAAACTTTGAGATGCTTAGAGCAAATAAAAGTAAACTTGGGTTATATGAATATTAAAATATGTATGGTTGGACTAGCAAGTGGACTTGTATTAGGTAATTTAGGATATACTCATTGCTCTGTTGAGGATGTGGGAGCTTTAAGATCAATACCAAATATAGATATTTTAACGCCATGCGATGGTTTGGAATTAGAAAAATGTCTTACAGCATTTAATAAATCTAATAATTCTATGTATATTCGTTTAACTGGTAGCTCGCCTTTAAAGAAAATATATAATGAAAATTATAATTTTAAAATTGGAGAACCAAAAAAAATTAAAGATGGAAAAAAAATTATCCTATTTTCATCTGGTGCAATTATAAATGAAGTTTTAATCGCAAATGAAATATTAAGAAAAAAAAACATATTTCCAACAATTATCAATGTTCACTCATTGAAACCAATTAATAAAAAAAATGTTCTAAATTTTTTAAAGGGTCATAAATACGTAGTTACAATTGAAGAACACAATATTATAGGAGGATTAGGTTCAGTAATATCTGAAATTATTTCAGAGACTGATAGAAGTCACAAACTTTATAGATTAGGAGTGAAAGATACTTACTCTAAGAGCGGTAGTTACGATTATTTAAAAAAATTGCATGGAATTGACTCAGTTTCTATTGCAAAAAAAGTTAAATCAATTTTAAAATAAATTAGCTACAAGAGTTTGTGCATTAATTATATCTCTTTTTGAATTTTTGATAATTTTATTTCTCCCATGCATAAATCTGTGATTATCAATCATGATGAATTGATTTTTTTTCCATTTATGCACATAGGTAATTTTCTTTGATTTTTGATTAATTTCTTTTATTAAATCTTTAGGTATTTTCTTATTTTTGCATAAAACTTTTTCGATTTGACTTTCATCTTTAACACTTAATAGATGATTGCAAAAAAAAAGTTTCGAATTTAAATAATTTTTTTCAACAGCAAAAGTTTTGTAATTGAAACTCATAATATTTTTTTTAAAATCAACA
>CACJDV010000026.1 GCA_902592265.1 uncultured Pelagibacteraceae bacterium | reverse complement strand
AAAACGTAAGACCAAAAGTCATTGCTGAGTTATCTGGAAATCATAATGGCAATTTGGGGAGAGCATACAAACTTTTAAATGAAGCTAAAAAAAATGGTGCAGATTTTGTAAAACTCCAAACATTTGATCCAAATAAAATAACTATAAACTCAAAAAGAAATGAATTTTTAGTTAAAAGTAAAAATAAAAATTGGAATAAAAAAACATTACATGAACTTTATTCAATTTCTCATACTCCATGGGATTGGCATGATAAAATTTTTAAAAAAGCTAAACAAATTGGTGTGACTTGTTTTTCATCTGTATTTGATGAGAATATGATAGAGAAATTGGAAAAAATTAATACACCCGCTTATAAAATATCATCATTTGAAACTAATCATTTTCCTTTAATTGATAAAGTTATAGGAACGCGTAAACCCATAATTGTTTCAGTGGGAATGTGTAGTTTAGAAGAAATAAAGGATTTAGTAAAATTATTTAATCAAAAAAATCATAAAAAATTTATTCTTTTAAAGTGTACTAGTAGTTATCCAGCACCAACTGATGAATTAAATTTGTTAACTTTATCAGATTTAAGAAATAAATTTAATTGTGAGGTTGGTTTTTCTGACCACTCTTTAGGTATAGGTGCAGCTTTGACTTCAGTCTCTTTTGGAGCAAGTATTATTGAAAAACATTTTACTTTAGATAAAAACGATGGAGGAGTAGATTCGTCTTTTTCAATGGATCCAACCGATTTAAAAATTCTTTCAAGAGAATTAAAAAATTCATGGAAATCAATAGGTAGAGTAAATTATGGCCCCACAAAGTCTGAAAAAAAATCTATTAAATCAAAAAGATCAATTTATTCCCACAAATTTATTAACAAAAATCAAAAAATTACTAAAGAAGATCTCATAATAATTAGGCCAGCTAACGGTCTGGATCCCAAGTTATACAATAAATTGATTGGATCTAAAGCAAAGATTGATATCAAAAAAGGTATCCCTCTTAAAATAGATATGTTTAAAATTTAGAAAAGTTTTTTTTTTATCAATTCCATTTTAACTTTTTTGTAAAAATTAAAACTTTTATTTGTGACTGAAATATTATTTATCAAAGGTTTAAAGCTTAACCAAGAATACCTTAGCTCTACTATCCTTTTTTTTTTGAAATCGGATAACATGCTCATTGTATGATTAGTACTTGATAAAGTTTGTTTGATTCTTGAATTTATTGATTGGGTAATCTTAATTTTATTTTTTATTATGATTGAATCAAATTCATCCATAATTTCGTAAATATTTTTAACAGCATTCTTATCTTTTTTTAATTGAAAATTATTTTTTTTTGTTTTTAGTGCAATAATATTAAATGCCAACGAATTTACTGATTTTAAATATATTTCGCTATAAATATTTTTAACTAATGGTGATTTACATTTCTTTTTTATTAACTGTCTCAAATAATCAGCTTTATTTTTCATTTTAATATCAATTTCTTTTAGTGGATATCCTCTTTGAACATGTTTAACAGAAACAACACCAGGAGAGTCAATAACACTCGATAACCACATCGTCATACCAATAATATTTTTTTTAAATTTTTTTAAAATTTTGTATTTTGAATTTATTTTGATATTAAATTTTTTATCAAACTTAAAGTACCACCAGGTAGGCAAACTAGTACAAGGTGGAATTATTGCAGTTTCTTTATTAATAAGTTTAAAAATATGACTGTATAACTTAGAATTATCATCTTTTAACTTTACTGTAATAAAAATAAAATCTAAATCACAATCAATTTGGCTGATATTATTTATAAACTTTATTTGATTTGAGTAAGTTAATTTAACTCTTTTTTTAAGAACTTTGTTTTGAAAAATATAAAGATCCAAACCATTTTTAATAAATCTTTCATAATTTCTACCTCTTGTTAATAAGAATATTTTATTTTTTTTATTATTGAGACAGTACGCTAAATGACACCCAATCGCTCCGGCACCATAAATGAGGATATTCATATTAAATATTTATCCACTTACCATATTTATTCGAATAAGAAGCTTTGTCGAAAAAATTAACAATTTTTTTTGAAATTTTTAAATCGTTAAAATTTTTCTCTTTTTTACCATTTCTATAATTAATTAGGTCTTCATATATGTCTCCATATATATTCGCAAATGCCTCTAAAAATCCATCTGGATGTCCGACTTTATATCTATTGTATCTATTTTTTTTTGCTTCATAAACAGACGAGCCTCTATCTAAAATTTGATTTACACCTTTCTCATTAGTAAAAATGATCTGTTCAGGATTTGTATGTTTCCAAAGTACCGAACCTTTATCTCCGGTTATTCTTAATATTAAATCATTTCTAGAACCATATGTTGTTTTGCTTAGTGTAATTTTACCATATATTTTTTTATCTAAATTCATCCAAAAATAACCATTATCAATTAAGTTTTTAAAATTAAGTGATGAAAAATATTTTGCGTTAACCTTAGTTGGAAATTTATCAAACAAATAAAAACATAAATAAATAAGGTGAGAACCCAGATCATGACTCAAATTAGGAATAAAACCATCTTTAAGCCGCCATTTTTTTGGTTTTATATTTTTAGAAATATTTCCAACGAAAGAATCTTGTATCATTTCGAAATTAAATTGTTTTATCTCGCCTATTTTTCTTTTTTTTATAATCTTTTTTATTTCCCTTATTAATGGATAACCTGAATAATTGTATGTAACTCTTAAAAATTGCTTCTGCTTTACAAATTTCTCTAATTTTTTTACCTCATTTTTATTTGAGAATAACGGTTTTTCACAAATTACTGGAATGGATTGGGAAAAAATTTTTTTTAATATTTTTACATGCGAGGGGGTGTCTGTTAAAAGTAATATAGCATCTATTTTAGATTTTTCTTTTTTTAAAAAAATTGGGATATCTTTGTAAATTCTTTTTTTATCAATACCGTATTTTATTGCTGACTTAATATTATCTTTACTATTTCTGCTAAATACACCAGAAATAAACTTCCATTTTCCGTCTAATTTTGATGATATAAAATGTGTTTGGCCAATGGTAGATTTTATGGATCCACCAATTACACCTAAATTAAACACTTTTTGCATTAAATAATCAGTTGTTTAATTATTCTTTGGTTATCTATTCCTAAACCTAAAATTTTTTCATGTATAACCTGCCAATAAGTCGATGATGCAATGAAAATTCTTTTATCACTGTTTAGCGCGTCCTCAGGAGTTTTTATTTCTTTATTATAAAATTTATCGTTATTTTTTTTTGAAAATTGCTTTTCATCTACAAAAAAAGCAATTCTTTTATCATTTAATATCATTGAATTTTTGATAGTAGCTTTTGCATACCCTCCAGTTCCCCAAATAATTATCTTTTCATCAGGGTTTAAGGAGCTAAGTTTTAAAAGTTTATCTTCACTTATTTTTTTATCTAGAAGCAAAGCATCTTTAATTCTTTTCCTTACATGATCATCTAATAGAACAGATTTTGCCTTGATATTTTGTAATTTATTATAAAAATAAATTATATTATTAGCAGAATTTAATGTAAGTTTTTCAATTTTATAATCAGAACTTATTTCAAAATTACATCTACTCAGTTTGTGTTCGTCAATTAACTTCACAAAGCTATCAATTTCATCTTTTTCGTGATTTCCAGATGTTAAAATATATTTAATAATTACTTTAGCTTTTGGATTTTCAGAGTATTTTTCTAAGTTTTTAAATACTTCTTTGAACCCCTTTTTAACTCCCCTCACTTTTTTAAAAGTTTCATATGTTCCAGCATCTACGGAAGTTGTAAGTATTATTTTTCCTTCGTTTAAATATTTATGAAGCGTATCATTATAAATAAAAGAGTTACTATAAATTCTAATATCTTTATGAGTGGGGTAAGAACCAAAATTTGATATTTTTTTTAAAAGACTTTCAAAATTTTTTAATAAAACCGGTTCTCCTCCTCCCCATGTGATCGATACATCTTCCTCGAAAATCTTATTATCTGAAAGTTCCTCGTAAAATTTTATGAAATCATATTTTGGGTTTAAACCACCATAATACATCTCACTACAATACGAGCATCTTGCATTACATTTGGAATGTATCTCAATTGACATTTTGTTAATCTTAATGTCCTTTTTCCAATTTTTTCTTTCAAGTTTAGGACAACCATCACAAGCAGTTGGAATTTTATTATTAAGATTATCAATAATTTTTTTTTTCTCATCTAGTATCTTTTTAACAGATAAATCATCGTTAGAATTTACTTTAAATATTTCAACATCTCCTTGCATTTTTCCTTTAACGAAAAATCTTTGACAGCAATGTCTAAGAGCATCGGGTCCAAAGTAAACAGATCCTTGTAAATCTTCACAACTAATAAATTTTTTGTTCATAATATATTAAATTGACAAAAACTTTTTAACAATTAAATCTTTTTTAGTTTTAAAAGCATATTTTAATTTTAAATCTTTTCTATATCGTTTGAGTAAATAAATCAATCGACTGTTAAACTGATCTCTTTTTTTTTTACTAAATTTTTTGGATTGAGTGATTATGAATGCACTAATACCCACAATTGTGAATAAAATTTTTTCTTTATTATAGAAATTTCGTATTTTTAAGAACCTATAAATATCTTCGTAAGCTTTAAATATAAGATTTATATGATTTAGAGAAAAATTATTCGTAATTGATTTCTTAGTGTTGTTTTTCATATAAAGTTTTTCATTTATCACATGTATTCTTTTTGCAAAAAAAACTAATCTAAAAAAATAGAATATATCCTCATAAACATCAGTTTTAAACAATATCTTATTCTTAGTTATAATTTCTTTTCTTACAAGATTACTTATAAC
>CACJDV010000025.1 GCA_902592265.1 uncultured Pelagibacteraceae bacterium | reverse complement strand
TTTCTCTAAATACTTATTAGAACCATATATAAAGTATTTAAGATCAATCAATTTTTTTTGAATATAATTTAGTTGTTTTGGTCTTCTCATAAAAATGCCAATATCAGCTTGTCTTGTGCTTAAATCTAACTCTTTGTCCTCAAAAATAAGTTCTATTTCTACTTCAGGGTTTAGACGCATAAATTCTTCAATTCTCGGTGTTAACCAATGTGTACCAAAACTTCTAACTGTTGTGATTGTTAATTTGCCAGTGGGTTTATTTTTTTGATCTCCTAAAGAAGTTTCAACTTCTTTTAATTTGCTGATAACTTCATGAGCGGTTTTAAAGACATATTCTCCATTTTCTGTAAGTGTGAGACCTCTTGCATGTCTTTCAAATAACTGAACTTTTAAATCTTGCTCTAAGGATTGAATTTGTCTACTTATTGCAGATTGACTAAGATTTAAATTAACAGTGGCATTAGTAAAACTTCCTGCCTCCGCTACTGCATGAAAAATTTTAAGTTTATCCCAGTCCATTATTTATTTAAATCAACTAAAACTCTTCCAGAAATTTCCCCTTTTAATATTTTAGGATAAGTTTCAATTAACTCCTCCAAGCTAACAGTTTGAATAGATTTTTCTATTAAGTTGAAATCGATTAATTTTGCAGCCTCTCCCCAAATAAATTCTCTTCTTTTGATGCTACAATTGGCTGAGTCCATTCCCCAAAGTTTTATTCCTCGTAACATGAAAGGAATAACATTTGTATTAAGTTCATTTGTGCTCGCATTACCACACACTGCAATAATTCCATTTGAATTAGTTTGAACAATTGCATTAGCTAAAATTTTACCACCGACTGTGTCGACTACCCCATCCCATAAACCTTTATCTATAAGTTTTGGATCTTTATCAAATTCACCACGATTTATAACACTTTTAGCACCTAATGATTTTAAATAGTCCGCTTTAGAATCTTTTCCTGAGACTGCGGTAACATTGTATCCCATCTTATTTAATATCATAACCGCAATACTTCCAACTCCACCAGTTGCACCTGTAACTAAGACATCATTTACTTTTGCACCAAGCAATATTTCCTCTCGAGCTTTTATTGCAAATGCTGCCATTAAAGATGTAAAACCCGCAGTGCCTAAAATCATTGCCTGTTTAGTTGTTAAATCACTTGGTTTCTTTACTAAGAAATCACCATTAACTTTTGCTATTTGAGAATATCCACCATAAAAAATTTCCCCAACTCTAAAACCAGTTAAAATTACTTCATCTCCTGACTTAAATTTTGAATTTTCACTTTCCAAAACAGTTCCAGAAAAATCTATGCCAGGAATATGTGGAAACTCTTTTACTAACCTGCCACCATTTTTTAAAATCATTCCATCTTTAAAATTAAGATCTGAATAATCAACTTTGATAGTTACATCACCATGTTTTAAAAAACTTTTGTCTAATGATTTTATTTCTCTTGTAAAGTTGTCACCTTCTTGATTTAAAACTAATGCTTTAAATTGGTCTGACACTTTTAATCTTTTGAATTACTTATTAACCTTAAATATCTGTTTTGATAACTTAAATCTTCTTTGAATTGACCTAAATAATAATTTGTGACTGTTGTAGCTTGTTCTTTTTTAATACCTCTCATAGTCATACATTGATGAGTTGAGTCTATTGTAACAGCTACCCCTTTTGCATCTAAAGATTGCATTAGTGTATTCGCAATCTGCATAGTTAATCTTTCCTGGGTTTGTAATCTTTTAGAAAAAACCTCAACAACTCTTGCTAATTTACTTAATCCAACAACTCTTTCATTAGGGATATAAGCTACATGAGCTTTACCAATTATTGGTGCCATATGATGTTCGCAATGACTTTGAACAGAAATATTCTTTTGAATAACCATGTCATCATACCCATCCACATCGCCAAAAGTTTTATCCAAAACTTGAATAGGATCTTCCTTATAACCTTTAAAATACTCCTTAAATGCTTTAACAACTCTTTTTGGAGTTTCTAATAATCCTTCTCGATTAGGGTCTTCACCCATCCATGACAAAATAGTCTTAAAAGCTTCTTCTGCTTCTTTATCAGAAATCTTCTTCGAATTTTGATTATTATCAATGTCTTTAACTAACTTCATGAAGGGCTTTATACATATAAATGCGTATTTTTAAAATATTTAATATATCTCTATATGTGCTACATAATCACCGAATATGTTCAAAAAAAGAGAAAATGTGGTTGAAATTGAAGAGGGAAATCTTCTATCACCTAAATTTGATAATGATGGTTTAATACCTGTCATTACAATGTGCTCTCAAACAAAAGAAATTTTAATGCATGGTTATATGAACGTTGAAGCATTTAAAAAAACTATCGAAACAAAAGAAGCTCACTACTATAGCAGATCGAGGAAAGCTATCTGGCACAAAGGTAAAACAAGTGGTTTTATTCAGAAAGTAATTGAAATCAAAATTGATGATGACCAAGACTCGGTTTGGCTTACTGTTGATATTGGAGACGGAGCTAGTTGTCACGTCGGTTATAGATCTTGTTTTTATAGATCTATACCTCTTGGGCCGATTGATAATGGTAGAGAAGTTAAGATGAAATTTACTGAAAAAGAAAAAAAATTTGACCCAGAAAAAGTTTATAAAGGTCAACCCAATCCAACAAAAATATAGATTATGGAAAAACTTGAAATGAAACTTGTAAGACCTTTTGGGCCATCAGTGTTGCATGCAAAAATACCTGTCAATACAGTTGAGATGTTAAATAAATATATAGATGATATTGTCGCTGATAAAAAAAAATCATCTAAACTTGATCATGGTCATCAATTAGTTGGTGATGTTACGCAAGAATTTATGCTTGAACCAGAAATTATGGAAAAAAGTGGATGGGGACAATTTTTAGCTAGTTGTGTAACCCGATGGGTAGAATGGGAATTAAAAAAGAAAATCTCGAAATTTAAGATAATGACTTCTTGGGTGGTTAGACAATTTGAAAATGAATATAACCCTACTCATTGGCATAATGGTCATATATCAGGTGCAGGTTTTTTAAAAGTTCCCTCAACTTTTGGAAAACACGTGCAAAAAAAAGATAAAGACTATCATGGTGGAAGTCTTCAACTAATAAATGGCACACGACATTTTATGTCACCATCGACTGTTTCTTTAAAACCAAAAGTAGGAGATTTTTATTTCTTTCCAAATTATTTGATGCATACAGTTTATCCATTTAAAGATACTAAAGAGGAGAGAAGATCAATATCATTCAATGCTCAAATTGATGATAGTGTTTATGACATTTACTCCTAAAGATAAAATTCAAAAAAATGTACTTGGAGAAAAATTAGAATTATGTTCCAAAAATCCTCTTACTGGTTGGTATAGAGATGGTTGTTGTAATACTGATGAAAATGATCATGGGTTACATACTGTTTGTGCAAAAGTTACAACCGAATTTTTGGAATGGTGTAAAGAAGCTGGTAATGATTTAATCACACCTCACCCAGAGTTTGGGTTTCCAGGCTTAAAAGATGGAGATGGCTGGTGTGTTTGCGCAACTTGGTATGCAAGAGCTGTAGAAGCTGGAAAAGGTTGCCCGATTTTTTTGAAACGAACTCATGAAAATACATTGAAAGTTTTGCCAATTGAAACACTCAAAAAATTTGCAATAGATCTTTCATAATATAAATTTGGATTATGGGTGAAAATATTTTATCGGTCATATATCTTTTATTAGTAATTGCACTGGTCTTCCCAGGTTTTTATTATGCAAATAAAAATAAAAAAGTTTTTTTGAAAAATCTTATTATTTGGCTAGGTATTATTGGAATAGTAATAATTTTTGCTAATTTTCTAAGATAGCTAATTACATATTTCCATACTTTGGTCCACCACCTCCCTCTGGAGTGACCCAAACTATATTTTGAGAAGGTTCTTTAATATCGCAAGTTTTACAATGAATACAGTTCTGAGCGTTTATAACAAATTTGTTTATATTATTTTCTCTTTGAACCTCATAAACTCCTGCTGGACAATATCTTTGAGCTGGTTCGTCATATTTTTTAAGAGTATATTTTATAGGTAAATCTTTATCTTTTAGCTGTAAGTGTACTGGCTGATTGTCCTCATGATTAGTCCCAGTCAAATAAACTGAGCTTGTTTTATCAAAAGTAATCACATTGTCAGGTTTAGGATAATCAATTTTTGGCATTTTATCTGCAGGTTTTAAGGTTTCATGATCTGCATGCTTATGTTTTAATGTAAATGGAAGTTTTCCTCTAAATAAAATTTGATCAATTCCTGTAAAAATTATTCCTAAAATTAAACCCCAATTAAAACTAGGTTTTACATTTCTTGCTTGATACAGTTCTTTATATAGCCAGCTTTTTTTAAATAATTCCTCATATAATGATAAATCTTTTTTAGACTGAATATGCTCATTAATAGCCTCTGCAGCTAAAATTCCACTTTTCATAGCAGTGTGAGATCCTTTTATTTTTGGCATGTTTAATGTTCCCGCGTCACACCCAATTAGTAATGCACCTGGCATAAACATTTTGGGTAAACTTTGAATACCACCTTCAATTAAAGCTCTAGCGCCATAAGAAATTCTTTTTCCACCTTCTATAATTTTTTTTATTGATGGATGTGTTTTAAATCTTTGAAATTCATCATAAGGAGAAAGATGAGGATTTTGATAATCCAAACCTATTACATATCCTAAAAAAACTTGTTTGTTTTCAGCATGATATATAAAACTTCCACCATAAGTGTTATTATCTAAAGGCCAACCGGCTGTATGCATCACTAATCCCTCTTCATGATTTTTTTCATCAATTTCCCAAATTTCTTTAAATCCAATTCCGTATTGTTGAGGATCTTTATTTTTATTGAGATTAAATTTTTTAATCAATTGTTTTCCTAAATGACCCCGACAGCCCTCCGCAAAAACTGTAACCTTACCAATTAGCTCAATACCTGGTTCAAAGCTATCTTTTTTATTTCCTTGTTTATCTATACCCATGTCCTGTGTGGCTACACCTTTTACAGAACCATCGTCATTAAATAAAATCTCACTAGCAGGAAACCCCGGAAATAT
>CACJDV010000024.1 GCA_902592265.1 uncultured Pelagibacteraceae bacterium | reverse complement strand
GAATGTTACATTAATTGCTTTTGCTACTTTTGTTTGAGTCAGACCTAAAGCCAAACGTCTAAGCTTAAGCTTATTGCCTAAATGCTTATTAAAATTATCTTCCATTAAGACCCCTCTTAATTTTTATTAAACTTCAATTGAACAAGTTTTTAATCTTCACTGCAACAATATTTTTTTTTATTTTTTTGGAAATACATGCTATGCGGGAAATATGTCAAGTAATACTTGAGCCATTATTTGAGAAATATTCCTTGAATTTACTGTTTTCTATAGTATCTGGCTTAGGAAAAGTTTAGTTCTATCACTCTTAGGATTAGCAAAAAATTCCTTGGTATCAGCTTTTTCTACTATCATTCCTTCATCCATGAATATCATTTGGTCAGCAACTTCTTTAGCAAAACCCATTTCATGAGTTACAACAATCATGGTCATACCTTGTTTTGCAAGATTTACCATAACATCAAGCACTTCTTTGATCATTTCTGGGTCTAAAGCTGATGTAGGTTCATCAAAAAGCATTATTTTTGGTTCCATGCATAAAGCTCTTGCTATTGCAGCTCTTTGTTGTTGTCCTCCAGATAATTGACCTGGATATTTTTGTGCTTGATCAAGAATTTGAACTCTTTCCAAATGTTTTAAAGCTAGTTCCTCTGCCTCTTTCTTTGGCATTTTTTTTACCCAAATAGGAGCTAACGTACAATTATCTAAAATCGATAAATGAGGAAATAAGTTAAACTGCTGGAATACCATACCAACTTCAGCTCTTATTTGCTCAATATTTTTTGTATCTTCTGTTAATTCAGTTCCGTCTACAATAATATTTCCCTCTTGATGTTCCTCTAATCTATTGATGCATCTTATTAAAGTTGATTTGCCAGATCCTGATGGACCACATACTACAATTTTTTCTTTTGGTTTAACCTCTAGATTAATTTTTTTAAGAACTTGAAAGTCACCAAACCATTTGTTCATGTTATTAATTTGGATGATATTATCTGACATAATTTTTTATCTATCTGTTTTGTATTTTTGCTCTAAATTATAACTATATTTACTCATTGCATAACAAATAATCCAGAAAATTATTGCTGCAAAAACATAACCTTCCATTGCAAAACCTAACCATTTTGGATTAGTTTTTGCTAGATTTAACATTCCAACTATTTCTAATAGACCTACTACAAATATTAAAGGTGTATCTTTAACCAGAGCTAAAAACGTATTTGCAATTCCAGGAATTACTAGTTTTAATGCCTGGGGTAGAATTACAAATATATGCATTTTCCAATATCCCATACCTAAAGATTTTGCAGCCTCGTATTGACCTCTTGGTAAAGCTTGTAAGCCACCACGTATGACCTCTGCTACATAAGCAGCTTCAAATAATGAAATTGCAATAATTGCTCTTACTAATTTATCAATGAAGAAATCCTCTGGTAAAAACATCGGAAACATTACTGCTGACATAAATAGAACTGTTATTAAAGGGACACCTCTCCAAAATTCAATAAAGCCAACTGAGATATATCTAATTAAAGGAAAATTTGATCTTCTACCTAAAGCAAAAGCCATTCCTATTGGAAAACAGAAAATTAAGCAGAAAAAAGATATTATAAAAGTTAAAGATAATCCTCCCCAAGCTCCAGTTTCTACCCAATTTAAACCATCTAATTTACCTAATTCTATATATTCCTCAAAAAATATGAAATACTTTAAAGTTATATAAAGACCTAAAGGTACAATCAAAAAATAATAGAATTTATATTTAACAGGTATAAAAAATCCTATGATAATAGATAAGATAGCTGCAATAATACCATATGAAAAATCAAAAAATACGGGGCCACCAGATATAAAGAAAAAGATAAATAAAAAGGCAATCAAAGGATAAATAACAACATAGTAAAGTGTTAAATACTTCTTAAATCTGTCGGTTGCAAAATAACCAACTGAACCCATTAATACTAAGGCTATAAATGATAAATTAATTCTCCATTGTTCAGCATTTGGGTACATTCCATACATAAATCTTCTCATCCAAACTTTAATATATGTCCAACAAGCTCCTGAACCAGTACAAACATCTTTGGTGTCTCCTGCAAAACTAGCATCTATTACAAACCAGCTAAGAATTGGTGGCAAAGATTTGATAATTACAAATATAATTAGTAATGACAGAACCGCATTAAAGTTGTTGGTATTTATATGTTTATTTAAAAGATCTAATTGTTTTATTCCGCTAAACTCAATTCTTATAAAATAAAGTCCAATAAAACCTAATATTAAAGGTAATAAAAAACTTAAAAAACTAGGTAAGAAACCAGTTAAATTTAAACTAAAAAATGAATTAAAAAAAACATCCAATACACTAATCAAAAATAAAAAAGAACCTAAGTATATGAAAGTATTTAAATTGTTTTTATCAGGCTTTAAAAAATTTATTTTTGACATCATTTTTCCTGTATTGCAATTTTTTTGTTATACCAATTCATTAAAAGTGAAATTGAAATACTTAAAGTTAAATAGGTGAACATAGTTATAGAAACTATTTCAATAGCCTTACCAGTTTGCATTAATGCAGTTCCTGCAAATACTAAAACTAAATCTGGATAAGCAATAGCTGCTGCTAATGAAGAGTTTTTTGTTAAATTTAAATACTGATTTGTTGTTGGTGGAATTATTATTCTTAAAGCTTGAGGCATAATTACGAGTTTAAGCACCTGATTTGGAGTTAATCCTATAGATGCAGCAGCCTCTTTTTGTCCTTTACCTACACCTTGAATTCCTGCTCTTACACATTCTGCAATAAAAGTAGCTGTGTAAAGAGATAAAGATAAAGTAAGGGCTATCAATTCTGGAGGTAAACTCACTCCTCCTTCATATATGAAAGAAGTTGTAGCTAACTGTTTTAAAACTGGGACTTCAAATGAAATACCTACTCCACCAATTAAAAAACTTAAAAGAGGTAAAATAAATATTAATCCAATTGATATTAAAAATACTGGTATTTGTTTTCCTTGATTTTCTTGAACTCTCTTAGCATAAATACGAATAACAATTATTGCAATTATTGCTGCAACAATTGAATAAAAGAAAACACTAAAATTTTGCCAAATAAACGCTGGAACATATAAACCTTTAATAGTTAAGAAAAAAACACCAAAAATTGCTTCTGCGTCTTGTGGAAGCGGTAAAGCTCTTAACGCAGCAAAATACCAAAAAAATATTTGAAGCAGTAATGGTATGTTTCTAAAAAATTCAACATAAAAAGCTGCAAATTTATTTATCAGATAATTAGGAGATAACCTTGCCACACCAACTATTACACCAAGAATAGTTGCAATTATAATCCCAATAACTGAAACTAGAATCGTATTTAATAAACCGACTAAATATGCTCTAAAATAAGAATGAGATCCATCATATTCAATTAATGAAAATTGAACATCAAATGAAGACTCTTGAGACAAAAACCCATAACCAAAATCAATACCTCTATTTTCCATATTAATCTGAGCGTTATAGGTAAAAAAACCAAAGACTAATACGACAGCAGTAACTGTGATTAATTGTGGAACAATATCTTTAAGTTTAAAATTCACGATGGAAATAATATAGAAGCTTATAAAAAAAAGGGCTAGAAAAATCTAGCCCTTTTTAATCATTTAAATATGCAATTATCTTGCAGGTGGTACATAAAGAATTCCACCCTTAGTCCATAACTCGTTTGGACCTCTATCAGGTAAAATTCCAGTGTCAGCTATATTTCTTTTATAGCTTTCACCATAATTTCCAACTTGCTTAATAATTCTAAGACTCCAGTCGTTATCAAGACCAAAAGCAGCACCTAATTCACCCTCAGCACCAACTAATCTTTTAATAGCTGGATTATCAGAAGTTTTCATCATATCTGCATTCGCTGATGTAATACCGTATTCCTCTGCTTCGATCATAGTATTTAATGACCATCTTACGATATCTTCCCACACAGAATCACCTTGTCTTACAACAGGACCTAATGGCTCTTTTGAGACAGTTTCAGGTAACACAATGTGTTCATCTGGATTAGACATTTTTGTTCTCTGTGCAGCAAGACCAGATTTATCAGTAGTGTAAGTATCACATCTACCTGCATCATAAGCAGCTACAACTTCATCAGCTTTTTCAAAAGCAACTGGTTCATATTTGATCCCTTTAGAATTAAAGAAGTCTCTCATATTTAACTCAGTTGTTGTACCAATGTTAGTACAAGCTGAGATACCATCTTTGAATTGGCTTGTTGAAGTAATACCAGAACTTTTTCTGACCATAAAACCTTGGCCATCGTAGAAATTTACGCCAACGAATGTAAGTCCGATATCAGCATCTCTAGAAAGAGTCCAAGTTGTGTTTCTTGATAAGATATCAATCTCACCAGAAGTTAAAGCGGTAAACCTTTCTTTAGCACTTAGTGGTGTAAACTTAACTTTGTTTGCATCACCTAGTACTGCAGCAGCTACTGCTCTACATACATCAACGTCAATACCAGTCCAATTTCCTGCAGCATCAGCGTTAGAAAATCCTGGAAGACCTTGAGATACTCCACATCTTACAAAACCCTTCTTTTGAGTGTTTTTAAGTGTTTTAGATTTTTTAGCAGCCATAGACTCTGTTGTAAAAGTGAACAACACAGCAACCATAGCAACTAAAGAAGTTAATTGTTTTAAGTATTTAAACATATTTCTTCCTATTGTTTATTTATTTGTTAACAAATAATTCAAAATTACTTTTGAATATTCATAATTTAAGCATTTTCAAAAAAACTCTTCAAGAGCTATTTGTAAGGTTTTTTGATCAAGTGAGATTCTAGTCAAGATAATAATTATATTAAAATTACAGTGAATATTGATGTCTGGCGCGCCCTGAAGGATTCGAACCTACGACCCTCGGTTTAGAAAACCGATGCTCTATCCAGCTGAGCTAAGGGCGCATCAAAAAATCAATATTACATATACAATAACAAGTTAATTTTTAAAAAGGAATTTTTTTATTAAAAGTAAAATTGTTAATAACTCAATCCTACCTACAATCATAAAGAAAATAAGACAATATTTGGTAAATAATTGAAGATTATAAAAATCAAATTCCTTTAAACCGTAGATTGAGGAATTAACAGTATTCATTAGAGTCAAAATTGATAATTTGAATGAATTAACAAATGTTATTTCACCTAAACTAAGTAATGAAGTTAATATAAATAAAGATAAAATAAATATTATTATTGTTAAAAAATATTTATTTATTTCATTAAGATTAAAATTAATTTTTGTAAAAATTAACTTATTCATAAAGACATTTTTAGGTCTACTAAAAGATAAAATCTGATTCAAAGAAAACTTAAATAATGAATATATCTTTATAAATCTTAAACCAGAACTCGTTGAAAAAAACGACCCACCTATAATTACCAAGATTAAGTAAATAAAGTTTAAA
>CACJDV010000023.1 GCA_902592265.1 uncultured Pelagibacteraceae bacterium | reverse complement strand
AGAAAAAAAGACTAAAAAAAGAAAAGAGCATCAATAATGAAAATATAATTATTTGAGCATTTTCTTTAATTATTATTGATAATTCATTTACAGGTAAAAAACCACCTGATGAAATTATTGTTAAAGCTAAATTTAATGAATCAAATGTTCTTATTGAAAAAATATTTAAAATTATAAAGATCAAAATTGTTAATGATGAATATAGAATGAAAATTTTAGCTGCTTGTTTTAGGATTTCTGAGCTATTAAAAGATATATAATTTGTTAAAGTTTTTTTAAAACTATCATCATAAATATCTATTAAATAGATTATTGAAAATAAGAAATAAAGACCACCAATCCATTGAGTAGACGATCTCCAGATAATAAGACTTTGATCAATAAGTTTTATATTATCAAAAACTGTAAAACCAGTAGATGTAAATCCTGATATTGCCTCAAAATATGAATTTGAAAAAGTTAAATTGTAAATACTGAAATAAAATGGAATTGATAAAACCAAAGGTATTAATAAATAGCCTAAAAATATAGTTAAAATTTTCTGAAAGATATTTGATTTGATATCATATTTTCCAAATTTAAAAAAAGTTATAAATAAAATAAATGATGCTAGTAAAGTAAAATAGTAAGTATCTAAATTTAAGTATAGATTAAAATAGTAAGAAAAAAGAATATTAAAAAAAGAAAGTATTGAAACAATACCAAAAAAAAAACTTAAATATTTAATCTGTAATTTAAACATTCAATTAAACAGCGCTTAGTCTGAAAAGATTTTCTACAACCCCAATGGCATCTTTTTTCACAATTAAAATAATTTGATCATCTTTCTGAAAAACAAAATCAGATTTTGGAATAATTACCTTCTTGTTTCTTAAAATAGCTCCAATTCTTATTTCATCTGGTAAGTTAGAATTTTTTAATTCTTTACTAATCAATTCTGAAGACTCGATTATCTCCGCCTGAATTACTTCATACTCACCATTTGATATCGTATAAGCATTTTCAATTGTTCCCTTATGAATATGTTTTAAAATACTTGAAACTGTACTCATTCTGGGATCAATCAAATCATCAATTTTTAATGATGACTGTAATAAAGAATAATTTGGTTTATTAATTAAGGCCATTGTTCTTTTATCCTCAATATCTTTTTGATCTTTAGCAAACTTTTCCACAAGAACACTAACCATTAAATTATCCTCATCATCATTGGTAAGTGCTAGAACAGTTTCTGCTTCATCTAAATTTGCCTCAGATAAAACTTCTTCATCCAATCCATTTCCATTGATTACGATTGTGTTATTAAGTTCATTGGCAAGATATTCAGATCGAGTTTTATCTTTTTCCACAATTTTCACTCTCACCCCATCTAATGTATCTTCAATATTCTTAGCAAGGTTGTAACCAATATTTCCTCCTCCGATAATCAAAATTTTTTTTGATATTTTTTCTGTATGACCAAAAGCCTCTAAAGTTTCTGCCATTTGTGAAGAATTAATTATCACATAAATTTTGTCATTCTCTTGAATTTTATCGGTTTTTTTTGGAATAAAAGATTTATCTCCTCTAATTATTGCTATTATATTAGCTTCGAGGTTAGGGAATTTTTTAGTTAATTCATTTAATTTTAAACCTATTAATTTACAATTATCTTTAATTAATATTTCTAAAAGCCTAATCTGATTGTCCGCAAATGGGACACTATCTAGTGCACCTGGAGCTTCTAATTTTCTTTGAATTGATTTTGCAATTTCAATTTCTGGAGAGATTATTACATCGATTGGTAAGTTTTCTTTATTGTATACTCTTGTAAATTTGGGATTTAAATAATCTTGAGATCTTATTCTTGCTATTTTTTTTTGAATATTGAATATGGAAAAAGCAATTTGACAAATTAACATGTTAATTTCATCATTTCTTGTGACCGCAATAATCATATCAGTTTCAGCTGCATTAGCTTTTTCAAGTATTGAAGGAAATGTAGCTTTTCCAACTATAGCTTTAACATCCAGTGAGTCATTTATCTTTTGAATGTCCTCACTTGATTGATCAATTACAGTTATAGAATGACCTTGTTCACTAAGTAATTTAGCAATGGTGAATCCTACTCTACCAGCTCCACAAATAATTATGTTCATTTTAATTAAATTCTTTAATTCCTAGACCTTTAAGCTTTCTATGAAGTGCACTTCTTTCCATTCCGACAAATGATGCAGTTTTAGATATATTTCCATTAAATTTTTTAAGCTGTATAGTTAAATACTCTTTTTCAAATTTTTCTCTAGCTTCTTTTAATGGCACGGATAAATCATTTTCGTTTAGTTTATTGTTATTAATACCACTTTTTAAAGATTCTTTAATGATATTAGAAATCTTATCTTGCGTATTTGGTTGTAAAATTGCGATTCTTTCAATTAAGTTTCTCAACTCTCTTACATTACCATGCCACTCGTGATTTAAAATATAACTATTATTCTGATCAATATCAAAAGTTTTAATACTATAATTTTCTGAAATCTTTTTTATAAAATAATTAATCAATAGAGGAATATCTGAAATTCTTTGATTTAAAGGATCAATATTTATTTCAAAAACATTAAGTCTGTGAAATAAATCTTCTCTAAAATTTCCCAACTGAATTTCATTTTTTAAATCTTTACTAGATGAACAAATTATTCTTACATCAACATTAATATCATTATTTCCATTAACTCTTTTGAATTTTTGATCCGTTAAAACTCTTAATATTTTTGATTGAATATCTAATGGAACCTCTGTTACTTGATCAACTAATAATGTGCCTTTATTCGCTTTTTCTAAAGCTCCATAAGATATTGATCCATCATTTTTTTCTTCGCCAAATAATTCTAATTCATATTTATCTTTATCAAGTAAAGCTCCATTTATTATCACAAAAGGATTATTGTTTCTTTTAGATTTTTTATGGATTTTTCTTGCAATTAACTCTTTACCTGAACCAGAGGGACCATTAATAAATATTCTACTTTCAGTTATTGATATTTTTTCGATTTGATCTCTTATATTTGAAATATTTTTACTATCACCAATTAACTCATATGATGAAAAAAGTTTATTTTCATACTCTTTATTTTGATTTTTTAAATTCAAATTCTCTACAGCTCTATTTATAAAGTTTAATAATCTTGCTCTATCAAAAGGTTTTTCTACAAATTCAAAAGCACCATGTTTTAATGAGTTTACAGCCATTTCAATATTTGCGTGTCCAGAGATCATAATCACAGGAACATTATTATCTTTAGATTTTATATGGGACAAAAGTTGGATTCCGTCATTATCACCTTTATCTAATTTCACATCTAAAATTGCAACATCTGGCATTTTTTTATCTATTTCACTTAAAGCTTGATTATAATTTGCAGCTACTCTTGTTTTATATCCAGCATCGAGAATTAGATCATTTAGAATATTCCTTATATCTGAATTGTCATCAACAATTAAAATTTCTTTGCTCATTTAGTTAAATATAATTTCTACTTTTGCTCCATTAGGGATTGAAATAAAATTTAATTTTCCATTATGATCATTAATAATTTTATTTACTATCGAAAGTCCTAATCCTGTACCATTTTTTTTTGTTGTTACATACGGATTTAAAATTTCATTAACATTATTTTTGAAAATTCCAAAGCCTAGACCATTATCGATAATTATAATGTATATTTGGTTATTTTTCTCGTAAATTTCAATAGTAATTATTTTATCGAAATTACTATGATTTTCAGCTTTTTGTTGAATACTTTCAATAGAATTTTTTATCAAATTTAAAAATACTCTATTAATCTGTTCCTTATCACTCTCTAATAAAATCGAAGCATCATTTGAAATAAAATTCAATTTTATTGATGGATCAATTTGAGATAAAAACTTTATATTATCATTGATTATCTTAATTAAATCATTTTTTTTAAAAATAGGTTTAGGCATTCTTGCAAAATCAGAAAACTCGTTTACTAAATTTTCAATTTGTTTTATTTGATTATTAATAATTTTTAAGTTTTCCTCAAAATTATCTTTTTCATTATTCTCGATTTTTTTGGAATATTTTTCCTTAATCCTATCAATAGTAAGTTGAATAGGTGTAAGGGGATTCTTTATTTCGTGAGCAAGTTTTCTAGCAAGATTTCCCCAGGCTTCATGTCTTTCATTAATTATCAATTTTTCTTGTTGATTCTTTAATCTTATTATCATTGAATTAAAATTTTTATTTAATTTCTCCAAATCTTTATCGGTTTTTATCTCTGGGACTTTAGTGTTTAAATTTCCATCACCAATTGCATTAGATGCTGAGATTAGGTTATTGATAGATCTAAAAAATCTTGAAGAAAACTTTATAGCAATAGTTATAGAAATAAAAAGTAGCAAAGTAACTATGATTATATAGATAATTGCAAACGATATCTTAATACCAGTGCTCCTATCTTCGACAGTATAATAAAAATTAATTGCTTCTTGAGACTCAGTTAAATATTTTGAAATATTCTTATCAAGATATTTCACAACATATAAAAATCTATTTTCAAATGCTTGAAGTCTTATTATTGCTGCAGAAATATTTTCAGGTGCATTAATAATTTTTAGGGGCCTATCATCGTCCAAAACAAGTTTTAGAGCTCCATCTAGTGGAGGTGTATAGTTTGATAAATTATCTATATTTGAAAATAATAACTTCTTATTTTGATCAATTATATGTATTTCATCTATGTCTCTTATGAGTTTCTGTGTTTTTAAAAATCTTTTATATTCTTTAATGTTATCATTTAAAAATTTAGCACTTTTGTTGGTATCAAAAGCAATTAAAACAATATCTGCTTCAATTTTGTTTCTTACTTGTTGAACATAATTTTTAGCAAGCTCATAAGAATTGTTAACAACAGTTGTAACCTTCTTATCAAAGTACTTCTCTAATGCAAAAGAAAATAAGAAAAGAGAAAAAATAGAAATCAATATAGAGGGTATTAATGTGAAAAGAGAAAAATATGTAATATATCTTTTATTAGATTTTAAACCATCCTTATCGATATCATTTCTAATCGATTTTTTTACTTCAAAGAAAATGAATGCAAATAATAATAAAAGTAATAAAATATTTAGAATTAATAAATATTGTAAATTTTTTTGATTTAATTCAATAAAACTACGATCAATGAATGTTAAAAAAGTTAAAAAACCTAAAAATAGTGTGATAGTAGATAGAACAATTATGAATATATTTTTTTTCAAAAATTCAATCATAAATTAGAATTATAGCATTTAGGCGAATGAACAACTATTTTGTAATACTTGCAGCTGGAAAAAGTAAGAGATTTAATAAAAAAATACCTAAGCAATTCTATAATTATAAAAATAAAGAAATTATTGACCACTCTATCGAAAAATCAGTTAATTCTAGACTTTTTAAAAAGGTTTTAGTTGTCACTAATAATATTAATCATTTAAAAAAAAAGAAAATCCACAATTCAGTCAGAGTAATAAAAGGTGGCAAAGAAAGATCTGACTCTTCTTTAATGGCTTTAAAATATTTAAAAAAATATAAACCTAATAATATTCTTATTCATGACGCTGCTAGACCCGATTTTACTATTAAATTATT
>CACJDV010000022.1 GCA_902592265.1 uncultured Pelagibacteraceae bacterium | reverse complement strand
TTGATGACTTTGCTCTTTTTTTTTTTCTAATGATTTTTCAGCTTCTTGAATTAGATTTTCAGTATCTTTTGGGATAGATTTTGATGGAGAGGTTTTTTTATCTGAACTTAATATACTCAAAACTAAATCTCCTTTTGAAACTTTATCACCAACTTTAACTTCTATAGAGTCAATTCTACCTGATAATGTTGAAGGTATTTCAACACTTGATTTATCGCTCTCAATAGTTATTACAGGATCGTCCTTTGCTATTTCTTGACCTTCCTTGACAAGTAATTCTATAACTTCTACGTTCTCAAAATCGCCAAGATCAGGAACTAATAATTTTTCACGCATTTGATAATAAGATCTTATACACTATAAAAATTTACTTAATTGATAATTTTAACACATTCTGCCCAATTTTTTGACACTCTTTAAATTTAAATCTTAAAAATGATTAAAAAGTTATTTTATTCGCTATTTCAATCAAATGAAAGTGCCCATATGGATGCTAAAATTTGGATACAAAAAATTTTGCTTGAGGAGAAATTTAAAAAGATTAATTCCTAAATTCTCTCAATACACAAAGCTATACCCATTCCACCACCTATACATAGCGTAGCGCAACCTTTATTCTTTTGCTGTTTTATCATTTCATGAACAAGAGTAACTAATATTCTGGCACCTGATGCTCCTATTGGATGCCCCAAAGCAATAGCTCCTCCATTCACATTAACTTTATACTTATCAATATTTAATTCACGAATTACTGCAATACTTTGAGCTGCAAAAGCTTCATTAATTTCAAATAGATCTATGTCTTTTAAATTCCATTTTGCTTTTTTAACTGCTTTACGAACGGCATCAATTGGTCCAAGACCCATTAAAGCTGGATCGACTCCAACAGAAGCCCATGAAACTATCTTAGCTAATGGTTGAATTGATTTTTTTTTTGCTTCATCTAAAGTTGTTAATAATAAAGCAGCAGCCCCATCGTTGATTCCTGATGAATTTCCGGGTGTGACAGTACCATCTTTCAAAAAAACTGTTTTTAATTTTTCTAGATCAGATTTAGTTAGCCCTTTTCTGGGGTGTTCATCTTTATCAAGATTAATACCAAGTTGATTTATTTCTATCAGTTCTTCCTCAAATCTATTTGCTCTAATTGCATCCTCTGTTTTTTTTTGAGAATTTATTGCAAAATCATCTTGTTCGACTCTTGAAATATTAAATTTCTTAGCAACATTTTCAGCGGTTACACCCATATGATAATTATTAAATGCATCTAATAATCCGTCATTTATCATCGTATCTGTTAAATTACTCTCTGAAATTTTTTTGTTATCACGGTAAAAAATTGAATGTGGAGCTAATGACATATTTTCTTGACCTCCAGAAATTACATTCTTTGCTTCTCCTAATCTGATGGATTGATAACCTGAAATTACAGCTCTGAGTCCAGAGCCACATACCTGATTAACAATGTGAGCAGGTTTAGATATATTAATGCCAGCATTTATCATAGCTTGCCTTGCAGGGTTTTGGCCTCCACCTGCAGTGAGCACTTGGCCCATTATCACCTCATCAATGTCATCTTTATCAATTTTTGTTTTTCTTAAAATTTCCCTAATGACGATTGATCCTAACTTATCAGCACTTAAATCTTTAAGGGACCCTTTATAAGCTCCAATTGGAGTTCTAATAGCCTCTACTATTACAACTTCATTTATTGAATTATCCATAATAATTTAAATTTGTCTTACCATTAAAATACACTAAAAAATGATATAGAATAATAGATAAAATTTAAAAATGCGCCTGTAGCTCAACTGGATAGAGCGCTTGGCTACGGACCAGGAGGTTCTGGGTTCGACTCCTAGCAGGCGCACCAATAGAAAGATAATTATGATGAAATGGCTGATTAAATCCTCTCTCCAAATGTCAGTTATTTATTTTTTTATAATTATATTTATAATTTTATTAATTTTAACATTTATACTATGAAAAATAATGTCAAATTTATTTGAGCAAATAAGCTTAAAGCCTGGTTTTATGAAACACAATGGTGGTGTTATGTTTAGAAACATCTCTGAAAACGAATATGAATTTAAATCGGTTATTAATGAAAATCATTTGAATGCAGCAGGCATAACCCATGGAGGATACTTAGCTGCTTTGATAGATGCTGGAGCAGGAACAGCAGTGCACCGTAATTCACAAAGTGCACAATGTGTAACAATTTCATTAGATCTTAAATATATCGGTGCTTCAAAAATTGGTGATGAGATTATAGGGCATGTAAAAATTCTTAAAAAAACAAAAACATTAGTATTTATGTTTTGTGAATTAAAATGTAATGACAAAATTATTACATCTGCTTCTGGAGTTTGGAAAATTCTTAAATAAAGTCCTAGGGCTTTATGTTTGATAGTAATTGGATAATTAATCATATTATGATAAATTTAAGTTCAAGATCTTAAAATGAGAACTTTTTATAGAACGATTCGGTCATGTTTTAGTCTATTTTTGTTCTTAACGAGTAACTACATCTTGTAGGTATAATATAAAACATACCAAAGATAGAAATGAATAAAAATAAAATCACAGCAGTTCTTGGTCCAACAAATACTGGCAAAACCCATTTAGCAATAGAAACAATGCTTTCTTTTGAAACTGGAATGATTGGTTTTCCATTAAGACTTTTGGCTAGAGAAGTCTATGACAAAGTTATTAAAAAAATTAGATATGATGAAGTTGCTTTAATAACTGGTGAAGAGAAAATTATACCTTCAAATGCAAAATATTTTTTATGTACAGTAGAGTCAATGCCTATTGATAAAGATTTAGAATTTGTAGGCGTTGATGAAATTCAAATGTGTGCAGACCACGAACGAGGTCATATTTTTACTGATAGGTTGCTTAATATGAGAGGTAGTAAACTCACAATGTTTATGGGTTCAAACACAATTAAAGGAATAATTTCAAAATTAAATGATGACATAGAATTCATAGATAGGAAAAGATTATCTAAACTTACTTACTCAGGTCACAAAAAAATTTCACGTATAAATAGAAAAACTGCAATTATAGCTTTTTCAACTGAAGAAGTTTACGCAATAGCAGAATTAATAAGAAGACAAAAGGGTGGAGCTGCAATTGTAATGGGATCTTTAAGTCCAAAAACAAGGAACGCACAGGTAGAATTATACCAATCAGGTGACGTTGATTTTTTAGTAGCAACCGATGCAATTGGAATGGGTATAAATATGGATTTAAATCAGGTGTATTTTTCAAATTTAAAAAAGTTTGATGGAAAAAAATTAAGAAAACTAAATCTTTCCGAGATAGGCCAAATTGCTGGAAGAGCAGGTAGATATCTCAATGATGGTAATTTTGGTATCACGGGTGATTGTAAAGAAATTACAGCTGAAGAAGTTGAACTTTTAGAAAATCATAAATTTGAAAATATAAGAACGTTATTTTGGAGAAACTCGGATTTAAATTTTAACAATCCCACTTCGTTATTAAAATCACTTGAGGAAAGGCCAAATGAAGATTGGCTTAGAAAAATTCATGAATGTGAAGATGAGAAGGTTTTGAAATATTTTTTAAAAAAATTGGACTTATATAATCTGTCAAATGCAAAGGAAAAACTTAAGCTACTATGGGAATGCTGTCAAATTCCTGACTTTGTAAAGAAAACTTATGGAAATCACATCGATGTTGTTGAAAAAGTATTCAATTTTTTAAACAGTCATAAGAAGAAAATATCAGATAATTTTATGCATTTACAGCTTATGAAGCTAGATAAACTAGACGGAAATGTAGATTCTTTAGCGAATAGAATTGCAAATGTGCGAACTTGGTCATATGTTTCAAATAAAAACAATTGGATTGAAAACCAAAATTATTGGATTGAAAAAACTAAATTCTTAGAGGATAAACTTTCAGATAGACTTCATGAAGAGCTTACAAAAACATTTATTGATAAAAGAGCAAGTGTGCTTGCTAGAGGTTTAAAACAAGATATGGAATTTGATACCAAGATTTTAGAAAATAATAATGTTATTATTGATGATCAATTTATAGGTAAGATAAATGGACTTAAATTAGAACTTGATCTTAAGAAAGGAGCTTTAGAGACCGATATTAAGTCTCTAAAAAAAGCCGCAAGAAAAACAATAGGACCGGAACTTGAAAAGAGAGTTCAAATTTTAATTGATACAGGTTTAGTTGAGCTAAAAAATGATTCAAAGATATATTGGGACAACGCAATAATTGGTAAGTTAATTCCTGGTAAAGATTATTTGAGCCCTAACATAGAATTAATAGTGGATGACATGTTAGAACAAAATCAAAAAAATAAATTAATTACTTTTTTGGAAAAATGGTTAAAAAATAAAATTTCAACGGTTTTGAAAAGTCTTTATGACTTAAAAGATCTTAAAGATAAAAACTCATCAATTAAAGCCTTAGCGTATCAACTCTATGAGAATAATGGTGTTATTAAGAGAGATGAGGTGTCTGAGTATTTAAAAAAATTAGATCAAAATGATAGAAAAACTCTGAGAGATCTAGGTGTAAAATTTGGTAGATATCATGTCTTTTTATTTAAATTGATAAAGCCGGAACCAGTTTCTCTACGAACCCTTTTATGGAAAAATCATAATCAAAAATACTTTAATTTAAAACCTCCAACTTTTGGTTTAAATTTTTTAAATGACAATAAAATTAAAAATAAAAACTTTATGTTACTTTGCGGGTTTGAAAAATTTAATAATTTCTATATTAGAATAGATATTTTAGAGAGATTATTTGTACAAATAATAAATTCAGATACGAATGTGAAAGAAATAAAGATGATACCAGAAATGTTAAATTTATTGGGATGCAATAAAGATGACTTTAAACGACTGCTTAAAGCTATGAGTTATAAAATTTTAGAAAAAAATAATGAAGTTTACTTCAAGTACATTCCAAAAAAGAAAATAAAGTCTCGAAATAAAGAGAATATTAAAGAAAATCCTTTTGGTGTCCTAAAACATTTAAACCTTAATTAAAAAAATGTTTTTTAAAAAAGAAAAAAATAAAAATGATGATCTAATAAAAGTAGCTGCGCTATTGATTCATGCGGCTAAAATTGATGAAAACTTCTCAATAAACGAGGAGAAAATTATTAAAAAAGCTCTTTTAGAAATAGGTGCTGATAACGAAAACATAGAAATGATATTGACTTATGGGAAAAAAGCAGAAGAAAATTCTAATCAAATATTGGACTTTACTAAAGAGGTAAAAAATATGAATGAACAAAATAAGATTAAGATAGTTGAGACACTTTGGAGAGTAATTTACTCAAATAATGAGGCGGATATTTATGAAACAAACTTAATGAGAAGATTAACTGGATTATTATATATTGACAGTAAATTAATGGGAGATATTAAAGAAAAAATTAAAAAAGAAATTCTAAAATGACTTACATAGTAAACGATAAATGTATCAAATGTAAATTGATGGACTGTGTTGAGGTGTGTCCGGTTGATTGTTTTTATGAAGGAAAAAATATGCTTGTAATTAAACCGGATGAGTGTATAGATTGTGGCGTTTGTGAGCCGGAATGTCCAGTAGATGCAATTAAAGCTGATACAGAGCCTGGTAGCGAAAAATGGTTAGAAATCAATAGTCAATATTCTGAAATCTGGCCAAATATAAGTGAAAAAAAAGATCCACCTGCGGATCATGAAAAATATAAAAATGAGCAAAATAAGTTTGAAAAATATTTTAAAGAAAACCTTTAAAAAAAAATCAAAAACAAAAAAAATTAAAAAAGTAATTAAAGCAAGAAAATCAAAAATAAAGAAAACTAAAGAAAATAAAAAAAATTTAAAAGTAATTTCAAAATCCTCAAAAAAACTAATAAAAAAAAACGAAAAAAAAATTGAGACAAAATCAGAAAATTTAAGAATTCCAAAAAATAATGAATTAAAACCTGAAATTAAGAAAGTTAAAAAGCAAAGTACAGAAAAGAGAGAGTACAAAATAAAAGACTACGTTGTATATCCAAAACATGGAGTAGGACAAATTACTGAATTCAAAAAAATAAATATTGGTGGAATAGATGTCGAAACATACATTATAAAATTTGAAAAAGATAAAGCAAATGGAATGGTACCAGTAAATAAACAATCTCATTTACGTCCATTATCTACAATTAATCAAGTTAATAAAAGTATATCCATTCTAAAAAGCAAACCTAAAATTAAAAGATCGATGTGGAGTAGAAGAGCTCAAGAATATGAGGCAAAAATTTCGTCTGGTAAAATCTATGAACTTGCTGAAGTTGTAAGAGATTTAAATAAGGGAGATGATATAATGATTGATCAATCTTATAGTGAAAGACAACTTTTTGAAAAGGCTTATGAAAGAATTATCTCAGAGTTTCAAATAGTGTTAAATTTATCAAAAGATGATACACAAAAAAAATTAGACAAAGCTTTAAAAAGAAATATTAATAAAGAAATTAAAGAGGAAAATAAAACTCCAAAAACTTCAAACAATAACGATTTACCTGTAGAAGAAGCAATTTCAGATGATGAGGATCAAATTGAAGAATAAAAAAAACGCCTCTCACACAAAAAGTTATGAGAAGCGTTTTTTATAAAGAATACTAAGTTATTATCTTCTTCTTCTTTTTTTAGCTTTTTTCTTAGCTTTTTTCTTAGCCTTCTTTGCTTTTTTTCTTCTCTTAGGCATCTTTAGCTCCCTTTTTTTAGTTAAACGAATCAAAATGATTCGTAATTAACTTATTTTTATTTTTTTATATACGTTATGTCAATTCTTTAATTGAAGTTTTAATTTTCAAAAATAAAAATTAAAAATAAAAAAAATTTTTATAATCTAATGTGTAAAAAAGTTAATGTTTATGCGCTTTATAATCAATTATTTTTATTTAATTAATAAAGTTTTTCTAAATCATCTTTATATTTTTTCAAAATTTTTTTTCTTTTTAGTTTTAATGTTGGCGTTAACATTCCATTTTCAATTGTAAATTCTTCTTTAATTAATTTAAATTTTCTAACTTTTTCAACTGAAGATAAAGTTTTATTTAAGTTTTCTAAATAAATTTCAATATTTTTTCTATTTTCTTTACTTTCAGATACAATTAATGCAACTAAATAAGTTTTTTTATCTCCATAAACA
>CACJDV010000021.1 GCA_902592265.1 uncultured Pelagibacteraceae bacterium | reverse complement strand
CCTAAATCAATTAAACAATTCCAAAAGAAAGAATTAGATAATCTAAAAAATCTTAGTTACAATGATTTAGCTGCTGAAATAATTTATCCATTTATAGGAGATTTCATGTCTAAAGATGATCTAATCTCTACGATTTCCAAATCATATTCAAATTTTAGATCTGACGATGTTGTTAAAATTTCTAATCTCGGAAATCTAAAAGTATTAGAACTATTTCATGGACCCACACTTGCTTTTAAAGATATCGCAATGCAACTGATTGGTAATTTTTATCAATACCATTTAAACCGTGATCAAAAAAAAATTAATATAATAGTAGCAACCTCAGGTGATACTGGTGCAGCTGCAATCGATGCTTTAAAAGGAAAAAACAATTTAAATGTTTTTGTATTACACCCAAATAATAAAATTTCACCTGTACAAAGAAGGTTAATGACAATACATGAGGAGAATAACGTATTTAATATTGCAGTGGACGGCAACTTTGATGACTGTCAAAATCTAGTAAAAGCAATGTTCAATGACGAAAAATTTTCAAAAGCGATTAATATGTCAGGGGTAAATTCAATTAATTGGGCAAGAATTATTGCTCAATCGGTGTATTATTTTTACGCTTTCTTTAAAGTTGGAAATGGTCAGCCTTTATCCTTTTCTGTTCCAACAGGAAACTTTGGTGATATTTATGCTGGATACTTAGCAAAAAAATTAGGCCTTCCAATCGATAAGCTAATCGTAGCTACAAATAAAAATGACATACTTCATAGAGCCATATCAGGCGGCGACTATAGTCAAAAGAAAGTTGAGGAAACAAATACTCCAAGTATGGATATTCAAATAGCAAGTAATTTTGAAAGGCTTTTATATGATGTAAAAGATTGCAACTCAGAAGTTACAAAAGGTGTAATGGCTGAAATAAAAAATAATACCTATAAAATTGATAAAAACGATTTAGATAAAATTAAAAAGAATTTTGTATCTGAGATGCTTGATGAAAACGAAACTGTTGAAATGATAAAAACTATCAATGATGAATATCAGATAATAGTTGATCCGCATACCGCAGTAGGTATTGGTGCTGCTAGAAAATTAGGATTAGAAAAAAATTGCGTTGTATTATCAACTGCGCATCCGTGTAAATTTCCAAAGGTAATAGAAGATGCAATATCAAAAACCGAAAATTTACCTGAAAGTCTTAAATATGTTTATGACAGAAAAGAAAAATTTGAACTTCTTTCAAATAATATTGAAAAAGTTAAAAAATATGTAATGAATTCGATATGAAAATTAAAATAAAAGATCAACTTCCTGATACAGAGATTTTTCAACTTATTGATGGAGAGCCTCAAAAAAGTAACTTAAGAGAAATCATAGGTAATGGAAAAATTGTTTTGTTTGGTTTACCTGGAGCATTTACATCAACTTGCTCCAAACTTCACTTACCAGGTTTTGTAGCAAATGCAGATAAAATCAAAGCAAAAGGAATAAAAAATATATTTTGTTTATCAGTCAATGACCCTTATGTAATGAATGGCTGGGGAGAGATTAATAATACTGGAGATAAAATTAAAATGTTATCTGACCCATATTTAGTATTTACGAAAGCAATCGGTGCGGAAGTTGATAGAAATGCAAAAGGAATGGGAATTAGATCAAATCGTTATTTGATGGTTATTGAAAATTTTACAGTTATTAAAATTCATGAAGAAGAAGAGACCAAAGAATGCGGCTTAACTTCTGCAGAAAACTTATTGAACAATCTACTATAAATTTGCAGCATCTCTAGCTAGTAAATCCACTTCATTATTTAATTTATCTGTTGAATGCGCTTTTACCCAGTTCCAACTTATTTCAAACTCATTATTTAGTAGATCTAATTCTGTCCAAAGTGCTTTATTGCTTACTTCTTTTTTGTTTGCAGTTTTCCATCCATTTTTTTTCCAATTGTGTATCCACTCTGTTATTCCAGACTTAACATATTTAGAGTCAGTAAAAATTTGAACTTTGCTTCCTTTTGGAATCTTTTTAAGCGCCTCTATAGGCGCTAATAATTCCATTTGATTATTTGTAGTATCTTTTTTACTTCCTTTTATTTCAGTTTTTTTCCCCTTATCTAATATTATTGCTGCCCAGCCACCTTGACCCGGATTGCCAATGCATGAACCATCAGTGTATATTTTAATCATTAATTCAAATAATCTTTATAAGTTCTCAAATTATTGTGTGTTACAAGCTTTTGATAATATTCTCTTGGATCTTTTATTTTAATTAATGCTGTTTTAGGAGTATTTGAATAGTCATAAAGTCTAGTCATAAAATATCTAATTGCAGCACCACGACATAAAATATTTAATGATTTCCTCTCTTTAACTGAGATTTTCCTAATTTTTTCATAACCTTTTATTAAATTTTTGACTTTCTTTTTGTTCAACACAAACTTTGACTTTTTTTTATCAAAACATAGTGCATTTACACAAATTGCGATTTCATACATAAAATAGTCATTAGCTGCAAAGTAAAAATCAATTACCCCTGATAATCTATTATTTTTAAAAAAGATATTATCGATAAACAAGTCTCCATGAATTATCCCGTTCGGTAAATTTTTAGGCCATTTCGTTTTAATATCTTTAAAATTATTTTTTAAAAATTTTTCTACATTAGTAAATTTTTTTGACTTAAATCTTATACTTTTCAGTAATGGATTTAGATTTCTAACACCCATAGAGTTTTTTCTTGTGAGATTCATTTTTTTTGTAGATCGGTGCATTTCAGCAATCATTTTGCCAATGTCATAACAGTTTTTAAAATTAAGCGATTTTTTATCTTTTCCATTGAGAAAGGAAACTATGCATGCAGCTTTATTTTTTAAATTAATTAAATACCCACCATCTTTTTTTGTTTGTGGCTTTGGGCAATTTATTTTTGATTTATTCAATTTATCCATCAAATTCATAAAAAAAGGCAATTGTTTTTTTGATACTCTTTTTTCGAAAATTGTTAGTATAAATTTTTTATTCTTTGATTTTAGTAAATAGTTTGTATTTTCAATTCCTTTTTTTATACCTTTAAATTCTAAAATTTTTTCTATATCAAATTTTCTATTAATATAAGAAATGTCTTTTTTACTTATTTTAGTGTAAACAGCCATTTTAGTTTAATTTTTTCGGTGCTTTGAAAACAACATTTTCTTTAATTATTTCTACTTCATCTATACTGACTGTAAATTTATTTTTTAGCTCATCTATAAAATTGTTGACCAAAATTTCTGGTGCGGAAGCCCCAGAGGAAATTCCAATTATATTTGAGTCTTTAATTAAATCGAATGGTATTTCACTTTGTGAATGAATTAATAGCGAGTTTGAGCAGCCAGATTTTTTTGCAACCTCTACTAATCTAACTGAATTAGATGAATTTCTACTACCAATTACAAAAAATAAATCACATTTTTTTGCAATATTTTTTACAGCCAATTGTCTATTCGTTGTGGCGTAACAAATATCTTCTTTCATTGGTTCTTTTATATTAGGAAATCTATCTTTTAAGATTTGAATTATATCTTTTGTATCATCTACTGATAGCGTTGTTTGGGTTACATATGAAATTTTTTTGTTGTTGTGAGATTTATATTTTTTAGCCTCATCCTCATTTTGAACAAGATCAATTGATCCTTCTGGTAATTGACCCATGGTACCGATTACTTCAGGGTGATTTTGATGTCCTATCAAAATTAAATGATACCCAGCTTTATGTAAATTTTCCGCTTCTCTATGTACTTTGGATACCAATGGACATGTAGCATCTATATAAGTCATGTTATAGTTTTTAGCATCTTCCGGTATTTTTTTTGGAACACCGTGTGCAGAAAAAATAACTGGCCTTGTTTTATCTTCTATCTCCTCGAGCTCCTCAACAAAGATGGCACCCTTATTTTTTAAATCGTCTACAACATATTTATTATGCACAATTTCATGGCGAACATAAACTGGAGCACCAAATTTTTTGATTGATTTTTCTACAATTTCTATTGCTCTCTCAACACCTGCACAAAAACCTCTTGGCGCAGAAAGTAATATTTTCAAATGTTTATTTTTCATTTTTTTCAATCAAATACTCAAGCAATATATGTGGAAAGGTCAAAGACGCCAAACCTATAAATATAATTTTAAGAATTGAACTTTCTAAATTGTAAGTATTATTTAGTAAATAAAGGCCAATTGCACAAAGAATAGCTGTAATAATTGTTAGTGGTAAAGCCTTTTTTATAAAGATTTTAAATCCATTTCCAAGGTCATTCCTGTCTAATTCAGACATTAGTGAGATACTATGTCTTACAGAGTGTAAAAAGCAGAAATAAATTGTAAAAGCTACTAATGGAGAAAAATAATAATTTATTATTATAATTGAAAAATAATCTAAAAATATTGTGAATTTCTTTAGCTCAAAATTTTTTGTAAATAGTAGAATATTTGCTAAAGTTGATAGAATAATACAATATAACAATATCTTTTTAGACTCTATTAAATCTAAAAAATTATAGAAATTTTCATTTTCAATAAACAGTAATTTGAATATCGATATCGTCTCATTGAAATGGAAATACATTGGTGCAAAAACTATTAAAGAACCTTTTAACAAAAATAAAAATTGATTGTAATAAGAGTTTTCAACTATTAAAAACTGAGTGTCTTCTTTTCCAAAATGATATGAGGCGACCATTAAAAAAATGATTAAAGAAACATATGGTATGAGTATCCATAAAATTATAACTATGATAGCTGTTAAAATATATGCCAAATAAAAAATATAAAATTTTTTAATTTCAAAAATTTGAAAAAGTTTTCTTCCTTTTACATTGTCAAGTGATCCATGAGATATACCGATACTTAAAATTAATAACAGACAAATAAATGGTGAAATTGTCAAAGTGTTAAACTTAAAAGTTATCAATGAAAAAATATTACAAACTAAAAAAAAAATGAAAGAATGATTGAAATTTATTTTTTTTGATCTGTTATTCATTTTAAAATTCTACTAATAAAATAATGCTTTAATAAAAGTTAATTTAGGCATTCTTAAAATAATAGACAAATCCTCAAAAAAATTACTTTTATTGGACAAAAATTTTATAACAGTCTTTGGTGGAGCCTTAAACATTTTAAAAAATATATCGGACATTTTTTCTGGATGTTTTTCAAGAACTCTTAAAAATATTTCATCTAAAAATTGATATTTGGTGCTTATTTTATATTTTTTAACATTAGCAATATTTTCAATATTTTCTCTAATATATTTACTATGTTCTTGAATATTAAGAAAAGTATAACCTGTGCTTAATCTAGTCATACCACCAGCGGTTCCAATATTTATTTTATTTTTTTCATTCTTATCGATTGGGTAAAATAAAGGTATCGCCCCTTCCTCTTTATAAATTATCTTGTAATCTTTCAAATTTAGACGATTTTCAATGTAATCTTTTATCTGTTTGTCATAATCTTTTTGAGAATTGTCATTAATTTTAGACAACCAAGTGGTTTCAACTAAAGCAGTATTTTTTGAGTAGGGTAAGGTATAAAAAAAATGAACACTTTCTCTTTGATCACAATCAAAATCCATAAGGTTAAAAATTTCATCATCAAAAAAATTATTTTTAGTTTCGATTTCCACTCCACAAAAATGTTGCCAAAGATTTCGATAATCTTTTTTAATGAATGGTACGCTATTAAAAATAAAAGAATTTTTTAAACTAATTTCACTGATATCTTTAAAGTAGGAAATATTCTTATTTTCATTTAGTTTATTATTAATTTTTTCATAGAATAAACCACTGTCAATACTTTGATATGGAGAACTTTTACACTGTACATAGTTAGTTTTTTTAGGAATATTAATTGAAAAATTTTCCCAATCTTTTTTTACACAATCATCAAAATTGTGAGATGTTATTTTCCAAAAAGACCAGGTTTTGTCTCTTTTGTATTCATTTCTTGGCTCAATGATCGCCAAAGTTTTATCTTTAAGCTTTTCATGAATCTCTAACTCATATGCCAAAGATAAACCAGCACAGCCCCCACCAATAATGACATAGTCAAATTCTTTCATCTAGATTTATTTCCTCATTAATTAAAAAATGATCATGTTGAATCTGATCTTCCTTAATGCTAGTTAAAGATAACCTTATAAAATCAAAAATTGCAAAAATAGTCTCGATACTCTTTTCAATATTGGATACATAAATTTTTCCAGAATTTTTATAATTTTCAAACGTTTTTTTATTTAAAATATTATAGCCTATTTTTCGGTAAATCCTTCTTGCGACTAAAATTGAAAATCTAAAACTTATTGGAATGTCTTTTATAGAATAAAAGGAATTCTTATAAAAGTTATCTGCAAGATCTATAGTCGATGTAATTTCCTCAAAATTTTTATTTATATAAAATCTATTTATTTTTGAATCTTCAATTACATCTCTTGATATATTCGTAAGTTGCATTGCGATACCAAGATCAATAGCTGACTTAAGTGAGCTTTTTTTATTAACTTTTAAAATTTTTGCCATCATTAAACCAACAGTTCCAGCAACTCTGTAAGAATAAATTAAAAGGTCTTTTTTTGAATTTAATATCACCTTATCTTTTATATCTGAATTTATACCATCTAATAGATCTTCGATAATTTTTACTGAAATTTTGAATTCATCGATAAGGTCCCACATATTTTTAACAATTTGATTATCAAAATTCTTTTGAACAAAATCTTTTTTAAATTGCTTGAATTTAATTTCTTTAACTTCTAATTTTTCTTCATCGTCTGCAATATTGTCGGCAACTCTACAAAAATCATACAACGCAGAGCATTTTTTATATGTTTTTTTAGGTAAAAAAAAACCCGCCCAATTAAAAGATTTTGCATAAACTGATAAGTAATTTTTATCAGACATCATAAAATCTTTTCTAATACCTTTGCTGACGAAAGCACTCCAGGTACACCTGCTCCAGGATGGGTTCCTGCACCAACAAAATAAAGTCCTTTGTATATCTCAGACTTATTGTGAAATCTAAAATATGCAGATTGAGAAAATTTTGGTTGGATTGAAAAACCTGAACCATATTTTGTATTTAAATCTCTTTCAAAGTAATCAGGGGTTAAATAAAAATCTTCTATAATATTATTTTTGAGATCTGGCATTAAATCATTTTGCATTTTATCAATAACTAAATTTTTCATTTTTTCTCCCTCAATAGACCAGTCAATTTTTGATTGATTGTTTGGCACTGGGACTAAAACATAAAAACAATCGTTACCTTCTGGAGCCATAGTTTTATCGGTTGCAGAGGGTCTGTGAAGATAATAACTAATATCGTCGTTCAACTTTTTGTTATTGAAAATGTCATCTAGATGTTCTTTATATTTGTTTCCAAACTTAATAGTATGGTGCTCAACATTATCGTATTTTTTTTTGGTACCAAAGTAATAGACAAATAATCCCATTGAATATTCCATTCGGTTTTTTTTCCATCTAAAAAGAAATGAATTACTTGTATTCCCATTTAACATTTTCTCGTAAACAGCAGGAGGATCAGCATTACAAATTACATTGCTAGACTCTATTATTGTTTGATCATCTAATTGAATACCAGTAATTTTTTTTTTGTTTGAAATAATTTTGGTAACTTCATGACCTTTGACTATTTTAATCCCGACTTCATCCATTAATTTTTCAAAACCTTTGATTATATTTCCTGTTCCACCCATTGAGTAATGAATACCCCATTTTTTTTCTAGGTATAATATTAATCCATAAATTGAAGTTGTAGTAAAAGGATTTCCTCCAACTAATAATGGGTGCATACTAAGCATTCTCCTTAATTTTTCATTTTCTATATATGAGGAGACTAAAGAATAAACAGATTTATAACTTTTTAATTTTAGTAAGGCTGGTAATTGCTGCATCATTACAAATGGTTTATCAAATGGCACATCAGCAAGCTCCGTGAAACCTTTATCAAAAATTTTTTTTGTAAAATTGACTAATTTTTCATAACCCTTAACATCTTTTTCATTTATTTCTTTTATTTGTTTTTTCATCTCTAGCTCGTCCCCGGAGTAATTAAATTTTGATTTATCTTCGAAAATGAATTGATACCAAACTTTTAGTGGAGTGAGTTTTATATAATCTTCTGGTTTTTTTTGAAATAACTCAAATAATTCATTTATCAAATATGGAGCAGTTATTACTGTTGGTCCACCATCGTAAATGAAGCCATTTTTTTGAAATACTCTAGCTCTTCCTCCAAGATCTCGATGTTTTTCAATTAAAGTAACTTTATGCCCCTTAGCTTTAAGACGTAAAGCTGCAGCTATTCCTCCAAATCCTGAACCTATAACAATGGAATTCATCTATATAATTTATAGTCTTTTTTGTAAAATTGTAAGGGTATTATGAGTTGATTTTTTTTAACTCTTCTTTTGTTTCATCCAAATTTTTTTGAAACAAATTATCAAGCTTGGACTTATCAACCGATGTTGTAATTATCTTTTTAACTGAATCTACCGCAACTTTAATTGAAGCGTCTTTTATTTCTTTTATTGCCGCATCTTTCATTTGATTGATCTTATTTTCTGTTGAATTTTTTTTAATTTCTGAAGATTTATGAAATTTATCGTTTAATTCAATAATAAGATTATCACTATCTTTTTTTGCTTGTGCCAATATTTCCTTACTAACTGATTGAGCTGTATCGAGTTTT
>CACJDV010000020.1 GCA_902592265.1 uncultured Pelagibacteraceae bacterium | reverse complement strand
TTCATCAAGAGACTTAAAAAATGAGATAGTAAACATTTTAAAATCTAAAAGGGATGAAATTGTATTTAAAATGAAATTAACAAGTAAGGATGAGTTTGATATTCTGTCCAAGAGGGTTGAAAATTTAGAAAAAAAGCTTGAAAAAAAACAGGTTTTAAAAAAAAAAATTAAACAGGTAAAAAAATCTTAGCTTCTAAACCATTTAATGAAGATTTATTAAGCTTTATATTTCCACCATGAGACCTTATTATATCAGAGGCTATTGATAAACCTAAGCCCACACTTGATTTAGAGTCTGCCCTCCCTTTATCAATTTTGTAAAAAGGTTTGAAAACATTTTCATACTCACTTTCTGGTATACCTGGTCCATCATCTTCAACCTTGATGACTAAATGTATTTTCTTTTTTGATAATTCAATATTAAGTTTATCTCCATATTTCGTAGAGTTATCTATTAAGTTATTGAGACATCTTTTGATCAAATTTTTCCTACCATTGAAATAAACTCTTGGAGGAACACTCTTTGTTATATTTTGATTATTATATTTTTTTATTATTTCATCAATTAAATCACTCAAATTAAAAAGTTCATCCTTTTCAAGAAAAGAAGAACTTGTGAACTGAAGATATTCATTTAGCATTTTTTCCATTTCATTAATGTCCTCTGTTAATTTATTTGCCAACGACTTATCTTTTATAAATGCTGTTTGTAATTTCATCCTTGTTAATGGAGTTCTTAAATCATGGCTTATTCCTGAGAGCATCTCAGATCTTTGGTTAAGATGTCTAATTATTCTTTTTCTCATTCTTTCAAACTCATACCCAGCTTGACGAATTTCAGCAGCACCTGAAGGCTTAAACTCATCAACATTTTCACCTCTTCCAAATTTCTCAGCAGCTTTTGCCAATGCTGCAATTGGTCTTGTCTGATTTTTTAAAAAGATTAAAGATATAATTAAAACAATAAAGGCTGGTACAGTTATCCATAACCCAAACAACCTTGCAGAAGTACTTGTGAGTCTGTCTCTTGGAACTATAAATTTAAAATATCCATTTTCATACTTAATTCTTAAATCAACTAATTCTTTATAGTTTGTTGTGTTAAACCAAAACAACTCAGGTCCAAATTTAGATTTTAATTCTCTTCTTAATGATCTATCAATTGGGCTAAACCACCTTTCATTATAAAAAAAATTAAAATTTTCATCTTCAATAAACTCAATATTTAAATCTTGGTAAAGAGAAAATATATTAGTTATTTCATTCTTTTCGTATTCATCTTTGTTGTAAACCTCTATAAAAGTTTGTATCTCGCTTACAAGAGCTCTCGTCATACCTTTATTTGTTTTAATCCATAAACTATCAAAAAAGACTACAGTAATTATTAATTGAATTAAGATCACTGGTATAGCGACTATAAGAAGGGCTCTATAGAACAGTCTTTTTGGAAGCAAATTTTTAATAAACTTATTCAATCCATAAAACATAACCTGCACCTCTAATAGTTTGAAGAAATTTTGGATTTTTTGGGTCAATCTCAATTTTTTTTCTAAGTCTAGTTATAATTACATCAATTGATCTCTCTTTATCCAGTTCGATTAGTTTACCTATTTCATCTCTAGCAAATATTTTTCCTGGATTATTTATCATTTTTTCTAATATTACTTTTTCAGTATTATTAATTTTGAATTCAGAATTATTTTGAAAAATTATTTGTTTGTTTAAATCAATTTTAACATTTTCAAACTCAATAATTCTTTTCAAATTATTTTTTTTAGTTTTACTAATTATATTTCTAATTCTCAAATCTAGCTCTTTAGGTTCAAATGGCTTGGGTAAATAATCGTCAGCACCCATTTCTAAACCTTCAACTCTCTCAATTGGTTCACCTTTCGCAGTCAATAAGATTACAGGTGTGTTGATATCTTTTTTGTGTTCTTTTAAAAAATCAAGCCCACTTTTTCCAGGCATCATTATATCTAAGATAATTAAATCGAATTTTACAATCTTTATTTTTTCGTGAGCTTTCTCTGCATCACTAGCAGTGGTTATTAAATAATTTTTTTCATTAAGATATTTTTTTACTAAAGATCTTATTCCTTCATCATCATCTACAATTAAAATGTGGGCAGTAAAATTATCCATCTATGATTCTTTTTAAAACTTCATCAAAATTAATAACCTCTTGTGAGCTTGAATTAAGAAAGGCATTATAAATTCGTTTTTTTTGTACTTCAAAAATTTCTTTAAAAATTTTCTTTCCTTTTTCATTTAAAAAAACATGTTTTATTCTTGTATCGTTCTCATCTTTATTAAAAAAGATTACCTCGAGTTTTATGAGATCTTTTAAAACTCTGTTTAAACTTTGTTTAGTTACCTTGAGTTTTCCCATTAGTTCAGAAATGGAAATGCCCTCGTACATAGATATTAAATGAATTGTTTTTTGATGGGCCAAACCAATGTTATATTTAATGAGAATTTTTTTTGAATCAGCAAAGGATTCTCTATAACTGACAAATAATTTTTCAATTAAATGTTTTAATTGTTCATCTTTTAAATATAAAAGCTCTTTCATCACAGGTAAGTTATATTGACATATTATATATACACAGATATTTTTCAGTAATATTTTTAAATTTCACACATGATACCTTACGATAAAAGATCAGGAAAAATATGGTACAACGGCGAATTTGTTGATTGGAAAAATGTAAAAGTTCATGTTTTGAGCCATGGATTACATTATGCAAGCTGTGTTTTTGAGGGAGAAAGAGTTTATGATGGATCAATCTTTAAATTAGAAGAACATACGTCAAGATTTTTTCACTCTGCAAGAAGAATGGGATTTGAAATACCATATAGTGAAGAGGAAATAAACAATGCATCAAACTCAATAATTAAAAATCAAAAAGTTGAAAATGGATATGTAAGACCAGTCGCTTGGAGAGGTAGTGAGATGATGGCAATCTCAGCTCAACAAACAAAAATTCATGTTGCAATAGCAACTTGGGAGTGGGGTTCATATTTTGACCCAAAATTAAAAGTTGAGGGAATTAGATTAAATATTTCAAATTGGAGAAGGCCAGCTCCTAATACAATACCATGGGACACTAAAGCCTCAGGTCTTTATATGATTTGTACTTTATCAAAACATGAAGCAGAAAAAAATGGTTATACCGACTCTTTAATGTTAGATCATGAAGGTAATATTGCTGAAGCAACTGGTGCAAATATTTTTTTCAAAGATACGAATGGCGAACTACACACACCAATCCCAGACTCTTTTTTAGATGGGATAACAAGAAGAACGGTAATTGAAATTGCAAAATCAAAAAATATAAAAGTTCATGAACGAAAAATAACACCTGAAGAGCTAAAGAATTTTGCTGGGTGTTTTTTAACTGGAACTGCAGCAGAGGTAACACCAGTATCATGTATTGCGGAACATCAATATAAAGTTTGCGATTTAGTTATCGGCCTTAACGAAAGTTATCAGAAACTGGTTAGAAAGAAAAAAGCAGCTTAATCTTTATTATCTTCTGAGATCGCGTGGTCAATTCCTCTTCGCATATACTCATATCCTGTGAAAAGAGTTAAAGCAGCCGAAAGCCACAAAAGAATTATTCCTATAGTCTGAGCATTATAATCTTGAAAATTAATTATTTTATTTCCAGTTTCACCTGAGAGCAAAAGTGCAATAGAAACCATTTGTAATACAGTTTTTAATTTTGCTAGATTTGAAACTGGAAGTTTAATTTTTCCTTTAGCCAAAAATTCTCTTAATCCTGATATCAAAATTTCTCGAGTTAGGATAATAATTGCTGCTATTACTTCATAATTTCTGATAGTTCCGTCCATTACCAAAAGTATTAAAGCAGTTGCAACAATAATCTTATCTGCAATAGGATCAAGTAATTCTCCAAGTTTAGACTCTTCCCCAAGAAATCTTGCAAGCATTCCATCTAAAAAATCTGTGAATGATGCAACTATAAATAATATTAGTGCTGTCAAGTCTCCGTAAAACCCTGGCAAATAAAAAGCTAATACAAAAAAAGGCACAATTAAAATTCTGCCTATAGTTAAAATATTTGGTATTTTTTTAAGCATATTTATTATTCATGAAAAAAGTTATATATCTTTTTTGCGACTTTTGCCTCAACACCCTCAACTGATTTTATCTCATCGAGACTAGCAGACTCAACAGCACGTGCTGAACCAAAATGATTTAATAAAGCTCTTTTTCTAATAGAACCGATACCTTCAATCTGATCTAACAATGATTTGCTTATCCCTTTTTTTCTTTTAGCCCTGTGAGCACTAATAGCGAATCTATGAGATTCATCTCTAATTCTTTGTAGAAAGAACAGAGTGGGGTCATTTTTTTCGAATTTAAACTCTTTACCATTGTGAAAAAAGGTTTCATTTCCACTATTTCTTAACCTTCCTTTAGCTATCGCTACAATTGGTAAATCATGTAGACCCAGTTCATTTAAAGTTTCTCTAGCGACCGAGTATTGGCCTTTTCCACCATCAACAAGTACTAAATCAGGAAAGGTAAGGTAGTTATCTTTTTCTTGGATAGCTCTCTTGAATCTTCTATTTAATACTTCTCGCATCATCCCATAGTCATCTTGTTCATTTTGTGCAAGTTTTATATTAAATTTTCTGTATCTCTTTTTGATAAATCCTTCGTCGCCATAAGCAATTAGAGCCCCGACACTGTTAGTTCCTTGAATATGACTGTTATCGTAAACCTCTATAAGATTAATATTTGTCTCTAGATTAAATTTGCTTACCACTGAGTCAAATAACTCTTTATTGTTTTGACTCTCATAAAGCTTTCTATTTAGACTATCCTTCGCATTTTTGATTGCCTGTTGAATAACTTTTAATTTTGAACCTTTTTTTGCAACTGAAATATTAACTTGCTTTTCCTCTTTTTGAGAGAGAGTTTTTTCGATTAAAATTTTTTCTTTTATTTCTTCTGATAATATTATTGATGAGGGTACACTTTTATTTTCATAAAATTGAGAAACAAATGAATTTATTATATCACTAAGTTTTTCATCAGGATCGTGTTTTGGGAAGAAAGCTTGATTTCCCCAATTTTGTTTAGATCGATAAAAAAAAACTTGAATACATGTTTTTCCAGACTCTTTGTATCCAGCAATTACGTCCGCCTCAATTAAATTTGCCTCGTTAATTCTTTGAGATGATTGAATAATATTCAAAGATTTTATTCTATCCCTTAAAATTACTGCTTTTTCAAAATTTAAATTTTCACTTTCTTTTTCCATCTGGTCTGAAAGATTTTTTTGTATCTTTCTTGATTTTCCAGAAACAAATTCTATTGCATCATCAACAGTTTTTTTATAATCATTTTTTTCTATAAAACCTACACATGGGCCTGAGCATCTTTTGATTTGATATAAAATACATGGACGTTGTCTGTTTTTAAAAACAGTATCATCACAAACTCTTAAATGAAAAATTTTTTGTATCATTTTTATAGTCCAATTAGCTGAACCTGCTGAAGCGAATGGCCCAAAATAAAATCCTTCTTTTGTTTTTTTCCCTCTATGTCTTTTAATTTGTGGCCATTGATCTTTATTTCCAATAAAAATAAATGGAAAAGATTTGTCATCTCTTAAAAGAATATTGAATTTTGGTTTATATTTTTTGATTAAATTTGCTTCAAGTAATAATGCTTCACTCTCATTTGAAGTAGTTGTTATCTCAAGCTTTCTTGTTTGAGATAACATTCTTTCAGTCCTTATAATATGATTTTTCTCTGCAACATAACTTTTAAGTCTATTAGGTAAATTTTTTGCTTTTCCAACATAAAGGATATCTCCTTTCTCATTAAGCATTCTGTAGACACCTGGTAGTTTGGGAATTAATGCTAACTCTTTTTTGATTATTTCTTTTCCAATTTCAGAACTTATCATGACTTCTTTTTTTGGTAATTTGAATACCAACTGATGAACATTCTTTTAAAATTTCCATTTTCTCAATTTTTAGCATTATTTTTGCAATTCTTTTATCCTTAAATAATTCATCAAAGACTGACTCTGCTAAAGTTTCTAGGAAATTATAATGTTTTTTTTTAACTAGTTTCGTAATGAGTTTTACAATCGTGCTATAATTAACAATAGATTTAATATCCTTATCATTTGAGGGCTTCTTGTCTTGATAATCTATTTCAAGACTAAATTTTACCTTTTGAGGTTTTTCCTTTTCGAAATCATAATAACCAAGTTTTAAATCTAAAATGAGTTCATTTATAAGTATTTTTTTCTCATAATTAAATAGGTTTTTAGATTTATCAATCTTTACAATTTTAAGATTATTTTTTTTCATTCTTTACCTTTTATTATGTCTGGTGTTTGCCAGTTTAAACTTTGACCGCTATCTATCGCCAAAACTTGACCTGTAATAGAGCTATTTTTTAAAAAAAAGTCAACTGCATTGCAAATCTCCGTTACATCAACTTGTTTTTTTAGTGGAGTTGCTAAATACTGACTTTTAAAGTGTTTTTCTGATTGTCTTTTATTTTTAATTGTTGGTCCAGGGGCTATACCATTTACCCTTATATTTGGTGATAAGCTCATCGCACTAGTTTTAGTTAAAGTATATAAACCAGTTTTACTTAAGGTATATGAAAAAAAATATGGTGTTAGTTTAAACACCCTTTGATCAATTATATTTATGATATTGTTATTTTTCCCTCGGATATTTTTAGAAAATTCTTTTGATAAAAGAGCAGGGGCTTTTAAATTTGATGAAATATGTTTTTCCCAGCTTTTTGAAGTGAAATTGTCCAATTTATCATTTTCAAATAATGATGCATTATTTACCAAACAATCAAAAAATTTCATTTTTGACTTTGAGAATTTTATTATTTTATAAATATCCTTCTCTTTACTTAAATCACCACTTACCAGATAGACTTTTGTTCCAAATTTTTCCAATTTATTTTTTAGGTTTTCAGCTTTTGACTTGGATTTATTGAAATGAATGATAATTTCTATATTAGGGCCAGATAATTTCTCAGCTATTGCAGCTCCAACTCTTGTAGCACCACCAGTGATGATTATTTTCTGTGCTTCCATTTTTTATCTTTTTTTTTAGTTACCTTTGTTCCAGGCATTCCCATAGTCGATCTCCCTTTTGGATAAAGTTTATTTTTAACATCATACTGTCTTATTTTGGGATTTAACGTTATTTCTAATTCTGTGCTTTCTAATTTTCTTATTTCATCCCTTATTTTTGCAGCTTCTTCAAATTCAAGATTTGAAGCAGCCTCCTTCATCTTTTTATCGAGAGCTTTAAGGTGTTTTTTTAAGTTACCGCCAACATTTGATCCCTCACTTATTTTTACATAGTCTTTTTCATAGACACTTTCTAAAATATCACTGATTTCTTTTTTAACTGACTTAGCATCTATTTTGTGTTTTTTATTGTAATCAAGTTGGATTTTTCTTCTTCTCTCAGTTTCCTGTATTGCTTTTTTAATACTTTTTGTCTCTTTATCAGCATATAAAATCACTTTGCCCTCAACATTTCTTGCCGCTCTTCCAATAGTTTGAATTAAGGAAGTTTCTGATCTTAAAAAACCTTCTTTATCGGCATCCAAAATACCGACTAATGCACATTCAGGTATATCTAAACCTTCTCTTAAAAGATTTATTCCAACTAAAACGTCAAAGACTCCCATTCTTAAATCTCTCATTATTTCAATTCTTTCCAAAGTATCAATATCTGAGTGTAGGTATCTAACTTTAACACCATTTTCATGAAGATATTCTGTCAGATCTTCAGCCATTTTTTTTGTGAGAGTAGTCACAAGAACTCTGTGATTATTTTCAATAACTTTTTTGCATTCATGCATTAAGTCATCAACTTGATTTTTAGCTGGTCTGATTTCTACTGGAGGATCAATCAATCCTGTTGGTCTAATAACTTGATCAATAAATTTACCTTTAGTTTGCTCTAATTCCCAAGGTCCCGGAGTCGCTGAAACAAACACTGTCTGTGTTCGCATTAGATCCCATTCCTCAAATTTTAGTGGTCTATTGTCCATGCAAGACGGAAGTCTAAATCCGTATTCAGCCAAAGTACTTTTCCTTGATCTATCACCTTTGTACATACCATTAAGCTGGGGGACTGTTACGTGACATTCATCAACAAAAATTAAAGTATTGTCTGGAAAGTATTCAAATAAAGTTGGGGGTGGTTCGCCTGGTTTTCTACCTGACAAAAATCTTGAGTAATTTTCAATTCCAGCACAAGATCCAGTTGCCTCAATCATTTCAAGATCAAATTTAGTTCTTTCCTCAAGTCTTTGAGCCTCAAGCAATTTATTCTCTGCTTTATGTTTTTTAAGAGTAATTTCTAATTCTTTTCTTATATTTAAAATCGCTTGCTCAATAGTTGGTTTAGGAGTTATGTAATGACTATTTGCATAAACTTTAACTAAACTTAATTCTCTTACTTGATCACCTGTGAGAGGATCAAACTCCTCAATTTTCTCTAGTTTATCACCAAACAAATTTAATCGCCAGGCCCTATCTTCTAAATGAGATGGAAAGATTTCTAGATATTCACCACGAGCTCTGAAAGTGCCTCTATAAAAATTTTGATCATTTCTTTTGTATTGTAACGCAACTAGAGACTTTATTATCTGTTCTCTATTATAATCATAGTTTTTTTGGAGTGTTAAAGTCATTTTGCTATAAGCCTCAACAGAGCCTAAACCATAAATACACGATACACTTGCTACAATTAAAACATCATCCCTCTCCAAAAGTGATCTTGTTGCTGAATGTCTCATCCTGTCTATTTGTTCATTAATTGATGCTTCTTTTTCTATATATGTGTCAGATCTTGGGACATAAGCTTCTGGTGTATAGTAATCATAATAAGACACAAAATACTCAACAGCGTTATCAGGAAAAAATGTCTTCATCTCTCCATAAAGTTGAGCAGCGAGAGTTTTGTTAGGAGCAAGAATTAAGGCTGGTCTATTTGTTGCCTCTATCACCTTTGCCATTGTAAAAGTTTTTCCAGATCCAGTAACACCAAGTAATACTTGATTAAATTCCTCTTTATTTGCACCGTTTACTAATCTTTTAATAGCCTCTGGTTGATCACCTGCTGGCTTGAAATCAGATTTGATTTTAAATTTTTTACCACCTTCTAGTTTTCCACTGATTTTTGGGTTTTTACTCTGAATATCAGTAATTAAATCTTGATATGTATTTTCCATATATTAAAGAACGTAGTAGAATTAATTTATATTTCAATGAGCATAATATCAGACAGTTTAAAAAGAATTAAGCCATCACCAACTATTGCAGTTACTCAGAAAGCTAGAGAATTAAGAGCAGCTGGTAAAGATGTAATTGGTTTAGGAGCTGGAGAGCCAGATTTTGACACTCCAGAAAATATTAAAAAAGCTGCTATCATAGCTATAAAAAGAGGAGACACAAAATACACTGCTGTTGATGGCACACCTGAACTTAAAAAAGCTATAATTAAGAAATTTAAAAGAGAAAATAAACTTAACTACTCTTTAGATCAAATCACTGTTGGCACAGGAGGAAAACAAGTTCTTTACAATGCTTTTATGGCAACTCTCAATAAAGGGGACGAAGTAATTATACCAGCACCTTTTTGGGTATCATATCCAGATATGGTTCTGTTAGCTGGAGGAAAGCCAAAAATAATCAAATGTACCGAACAGGAAGGGTTTAAACTTACTCCAAAAAAATTAAAAAAAGCAATATCTAAAAAAACTAAATGGATCATTCTTAATTCTCCATCAAATCCTACAGGAGCAGGTTATTCAAAAAAAGAAATTAACGATTTAGCAAAAATTTTAATCAGAAATAAAAAAATTTTTATTCTGAGTGATGACATTTATGAACATGTTAGGTATGACAACTTTAATTTTTTCACAATTGCTCAAATTTCTAAGCTAAAAGATAGGACACTTACGATGAATGGGGTAAGTAAATCATATGCTATGACCGGTTGGAGAATAGGTTATGCTGCTGGTCCAAAGGAAATAATAAAAGCTATTGGAAAAATCCAATCACAATCAACCTCAAATCCGTCCTCAATAAGTCAAGCTGCAGCTGTTGAAGCATTAAATGGAAAACAAGGATTCATAAAAACTAGAGCTAAAGCATTTAAAGACAGAAGAAACTTTGTTGTGAAAAGTTTGAATAGTATAAAAGGTATAAGTTGTTTAACACCAAATGGAGCATTTTACGTATTTCCAAGCTGTAAAGGATTATTAAATAAAAAAACAAAATTAAAAACCGATACTAATTTTGTTCAAAGATTACTTGAAAAAGAAAATGTTGCTGTTGTCCAAGGTTCTGCTTTTGGTTTAGATGGATAT
>CACJDV010000019.1 GCA_902592265.1 uncultured Pelagibacteraceae bacterium | reverse complement strand
TTTGAGCTTCATTCAAATTTTCTAAATAATCAGAGTTTACCATTTAGATATTTTAATTATAAGTTTGGACAATTCATGTTTAATTTAAATTATTATAAAAAAAAATTTCGAAAATTATTAATATCAATAAATAAAATTATAGAAAGTTTTTTTATAGAATTAGGAAGATCTAAACATCAAAAAAACAAACGTACACCTTTCAGAAAAATAATAATTGATCTAGACCAGAAGTTTGAAAGTTTTTTTAATAAATTTAAAGATTTCAAGAAATACAATCAGAGCAAGAAAAAACTAAGTTTTTTTGAAAATAAGACAGTTTTATCAATAACAATAATTTTTTTGTTATTTTTAAGCTATTTCTCTATGCCTGTTTTTTACAACGAAGACGAAACTAAAAATTTTTTAAAAAAACAGATTAATAAAAGTTATGAAATAGAAATAGAATTTAATGAAAATGTTAAATACGGTTTACTGCCAAAACCATATTTCTATACTAAAAATTTAGATATTATCTTCAATGATAAAATTATAGGTAATTCTAACTATGCTAAATTTTATATTTCTTTTAATAATTTTTTTTCATTTGATAAACTAAATATCAAAGATGTAATATTTAATGGTAACGAATTTAATGTAGATGCTAATAATTTTGAATTTTTCAATAAAACTTTAAAAAAGTCCGAATCACAAAATAATTTTTTATTTAAGAAATCAAAGCTTTTCTATAAAGATCAAAATGATGAATTACTATTTTTGTCTAAAGTAGAAAACTTGAAATTTTTCTACGATGAAAAAAATGATTTTCAAAAAGTAAAGACAGCGTTCGAGATTTTTAACATTCCTTTTAAGCTAGATGTTTTAAAAAATGTAACAAATCAAAATAAAAACATTGAACTAATATCAAAAAAAATTCGCTTAAATTTAGAAAGTACGATTGAATATGATGATTCTGAAGTTAGTGGTTTCTTAAATATTGATTTATTCAATAAAAGCAATTCGTTTGATTATGTTATCAAAAATGAAAAATTAAATTTTATATCAAAAGATAAAAAATTTACTGGAGGTTTCAATTTTAAACCTTTTTATTTTTTTAGCAATTTAAGCTTTGATTATATAAGCCAAAAAAAGATTTTTCAAAGCGAGTCTCTGATACTTGATGTACTTGACACAGAATTATTAAATAATCCTAACTTAAGTGCCATTATTAAGATCGATGTTGATAAAATTGATAAGTTTGAATATTTGACTGATTTCATTTTAGAAGTTCAATTTGATAATGGCAGAATTTTTATGAGTAATTTTGATGTTAAATGGAATCAAGCAGTTTCAATTAAATCTAAGGATATTGAGTTTGCAAATGATAAAGACGGAAAAAAGTTTATAGGAGAAATTTTATTTAATTTTAATGATGTAGAAAAGTTTTTTAGATATTTTCAGATTAAAAGAAATTACAGAAATGTTTTTGATGAAATAAAAGCAGATTTTGTATATGATTTTACAGAGGATAAGTTGACTTTAAACAATATTAAGATTGACAATAAGTCAAATCGAATTCTTGAGAAATTTTTAGAAGATTATAATAATAAAAACAAAAATTTATTTAACAAAGTAACTTTTAGAAACTTTGTGAAAGATTTTTTTCTTACTTATGCAGGATAAATCATTTTTTTTGGGTTAACAATCCTGTCATAGTCTTTTTCGTTAATCAATTTTGACTTTAAAGCTTCGTGTTTAAGGGTCGTTTTATTTTTCAACGCTTGCTTTGCAATTTTTGCAGAATTATCATATCCAATATGTGGAGCTAATGCTGTTACTAACATTAGAGAATTATCTAGGTACTCTTTTATCTTCGATTTGTCTGCTTTAAGTCCTTTTACGCAATAAAGTGAGAAGTTTTTAATACTATCAGCTAATAAATTTATTGATTGCAAAATATTATGAGCAATTAAGGGTTTAAATACATTCAGCTCAAAATGCCCATGCGAGCCTGCCATTGTAATTCCATTGTGATTACCAATTACTTTAACACAAACCATTGTAACAGCTTCAGATTGGGTTGGATTTACTTTACCAGGCATAATTGATGATCCTGGCTCATTTGCTGGTAAAATTAGTTCTCCATATCCTGCTCTTGGTCCAGAACCCAAAAACCTAATATCATTTGCAATTTTCATTAAACTTACAGCAGTTGTATTTAAGGTACCAGAAAAATTAACAATTTCATCATGCGCTGCAAGCGCTGCAAATTTATTTTTTGTAGGTTTGAAAGGCAACTTTGTTATTTTCTTTATCTCGTTAATTATTTTTTTATCAAAATTTTTTTTACTATTTATTCCAGTACCTACTGCTGTACCACCTTGAGCAAGAAAATAAATTTCATTTAAAGCGTTATTTACTCTTTTAATACAGTCCTCAATTTGAGATTGGTAACCAGAAAATTCTTGACCTAAAGAAAGTGGAGTTGCATCTTGCAGATGAGTTCTTCCAACTTTAATAATATTTTTAAATTGAGAAACTTTTTTTTTTAATTCTTTATTAAGTAATATCAAAGAGGGTAATAATTTATTTTTTGTCTCCATCGCTATGGCAATGTGCATTGCAGTCGGAAAAACGTCATTAGTTGATTGAGACTTATTTACATGATCGTTCGGATGCACAGGCTTCTTTGAACCTTTTTTGCCACCTAATTTTTCTATCGCTCTGTTGGCTATAACCTCATTTACATTCATGTTTGTTTGGGTACCAGATCCAGTCTGCCAAACCTTTAGTGGAAAGTGGTCATCAAGTTTTCCAGAAAAAATTTCATTTGATGCTGCAATTATAGCATTTGCAATTTTAGGTGATATTTGTTTTTCTTTTTGATGAACTCTTGCAGCAGCTTTCTTAATAATTGCTATTGATTTAATTAATACTGGTCTTACTAAAAAATCTCCTATATCAAAATATTTTTTTGATCTTTGAGTTGAAGCACCCCAATACTTGTCGTTTGGCACATTAATTGATCCAATACTGTCGTATTCTTTACGATATTTCATTAATAAATAAAGTATACATATATAATAAAAATCATTTAACTAATAGGAGCAAAATGACAAATTTTGAAAAAGTAGGTATTTTTATGAAAACTTTTGGTCAAGAGGTTAAATCAAAACCCTCGTTAAGCACTGATAAGATAAATAATCTTAGATTGAGTCTTATAAAAGAGGAATTGGAGGAATTAAAAGATGCAATTCATAAAAAAAATTTAGTTGAGGTAGCTGATGCTTTAACTGATATCTTATACGTAACCTATGGAGCAGGCCATGCCTTTGGTATAAATCTTGATAGATGCTTTGATGAGGTTCAAAACTCTAATATGAGTAAGTTAGATAAGGATGGTAAACCAATTTATAACGAAAATGGTAAGGTTATGAAAGGCCCTAATTATTTTAAACCCAATTTAAAAAAATTTTTAAAGTAAAATTGAGGGGCGTTCTGTTGCCAGGTGCCCCAAACCCCGTCTACATAATTAACAAAGTTAATTATGCAGCAAGTGCGTAACTTTCGTTAGCAATTATAAATTAGCCCTTTACGGAGGAACAATTCCGAACGAAAGAATAGCCTTTAGTCACCCGTCGAATCTAGTTCACCCCCATAAGTTGTAATGGTGGAGGTGGTGGGTACTGCCCCCACGTCCGCAATGGTTATTACGAAATTCGTTTATCGTCATAGTTGGAAATCCAACTTTATTAATATAAAAGGAATCACTGGAGATTCAATAACAATCATGAAATTAACAAATGAGCAAATTGCAGAGATAAAAAGTCAACAATCACAAAACAATTCAACTAAAAGAGTAACTTCGCCTGAATTAGAAAAAATTCTTTATGAAGCTTTACCGGCTCTTGATCATGGTTTTGTGCGAGTTGTTGATTATATGGGAGATGATACATCAATAGTACAATCGGCTAGAGTTTCATATGGCAAAGGTACGAAACAAGTTTCAACAGACTCAGGATTAATTAAATATTTAATGCGCCATTGGCATAGTACACCCTTTGAAATGTGCGAAATTAAATATCATATTAAGCTACCAATTTTTATTGCTCGTCAGTGGATTAGACACAGAACTGCAAATGTTAATGAGTATTCCGCAAGATACTCAATTTTAGATAAAGAATTTTATCTGCCGACCAAGGAAAATCTTGCTGCTCAATCAATATCTAACAGACAAGGTAGAGGTGATGTTTTAGAAGGTGAACAGGCAAATGAAGTTTTAGAACTTTTAAAAGATGATGCTGAAAGAACATATAAAAATTATGAGACAATGCTCAATGAAAGATATGATGGATCTACTATTGATGATAGCAAAAAAGGTTTGGCTAGAGAACTTGCGAGAATGAATTTAACATTAAATACTTATACTCAGTGGTATTGGAAAACAGATTTATTAAATCTCATGAACTTTTTAAGGTTAAGAGCAGATCATCACGCACAATACGAGATTAGAGTTTATGCAGATATTATGTTGGATACATTAAAAAAATGGGTTCCAATAACATATGAGGCTTTTATGGATTATAGAGTTGGCGGAACTGAAGTTTCAGCAAAAGGAAAAATTATAATTCAAAAACTTATCAGAGGAGAAAATATTTCTATGGAAGACTCTGGATTATCTAAAAGAGAATGGAATGAATTAATGGAAGCTTTTGATCTTAAAGATAAATTGATTTAATCTTATTGGCAAAATCTATATAAATTTTTGATATTTGATTATTTGGATCTTCTTCAACAATTGGTTTCCCTTTATCACCTGATTTTCCTATTTCAGGATTAATTGGAATTTCTCCTAAGAATTCTTTATTAAATTCCTGTGCAGTATTTTTAACTCCACCTTCTCCAAAAATTTTATATTTTTTATCATCATCTCCAATAAAGTAACTCATGTTATCAACTAATCCTAAAATTTTTACACCAAGTTTATCAAACATCTTAATTCCTCTTTTTACATCCAGTAGAGCAACCTCCTGTGGAGTTGAAACTATGATTGCCGCATCCATTTTTATTTCTTGAGAAAAGGTGAGTTGGGTATCACCAGTTCCAGGAGGCATATCAACAATTATAAAATCTAAATCTTTCCAATTAACTTTTTGTGTAAAAGTTCTAATTGCGCTAGTCACCATTGGTCCTCGCCAAATCATAGGTGTTTGTTGATCAGTTAAGAAACCAATAGACATACACTGAATATCATATTTAATTATAGGATCCAATTTTTGCCCATCACTTTTGGGTTTTTCCTCAATTCCCAACATTTTAGGAATTGAGGGACCATAAATATCTGCATCCAACAAACCAACTTTACATCCAACCTTTTTTAAAGCTAATGCTAAGTTAGTAGCAAAAGTAGATTTTCCAACACCGCCTTTCGCACTTGAAACAGCGATTGTAAACTTAGTGCCTTTAATTGGATTTTTCTCAGGTAGTTTTCTACCCATTTTTGCTCTCATTGCGTCACTTAATTCTGGTTTTTCCTTTGGCATATTTGGATCTTAACTTGTTTTTCCACATAAAGACATTATATAGATTGCCATATGTCGAACGATTTTAAACAAAGTGGAGGAAGTCCTTGGGGAGCACCCCCGGGAGGAAGCGGAGGCGGAGGCGGAAACGGCTCTGGTCGAGGCCCAACTCCACCAGATATAGATAAAATTATAAGAGAGTTTCAGGAAAAAATTAAAAAATTTTTACCAGGAGGAAGTTCTTCGGGCGGCAAGCAAGCGATTTTAGTTTTAATGATTTTAGGATTTGTTTGGTTAGCCAGCGGACTTTATAGAGTTTTACCAGATGAACAAGGTGTAGTTTTAAGATTTGGAAAATTTGTAAAAACAACTCAGCCAGGATTAAATTATCATATTCCTTTTCCTGTAGAGTCTGTACTTACTCCAAAAGTCACAAAAGTTAATAGAATTGATATTGGTTTTAGATCTGAGAGAGATAGTGGTTTTACATCTCAAGGTGGAGTAGCAGACGTTCCCCAAGAAAGTTTGATGCTAACGGGAGATGAAAATATTGTTAATATAGATTTTTCAGTTTTCTGGGTAATTAAAGATGCAGGAAATTTTTTATTCAAAATCCAAGATCCAGAGGGCACAGTAAAGGCAGCTGCAGAAACTGCTATGAGAGAAGTAATAGCAAGATCAGATATTCAACCAATTTTAACTGAGGGAAGATCAGTTATAGAGACAGACACACAACTCATTATTCAAAAGATTTTAGATGAATACACTAGTGGTATTCAGATTACGCAAGTTCAAACACAAAAAGCCGATCCACCTGATCAAGTAATTGACGCGTTTAGAGATGTACAGGCTGCAAGAGCTGATATGGAAAGATCTAAAAATGAAGCTGAAGCTTATGCGAATGATGTTATACCAAGAGCTCGTGGGGAAGCAGAAAAAATTTTACAAGCTGCTGAAGCTTACAAAAAAGAAGTCGTAGCAAAAGCAGAGGGTGAAGCCAGCAGATTCTTAGCTATCTATAATGAATATAAGAATGCAAAATCTGTAACACAAGAAAGAATGTATTTAGAAACAATGGAAAAAGTTTTAGCTGATATTGATAAAGTTATAATTGAAAAAAATGCAGGTTCAGGCGTAGTGCCTTATTTACCGTTACCTGAATTACAAAAAAAGAAAGTGACAAATTAATATGAATATAGGAAAAATTACCGCTGGAATTATTGTGGCTTTAGCAGCAATAGCATTCTTCTCTATTTTTATAGTTAAAGAAGTTAATCAAGCAATTGTTTTACAATTTGGTGATCCTAAAAGAATTATTTTAAAACCTGGATTAAACTTTAAACTACCTTTTATTCAAAACGTTGTTTTTTTAGATAAAAGAATACTTAATTTAGATACACCGCCAGAGGAAGTAATTGCATCTGACCAAAAAAGGTTAATAGTTGATGCATTTGCTAGATTCCAAATTGTTGATCCATTAAAGTTTTACATTTCAGTTGGAAATGAAAGAGTAGCAAGATCAAGATTGGCTACAATTATAAACTCTAGAATAAGAAATGTTCTTGGACAACAAGAACTTCAAACTTTACTTTCAGAGGATAGAACTAAACAAATGGCTTTAATTCAAGAGGGTGTAAATAATGAAGCTGAAAATTTTGGAATAAAGATAGTTGATGTTAGAATTAAAAGAGCAGATCTCCCCCAAGCTAACAGTGATGCAATTTTCAGAAGAATGCAGACTGAAAGAGAGAGAGAAGCAAAAGAATTCAGAGCAAGAGGAGCTGAAATGGCAGTAACAATTACATCCACTGCTGATAAAGAAGTTACAGTAATTTTAGCAGAGGCTCAAAAAAAATCAGAGATTATGAAAGGTGAAGGAGATGGTAAAAGAAATAATATCTTTGCTGCAGCATTTGGACAAGATCCAGAATTCTTTGCATTTTATAGAGCTATGCAAGCTTACGAGAAAGCTTTAATAGGTGGAGAAACATCTTTGATTTTATCTCCCGACAGTGAGTTCTTCAAATTTTTTGGGAATATCCAGCCGCAAACCGAGTAAACTTTAATGAAAGAATTGATCATTGCATTTGGTCTATTCTTTTTTATTGAGGGAATTCTATATGCCTTATTTCCATCAAAAATGAAGAATATGTTAAAAAAGCTTGAGTTAATTAAAGATGGTCAACTACGTGTTGGTGGATTAATTTTTGCCTTAATAGGATTTATAATTATTTATTACGCTAAAACTTAAAATGATGAAAATTAAAGCTATATTTCTTTCTTTAATATTAATACTAAATTTTTCATCAATATCATATTCTCAAAATATTCCTAATTCGTTTGCAGATTTAGCTGAAAAACTAATGCCTTCAGTAGTGAATATTTCAACAACACAAACTGTTGTTGAGAGAAGTAACCCTTTCCCAAATTTTCAATTTCCCCCAGGATCGCCATTTGGTGATATGTTTAAAGAATTTGGAACACCGCAAGAAAGACAATCCTCAGCACTAGGATCAGGATTTATTATTGATGCAGATGGAATTGTAGTAACCAATAACCATGTAATTGAGGGAGCAGAAGATATTGTGGTTCAGGTAAATGGAGAAAAAAAATTTAAAGCAGAAGTTATTGGTGCAGATCCTCTTTCAGATATTGCTGTTTTAAAAATTGAGTCAAAGGAAAAATTTTTACCCGTTAGGTTTGGAGACTCAGATAAAGCAAGAATAGGTGATTGGGTTATTGCCATTGGTAATCCTTTTGGTTTAGGTGGAACAGTTACCTCTGGAATAATTTCAGCTAGAAATCGATCAATTGGATTATCAAGATATGAAGATTATATTCAAACAGATGCTTCTATCAATTCTGGTAACTCTGGTGGTCCTTTGTTCGATATGAGCGGTGATGTAATTGGAATTAATACTGCTATTCTTGGTAGAAGTGGAAATGTTGGAATAGGTTTTTCAATACCGTCAAACAGTGCAAAGATTGTAATTGATCAATTAATTGAATTTGGGGAAACAAAAAGAGGATGGCTTGGAGTAAGAATTCAAGATGTAACAAAAGAAATTGCAGAAGTTGAAAAGCTAGACGAACCAAGAGGAGCTCTAGTTGCAAGTGTAGCACCAAACAGTCCTTCTGAAAAGGCTGGAGTGAAAGGTGGAGACATTATTTTGGAATTCAATGGAGAAAAAATAAAGCAGATGAAAGAACTTCCAATGATTGTTGCAAGGACAGAAGTAGGAAAAAAAGTAAAAGTTAAAATCTGGAGAAATAAAAAAGAAATTACTAAAACAATTACGCTTGGAAGACTAGAGACGTCAGAGGATTTTAAAATCTCAAAAAAAAAAGAAGAATTACCAAAGGAAACTATAATTGAGAGTCTGAAAATAAAAGTAAGAAAACTCTCTGAACAAGATATAAGAACAAGAAATTTACCAAACCAAACTAGTGGTTTGGTGATTATAAGTATTGAAAAAAACAGTCCTTTGATTGGATCAATTGAAGCGAATAGTATTATTCTAGAAGCTCAAAAGAAAAAAATAAGAACTGTTGAAGACTTTAACCAAGTACTAAAACAAGTTTTAAATAGTAATCAGAAGACTATTTTGCTTGTGGTTTACAACAGCCAAAATCAGAAAAGATACATAGGTGTTAAATTAGATTAGTTTATGGATTTTAAATCAAAAATTATTTTGATTTATGGACCTACTGCATCTGGGAAATCTAAATTTGCAATTAAACTGGCAAAAAAAATTTCAGGTCAGATTATAAACGCTGATAGCATGCAAGTTTATAAAGAATTAAAGATTTTAACAGCAAGACCTTTCAAAAAAGATTATCAAAATATCAAACATCATTTATATGGATTTCAAAATGCTAAAAAAAGTTTTTCTACAGGAGATTGGCTTAAATTAGCGAACCAAAAAATTTTGCAATGTAGAAAAATAAAAAAAATTCCTATTTTAGTAGGAGGTACTGGTCTGTATTTTAAAGCCTTAACAGAAGGTTTGGTAAATATTCCAAAAATTCCTATAAATTTTAGAAACAAAGTAAGAAATTTACATAAAAGAATAGGTCAAAAAAAATTTTTTCAAAAGCTACTTCAAATAGATCCATTAATTAAAGATCAAATTAATTCATTAGATACACAGAGATCCATAAGAGCATATGAAATTAAATCATTTACAAAAAAATCTATGATTAGCTGGTTTAAAAATACTAAGTCAGATTACAGTCATAATGACTTTTTCAAAATTTGTATTGATTTTCCAAGGAAAGATTTAATAAAGAGAATAAATCAGAGATCTGAAAATATGATTAAACTAGGTGCAATTTTAGAAGTTAAAAAATTTATCAAATTGAGAGTTCCAAAAAATAAAAGCCTCAGTAAAGCAATTGGAATTAGTGAGATTAAGCAATATCTTCAAAAAAAAATCCAAACAGAACAATTAATTGAGAAAATATCAATAAAGACTAGGCAATACGCTAAAAGACAGAGCACCTGGGCTCGAGGACATATGAAAGATTGGAATAAAGTTAATCCAGTGGGTTTAGATAAGCTATTAAAAAAAATTTAGATATTCCCTACTTAGTCTTGACCAATTAGCACAACTTCAGCTAGATTGCTTAAATGTCTAAATTATATACCGGAGCAGAAATTGTATTTAAATGTCTTGAAGACCAAGAGGTTGAATATATTTTTGGTTATCCAGGTGGTGCAGTTTTGCCAATTTACGATGAACTTAAAAATCATTCATCAATTAAACATATATTAGTCAGACATGAGCAAGGAGCAGGTCATGCAGCAGAGGGTTATGCAAGATCATCAGGAAAGCCTGGAGTCGTTTTAGTAACATCCGGACCAGGTGCAACCAATGTTGTTACGGCATTGACTGATGCGTATATGGACTCAGTTCCTTTAGTTTGTATTTCTGGTCAAGTACCCACGCACTTAATAGGAACTGATGCATTTCAAGAGTGTGATACGACAGGAATTACAAGACCTTGTACAAAACATAATTGGTTAGTTAAAGATATTAAAGACTTATCAAAAGTTATGCATGAGGCTTTCAAAGTTGCAACAACAGGAAGACCCGGACCTGTACTAATTGATATCCCTAAAGATATCCAGTTTGCAAAAAATAATTATATAAAATTAAAAAAAGAAAAAAAGTTAAATGGAAAAATACATAATAAATTTTCTGAAAATGAAATTGATCAACTAATTGATTTAATTTCGAAAGCAAAGAAACCAGTTGTTTATACAGGGGGTGGAGTAATAAATTCAGGTCCTCAAGCGAGTGAGGCTTTAAAAGAATTTGTACGATTAATTGGATTTCCAATCACATCAACTCTACAGGGTTTAGGTGCATTTCCAGGAGATGATAATCAATTTATTGGAATGCTTGGTATGCATGGAACTTATGAAGCTAACAATGCAATGCATGACTGTGATTTATTAA
>CACJDV010000018.1:5000-14129 GCA_902592265.1 uncultured Pelagibacteraceae bacterium | reverse complement strand
ATTTTTTGAAATATTAATATAAGAAATCCGAGGTGAAGCTTCTGTTTGTCCGTACATCATAAAAATATTTTTCTTTCTTAAAGAAATTAAAATTTTTCTTTTTATTTTTTGGTCTAGATGGCCTCCTGCACAACATAGAGTTTTCAATTGCTTTAAAGAATTATTTATTTTTATATTTTTAAATAAAATTTCACACATTAAAGGTACAGTATATAAAAAATTAACTTTATTAGTTTTAAATAATTTCCAAAATTTTGCGTCTAAAAAAGAAAATTTATTAATTACTATTTTTGAACCAACAAAAAGATGAGTATTAATTACCGATAGTCCATATGAGTAACTAGAACTCAAAGAAGTTATGGTTGTAGAATTTTTCCTAATTTTTAAATATTCAATTATTGAACCTGTATTTACAATTAAATTTTCGTAACTAATACAAGCTAACTTTGGTGCCCCCGTCGATCCTGAGGTAGGAAGTAAAATTGAAATTTCAGGATTAATGTTTGTTGTTTTTTTGTTTTTAAGATTAAAAACAAAATACTCATTATATGTTTTTTTTCTTTTATATTTTATAGTTTTAAAAGATGATATATCAATTTTTGTAAAAATATAATCTGGCTCAAATTTTTTTATAATTTTTTTTAAATTATATTTAAATTGATTTTCATTTAGAATTATGATTTTTGTTTTGTAAATTAAACACGTTAGATAAATGAGTATATAAGAAAAACAATTATTTGACACCAGAACTGCTAAATTATTCTTGGATAAATTAATTTTTTTTTTTATTATTTTTATCTCGTTTACAATATCTGAATATGTAATTTTGTTATATTCATCAACCAGACCTATTCTCTTGTTAAATTTTTTTAAATGAGCTAATGTAAACATGATTTTGTTGTATCATAATCATAAAATCAAGTAATGCATTCAAATTTAAAAATAAAAAAAAAAATTATTGGTGATGATTATAAACCCTTCATTATAGCTGAAGTAGGTCAAAGTCACGGTGGATCTTTAAAAAAAGCAATAAGATATATTAAATCAATTTCAGAAACAGGAGTTGATGCAATTAAATTTCAAACACATATAGCTTCGGATGAGTCTACTCTAGATGAGCCCTTTCGAGTATCTTTTTCAAAAAAATATAAGAGCAGATACGATTACTGGAAAGCAATGGAGTTTAATGAAAAAGAATGGAAAAAGATTTCGTATTATTGCCAAAAAAATAAGGTGACATTACTTAGTTCACCATTTTCATTAAAAGCAGTAAAATTACTTAAAAAAATAAAGATACCAGCTTGGAAAATAGCGTCTGGTGAATTTTTCTCAAACCAAATGCTAGACGAAATTTACAAAACAAAAAAACCTTTATTGATTAGCACTGGTATGAGTAAATATAGTGAAATTTATAAAATTGTTAAAAAATTAAAAAAAGAAAAAATTAAATTTTTACTGTTTCAATGCACAAGTGAATACCCATCTAATAAAAAAAACATTGGTCTTAATATTGTAGATGAGTTTAAAAAAAAATTTAAATGCCCTGCCGGATTATCTGATCACTCTGGAAATCTTATGACTCTCCTTTCAGCTATAGCCTCGGGCTCAAATGCTATTGAGTGTCATGTAAAATTAAATGGCCCAAAAAATAATCCCGATTTTAGTTCATCGATATCCTTAAAGGAATTAAAATTTTTGGTTGAATTTAATAATTATTATTATGAACTAAAAGAAGCAAAAATTAATAAGAATTTACTTTCCAAAAAAGTAAAAAAAAATAGGAAATTGTTTCTAAAAAGTCTTGCTCCAATCAAAAGTATGAAAAAAGGAGAAATAGTGAAAGCGGATAACATTACCGAAAAAAAACCTGGCACTGGCATAAATATAAAATACAAAAACAAATTAATAGGAAAAAAACTTTCAAAAAATATAAAGTTTAATCAATTGTTTAAATGGAAATTTTTTGCTTAAGAATATAATTAAGCAGATTTTTCAAGGAATTTTGTATTATTAGAAAATTTTTCAAGGAATTTCGTTTTATTAAAAGCAATTCCGTCTATTTTATTTAGATCGTCATAAGTCAAACATTCTTTTTCGTTCTTAATCAATCTGTCAACTATTTCTGCTAATGTGGCTTCACCCTCTCCTATCACACAAACATCAATATTTTTATCCTCTAAAACTTCCTGATAACTTGTAGTCGGATGAGGACCTCCAACAACTATCATTTTTTCATAACCTCTATTTCTTATTTCCTTGATTGCATCATGGAAAAAATTTTTATGAAATGTCATTGCACTAACACCGATTAGATCAGGTTTAAAATCATTTATTATATCTTCTAATTCTTCATAATTATCAAAATCTACACTTGTCTTAATTATTTTACCTTTTACTTTCTCTTCGAACTCTCGGTTTAAATAAGATTGTAATGCAATTAGTCCAAGCGGAGGTTCCAAAACATCATATTCGCTAGTATCTCTATCTTTTGTAAAATGAGTGGAAATATTTATTAGTAAAATTTTCAATGCATCTTTTTTGTAATTAATATTTTTAACTTTAAAAGTATTTTTTATATTTTGATCTAAGTTTTGAATCTCTATCTGGTTTTCCTTCAAACAAGAAATTTTTAATTCACTCTCTTTTATACCTGCTATTTTTATTACATCTCTCAGACCATTTACTTTACTTGGAAAATAACTTTTATACCTCTGATCAAGCTCATTTTCGGTGAAATGCTTCATTTGAATTGGGAGAACTTTTAAAAGTCTTTCTTTATTTAAAACATAGTCTCTTAAAAATTTTAATTTGTATTTTTCTGTAAATTCTTTTCTGAATGGCAAGGTATCGGTTACTACGTGATAAGATTGATCAATTGATTCATTTATAGCATTAACGCCTACACCATGTTCAATGGCAAATTTCTCTAGGTCAGTTCCAGGAAAAATTCTTACAATATGAGTATATGGAAAATGTACCCACTTCATAGATAAGATAAAATCCAGTGTCATCAAAGCTTCCTTCTCCGTCTCTGTTGGGAAACCGTGCATAGTGTTTAAGGTTGTCACTGCTTCAGGATAATGTTTGCAAATATATTCTAAATTTTCTCTAAATCTTGGGATGTTTAGATTTTTTCTCATTACTTTTTGCATTCTTGGGGATGCTGATTCAAGTGAAACATTAACTCCTACAGCGCCTCCTTCCATCATTGCATCGATACTTTCTTTATCAAGCAAATCACCTTTTAGTGCTGTGGGAAAAAAAAAGCTAAGTTTTAAATTTTCTTGCTTTACTCTATTAAAAAAATTTACAAAATCTTTCTTTTTTACATTAAATATATCGTCGATGAACTCGACTCTTTTTATTCCCATCCCCGCTAACAACTTCACCTCTTCAAATACAGAGTCAACTGACCTTCTAAAATGATGAAGAGTTGTTTTATATACATCACAATAAAAACATCTATATGGACATCCTCTTGTGGCCTGAACAGCCATTGAATATTTTACACCAGCGTGTCCAATTCTTTTGTTATAGTTATTATAATCAACTAGTGATCTATCATAGGTTGGTAACAGATCTAAGTTATTAAACTGTTTTCTTGTTTTTGTAACCTGAATATCATTATTCATCAAAAAGGATTACTTAATTTTACTAATAAAATCAATCTTTAAAAATTTTTATAGGATGATATAATTATCACATACTGAAATGCATGGTGGGAAATCAGTGTGAAATTCATTGGCTGTTCCTGCAACCGTAAAGTCGGAGCGCCACCCAGTAAAGACCGTTGTTGAATGAAGGCCAGGAAAAGTCTAGTTCTATAATTAAAAATTAACATCGGCGTATTATTAACTTAATTGGAGAAAGATTATCTCCAAAAAACAGATAGGTCGATTGTGAAAAAAATTAAATATCTCATACTTCTATTAATGCTTTTTAATGTTACAAAATTATTAGCAAAAGATATCCCCATTATAGTCATATCGCCAGGCAAGACAGTTCAATCAAAAGGTATTGTGGGTAGCGATGTTGAGGTTGTTGATAAAAATACTATCTCAAATTCAAACGAACTTTTCATTGGCGATATTTTAGACAATAATCTAAATGGTCTAAATTATTTTCAGCAAGGCGGTTATGGAACTGTTTCAGGGATCCAGTTAAGAGGTCAGCCAAAAAGGTATTCTACTGTTTATATAGATGGTGTTAAAGTTTCAGACCCATCCACTCCCTCTAATGATTATTACTTCAATAATTTAACTTCTGGATCAATTGATAGAGTTGAAGTTTTAAAGGGTGCACAAAGCTCTTTGTATGGGAGTGGTGCACTAGCGGGAACAGTTCAAGTGTTTTCAAAAAAAGGTCGCGAAGGTCATAATCAAGATTTTAATATCTCATCAGGTTCATTTGGCACACAAAAAGTAGATTTAAGTTTTGATGGAAAAAATAATAATTATGATTATTTTGTAGGTTTTACAAACTTAGACACAGATGGTGAGTCAGCAATGAGAGATAACTCTGAAAAAGATGGTTATAGAAGTGATAGTTTGACAATGAACTATGGCTATAATTTTAATAAAAGTTTTAGATTGGAAAATTATCTTTATTATAATGATTCATTGTTAGAGTATGACTCTGTTAACAGATCACAAAACGATATTGAAGCAACAGATGATCAACAAGCTATTTATACTGCTCGTTTAATAAATAAAAATGGAAATCTAAAAAATATTTTATCATATAATAATACTTATGTTTTAAGAAATGTAACGGGAAATAGTAAAAAAAATTATTATGGATATAGAGATGCAATTAATTTGGTATCAGAATATAATTTTGATTTAGATAATAGAATTATTTTTGGTTTCGATAATGAATTTGATAAAGCTGAGCTTTATAATTATTATACAGCTAGTGCATATGCTGAAAGTGATGAAGCAATATTCTCTCAATATTTTGACTTACAACTAAGGCCTAAAGAAAATACTTACACTACTTTTGGTTTAAGAAGAGATTACCATACAACTGCTGAAGATTATTACACTGGTAGAGTAACAATAGCTTATAAACCTCATAAAAACACAAAATTGAGATCTAATATAGGAACCTCAGTGAGATTTCCTTCTTTGAACTCTTACCATCATGGACATTATTTAATTAATAAAGAGAATTTAAAAGCAGAGACTGGAAAAAGTATCGATATTGGAATTGATAAATTTTTTCCTCAAAATGATTTTAATTTAAGTGCTACAGCTTTTTTTTTAGAATACAAAAATGATATTAAAGGATGGGCTTCTCATGGAGGAGGTCGACAAATTTCTTATGCGGGTGAAGCAGATGAATATGTTTTAGATAATACAAATTCAAAAACAGAAAGTTATGGACTTGAATTAATGGCTGACTGGAAAATGAACGAAAATTACTCTTTTAATCTAGGATATACAAGAACAGAGTCTCACGATGGAACTACTTGTGATGACCCTGATGCAACAGGAGGCCCTGGTTCAGCTGCATGTAACGATGAAATGAATGTAAGAGTTCCTAGACATCAAATAAATTTGTCTGGTGTAAATATATTGAATAACAATTTTACACAAACGATAAAACTCAAATATGTCGGCGAAAGGAGGGACTACGGTAATATAAATAATAATTTTGAGGACGTTATACTTTCAAATTATTTGACTGCAGATTACATATTAAATTATAAACTATTTGACACATACAATTTGAATATATCTGTGAGAAATATTACTGATAAAAGGTATTCTGAAGCTTTTGAGTATAAAGCACCTGGAAGATCATTTAATTTTATGATAGGAAGAAATTTCTGATGGAAAGAAACATTAAAATATCTATTGGAATATTTTTTGCGTTAGCCTTAAGTAGATTTATTCCCCATCCTCCTAACTTTACAAGTTTAATCGCATTAAGTTTTTATATTCCAGCATTTTTGGGGAGAAAATATATACTCGCATTAATCTTTAGTTTTTTTATTACAGATTTGGTAATTGGATTTCATAATACCATGCTGTTTACTTGGGGCTCAGTTTTAATAATAGGTATATTTTCTAATTTTTTTTTAAAAAATATTATTTTAAGAATTTCTGGTGCTTTATTAGGGGCTACAATATTCTACGTTGTAACAAATTTTGGTGTTTGGCTTCTTTCGGATATGTATAATTTAAGTTTTGATGGACTATTATCAGCATACATTCTGGCTTTACCGTTTTTTGGTTATTCTGTGATTTCTACTCTTTTATTTTCTAGTTTAATTGAAACAATATATAGTTTTAAAACTGTCAAAAAGTATATAATTTTGTTAAAATAAAAAATTTTAATAATTTAAAATTTTGCTTTATTTTTTAAAATCCATTCACAATATTTTAAATCAAACAAGGTATCAATTGACCATGAAAAGTTTTTAGACTCAACAAAACTGTTATTATTTGTAAAAACATTTTTATTTTTAACAAAATATTTTTTTTTCACGGCGTATCCCTCTCCATTTCTAATGTAGGTCTCTTTTAATTGCTGTCTAGCTATAATCTTACGGCCCTTTTTGTTAAAAAAATCAATTCTATTATTTTTTACAGCTAATTGTTTAAATGGGTGATACTTTGTATCTAATTTTGAAACTGTCAAAACACTATGAAAATTGGAATTAACCAATTTTTTTATAATTTTTTTAATATTATTAAAATCACGTAAAGGACAAGTTGGTTCGAGTGTCAGTATAATATCAAATTTGACTTTATATATTTTTTCAGTTTTCTTTAAAGCATCTAAAGTTACAAGATTTCCATCAACTAAATCTCCTGATAATTTTTTTTCTCGAAGAAATGGTGCGTCTAAACCAATTTTTTTTGCATGTTTCATAATTTTTTCATTGTCAGTAGAAACAACTGAATGATCAATTAATGACCCAAGTTTATCAATACAAATTTTAACATGTTGTAGGAGCGATTTTTTGTTTAATGTTTTTAAATTCTTAAGCTTAATACCTTTGCTGCCACCTCTTGCTGGAATAACTGCCAATATTTTTTGTCCTTTATACATTTCTTATTTTTGTGCTATTATGGAAAAAGCAGTAGGGGAAATTGTATTTTTTCTCAGTAAATTTTTTTTAAATTTATCTTCTAATCTAAGTAACTCTTTAAATTCTTTCTTAAACCATTTTTCTCTTTTTTTCTTGGTTGATCCTTTTAAATATTGCAAGGCCTGATCCCAGAAATATGAAATTGCAGTGAACGGACCTCCTGTAGTATAAAATTTAGTTTTATTATAATTGTTTTTTTTTAACAAATATTTTAACCCATAAGGTGTAAACCTAAAGTAATCCTCTGGTGCTTGATGGAGCTCTCTTAATAAAGGTTCAAATATATAAATTTTCCCACCTTTTTTTAAAAAATTATACGATTGTTTAATTAAGATCGATGGGTCCTCTATATGGTGCATTAAATTTGGTATTAATATAAAATCAAACTCTTTTTTTTTGAGATTTATTTTTTTATAATCAAATTGATATTGAGATTTAATTTCAATTATTTTGCTGTTATTTAATTTTTTTGAATTGTATGCCCCCCTTTTCAATAAGTCTTTTGTAACACAATCAACTGAAATAACTTCGTTTTGATTGAAGAAAGGGGAAAATAAACTTCTACCACCGTATAAATTTGTCCTCTCTAAAATTAGTACTTTTTGTTTTTTTTTTAATCTCTTTGAAATTTTTTTAACATCGTTAAAAAGAAGATTGTACTGAGGCCACTTATTATCGGTAAAAAATAAATTTTTTCTCAAATAATCTTCATGATCCTTTAAAATTTTACTATTTGAGAACATTTAATAATTTAGTTTTTTATTTAGATCTAATTTAAATTTACTTAGAATGTTTGCTATTTTTTTTCCTGCTTTACCATCACCAAAAATTTTTCTTGTTTTGAATTTTTTTTTTGAAATTTGAAATATTATTTTCGAATATATATCTTTGCTATTATAATTTGCAAATACTACATTATCTCCATGTTCTCTTCCTGCTTGTCTAGTGCCAATACAAACAGATGGCACACCTAAAAAAGAACCCTCTCTTAAAAATGAACTTGAGTTTCCAACTAAACAACTTGAGTTACTAATTAATTTTAAATAATCTTCAGGGACAAAGTTTTTAAAAAAACAAAATTTATTTTTATTTTTGTTTTTTTCTCTAAAAATTCTTAGAGCTTTTGTCATGTAATTAGATCCTGCATCGTTATTTGGCCATAACCAAACAATTTGGGTTTTAAGTTTCTTCACAGCATCTATTGTTTGATTTATTTGATAAATTCCTTGGCCGTACTCTAATGTATTTGGATGTTGAAGTACTACTATATATTTTTCTTTATGGTTAATGTTGTCGCCTAATCCTTTATTCGACTTAAAAAAATTTTTGTTTAAGTTCAAATTTTTTTTTTTGATCAAATCTATTGAAGGACAGCCCGTCATAAAAACCCTTTTTTTTTCCTCTCCTAATTTAATCAAATTTTCAAAAGATTTTTTTGTACTAGGAAAATGTAAATGAGATAATTTTGATACACAATGTCTAACATTTTCATCAATTGAACCCGTAACTTCACCTCCTTGAGAATGAGCCACAAATATATTCATGTAACTCGCTGCTAATGCTGCCGCAACTGTCTCATATCTATCAGCGATTGTAAAAACAATATCAGGTCTCGAGTTTTCAAAAATTGTAGACAGTTCGGACATTAATAAAGATGTTGATTTTGCCATCGAAGTCAAATTCTCACCTTCTACTGCAGAGTATACTTTGTAGTTTATTTTAAGCCCATCTTTCTTAATTATCTGAGGTAAATCACCATATTTATTTAATACTGCTGAAGATGCAGCAACAATTTCTACTTTAATATTTTTAATTTTATTACATTCAATTAATACACTTTTAATTCGTGCATAATTTGCTCTGTTATTGATTACAAAAAGTATCTTTCTGAGTTTTTTTTTCATTATTGTTATAAAATTATTTGATCATTTTATAATAAAATAATTACAAAAACTATTTTTATAATTAAGTAAATATATTCAGATTGATATTAATTGATCGAACGGTTGGAATTTAAATTATTCATCTAT
>CACJDV010000018.1:0-2500 GCA_902592265.1 uncultured Pelagibacteraceae bacterium | reverse complement strand
AAACTACAGGCCTATTCCGCTTTCGCTCGCCACTACTAACAGAATCTCAATTGATTTCTTTTCCTCTGGTTACTTAGATGTTTCAGTTCTCCAGGTTGTCTCTTTAAACCTATGTATTCAGTTTAAAGTACCACATAAAGTGGTGGGTTTCCCCATTCGGAAATTTTCGGATCAAAACTTACATACAGCTCCCCGAAACTTTTCGCAGTATATCACGTCCTTCATCGGCTTTCAGTGCCAAGGCATCCGCCACACGCCCTTAAACGCTTGATTTATGCACAGAAAAAAATTCTGTGTTGAATCAAATTTTTATTTGAACATTAGTTAATAACACTACTAATGTTCGGATATAGATATTGATATTAATTATTTTTTTATTCACAATTTTAATAGCTAAGTGTTCTGGTGGAGGATAGCGGGATCGAACCGCTGACCTCCTGAATGCAAATCAGGCGCTCTCCCAGCTGAGCTAATCCCCCATGATCTTAAATTGGTGGGCCGAGAAAGACTCGAACTTTCGACCCCACCCTTATCAAGGGTGTGCTCTAACCAACTGAGCTACCGGCCCCCATGCAAGAGAAACACTAAGTTCAAGAAGAGAAATGAGGACGGTCAACATTAACCGTGTATATTCTTTAGAATAAAAATTTAATTTTTATTCATCCTTAGAAAGGAGGTAATCCAGCCGCAGGTTCCCCTACGGCTACCTTGTTACGACTTCACCCCAGTCGCTGACTATACCGTGGTCAAGGGTTTTAAACCTTGCCTTAAGGTAGAACCAACTCCCATGGTGTGACGGGCGGTGTGTACAAGACCCGGGAACGCATTCACCGTGGCACGCTGATCCACGATTACTAGTAATTCCAGCTTCATGTACTCGAGTTGCAGAGTACAATCCGAACTGAGGTATCTTTTAAGGATTTGCTTAACGTCGCCGTTTTGCTTCCTGTTGTAGATACCATTGTAGCACGTGTGTAGCCCAACACGTAAGGGCCATGAGGACTTGACGTCATCCCCACCTTCCTCCAGCTTATCACTGGCAGTTCTTTCAGAGTGCCCAACTAAATGATGGCAACTAAAAGTGAGGGTTGCGCTCGTTGCGGGACTTAACCCAACATCTCACGACACGAGCTGACGACAGCCATGCAGCACCTGTGTTTCGTCCGGCCGAACCGAAAACTTTAATCTCTTAAAGTCGCGACGAACATGTCAAGTGTTGGTAAGGTTCTGCGCGTATCTTCGAATTAAACCACATGCTCCACTACTTGTGCGGGTCCCCGTCAATTCATTTGAGTTTTAACCTTGCGGTCGTACTCCCCAGGCGGTGTGTTTATCGCTTTCGCTGCGACACTGAAAATAAATTTCCAACGTCTAACACACATCGTTTACGGCATGGACTACGAGGGTATCTAATCCTCTTCGCTACCCATGCTTTCGTTCCTCAGTGTCAGTAATGATCCAGAAAGCTGCCTTCGCAATTGGTATTCTTTCTAATATCTACGAATTTCACCTCTACACTAGAAATTCTGCTTTCCTCTATCAAACTCTAGCTGAAAAGTTTTGATGGCAGTTCCAGAGTTAAGCTCTGGGATTTCACCACCAACTTTTTCAACCACCTACGAACTCTTTAAGCCCAGTAATTCCGAACTACGCTAGGTCCCTTCGTATTACCGCGGCTGCTGGCACGAAGTTAGCCGGACCTTCTTATTCGGGTACAGTCATTTTCTTCCCCGACGAAAGAGCTTTACAACCCAAAGGCCTTCTTCACTCACGCGGCATCGCTGCATCAGAGTTTCCTCCATTGTGCAAGATTCCCCACTGCTGCCTCCCGTAGGAGTTTGGGCCGTGTCTCAGTCCCAATGTGGCTGATCATCCTCTCAAATCAGCTATTGATCAAAGTCTTGGTAGGCCATTACCCCACCAACAAACTAATCAAGTGCAGGCTCATCCAATGGTGCATAAAGCTTTCTCTGTAAAGACTTATCCGGTATTAGCACAAGTTTCCTCGTGTTATTCCAGGCCAAAGGGTAGATACCTACATGTTACTCACCCGTCTGCCACTAAGTATTGCTACTTCGTTCGACTTGCATGTGTTAGGCGTGCCGCCAGCGTACGTTCTGAGCCATGATCAAACTCTCAAGTTTAAAAACGGCGCACACTAGCTTCTATATAAATTCTAAGAATAAAATTTATATAATGTTGAAGTGTGTACGACAAATTTTGGTAACCTTAACCGTCCACACTTCTCTTCTTAAATATTTACTTTTTAAATAGCTAATTGAACAAAAAGCTCAATAATTCTCTACAAATTAATTACTTTATTAATATTTTGTTGAGAAGTTTGATGCTTATAGGCTAAAATTGTGGGAAATCAAGCATTTAACAGCAAAAAAAAAGCTAAAAAAGACTGTATTTTAAGGGTTTTTTTTGATTTTTCTACAATGTTAAATTAATAATTGATATTTCATAAATGTTCAATGTTAAACAAATTTAAATTTAA
>CACJDV010000017.1 GCA_902592265.1 uncultured Pelagibacteraceae bacterium | reverse complement strand
TTTATTTTATTTAGGTTGTTATATACCATTCCAATTTTTGCTTGATTGTGATCACAAATTTTAAAATTTTTTTTGTTTAATTCTTTCCACTCATGTTTAAGGTAATATTTTTTAAGTTTTTTAAGTGTAATTAAAAAAGACATTTTTTTATTTTTTTTGATTATTGAATTATTGAACTTCATAAGCTTTGTTGAATATTTTTTTTTTCTAAATTCTTTTTTTAAAATTAGGGTGTCAAAATACAGATATTTTCTGTATTTTTTTGAAATAACTCTTCTTGATCTAAGCAATGTATATCCAATAAGTTCTCCATTAAACAATAAAAGATTATGAATATCTTTTTCATTTACATAATTTTTAAACCAATTTAATTGTGAATTGATACCATAATTCCAATGAGTTTCTTTTAGCTTGATAATATCCATTACTTCATTTTTTTTTAACTGCTTGGTTTTTTTTGAAATAATTTCTAACATTAAAGTATTTTAATATTTAATTTTATATATTAAATCTTATAGAATAACAGAAAAGCATTTTACTAAATTACAAAACTTGACTATAAAATACTTGATAATAAAATCACTTTTAAGCTTAAATCTCGTAAAATCAATATATATAATTATTTTACATTACATAATAAAAAATTAAAAAAATGTTGTTCAATTCTGTAAAAAAAATAAATCAAATTATTAATGGTAAAGTCAGAAGATTAATTTTCTATACTTTATTTGTTTCTATAATGTCAATTTTTTTTGAAACGATTAGTATTGGTATGGTTGTCCCAATTATATCGGGTTTGCTTCAGAGCGAGTTTAGTGGTTTTTTTATTTTCGAAATTGCTAATAATTTTTTTAATAACGATGAGTTTGGCGAAAAAGTAAAATTTTTATTAATTTTTTTATCAATACTTTTTATATCAAAAATAATTTTTTCTTTAATAAGTGCAATTTTAAAAATGAATTTAATACATCAATTTAATAACGATTTACAATTAGATTTATTTAGGAAATATATATTTATGGATTGGGAAAAATACATCAGTAGAAATCCATCAATATTAATTCGAAATATACAAGGGGAGTGTAGTATTTTAAAATCTGGAATAGTTGACTCTCTAATCATTTTGTTGACTGAAACAATTTTTTTTATTTTTATAATAATTTTGTTGTTACTTTTTATACCCGCTATTACACTTGGAATATTATTATTAATTTTTATCTTCGGGTATATTTTTTTCAAATTAATTAAAAATAAAATTGTCGGTTATTCAGAAAAAAGATTAAAAATTTCAGAATTTACATTTAATTATATAATTGAAACACTACAATCACTTAAGGACATAGTAATTTATAATAAGCAGACATTTTTTTTAAATAGGTTTATTCCAAAAAATTATAGTTATCACGACTATCAAAAAAAAATTGGAATATTAAATAGTTTACCTAGAATTCTTTTGGAATTAATTACTTTCTTGATGCTTTTGGCTAGCATAATAATATTATTGTATCAAAATTTGCCAGCTGAAGAATTAATTTCTACCTTGGGGCTTTTAGTTCTTGCAGTGTCTAGATTGATGCCATCGAGTTCAAAAATACTTTTAGCATTACAAAGTATAAAATCCTCACAAGTAGTTTTAGAAAATATTTATAATGAAATTAAGAATAATAATTCTACTACTAAAGATAATAAAAAAAAAGAAATCAAATTTTCAAAAATAAATTTAAAGGATATTAGTTATTCTTATAATTCAAATTCGGAAGAAATTATAAAAAATGTCAATATTGAAATTAAAAAAAATCAGTCAACTGCTATCATTGGAAAAAGTGGATCTGGAAAATCAACACTTATAGAAATTATTTGTGGACTTCTTAAGCCTAATTCAGGTGATATCATTATTGATGGGAATATAATTTCAAACATGCAATTGTTTTGGGGAAATAAAATTAGCTACGTAAGCCAAAAAAACTTTGTATTTAGTGATACTTTAAAAAGAAATATTACAATGGAGAGTGATGATAAAAAAATAAATTTATCAAAATTAAAAGAAGTTATCGAGATATGTAGACTTGATCATTATGATATCAACAAAGAATTAAAAGAGTCTGGGTCTAATCTGTCAGGCGGTGAAAGGCAAAGAATTTCAATTGCAAGAGCTCTTTATAATGAACCGAATTTTCTAATTTTTGATGAAGCAACAAACTCTTTAGATCAAGCGTTAGAGAGAGAAATTTTTGACATAATTAAATCAATAAAAAATATTACTATAATTATTATTTCTCATAACCACGAATTAGTAAATTTTTGTAATAAAATTTATTTAATTGAAAATAAAAAAATAAGTGAAGTAAGTGAATCAGTCTAAAAAAAAATATATTTATTTACCAATAGAAATAAAATCAAGAGAATTTTTAACCTCATTATTAATGGTCTCTCACCTATTAAAAAAGAAATTTAAAATTATAATTTGCTCAAAATTAGCTTTAAGTTATTTGATAAGGTTAAAGTTAATTCAAAAAGGAATAATTTTTTTAAATTCTGCAACTGATGATGAAACATATAAGTTTTATAAAGAAAACAATTTAAAAATTGTAATGTTGGACTATGAACTATCTCCTGCATTATCTGATTATCAAATTAAAAATGCAATAAAAATAAGAAAGAAAAATTATTTAAAATACGTTGATTATTTTTTTGTTATAGGAGATCAATATAAAAAAACTCTCATCAAATTAATTCCATCAATAAAAAATAAAATTATTTTAAGTGGCTGGCCAAGAGCCGATTTATGGAAAAACAACTTAATATATAAAAATAAAATTTTAAGTGAAATTAAAAAAAAAAATAAACATTTTTATTTATTTTCGTCTGATTTTGGCATTATGAATATGTCTGATGTATACAAGTTAAATAAAGACTTTCTTGATAAGAAAGTCGAAAAAAAAACTATTAAAAAACAACTAAATATCTCGATTAAATCAAGGAATGAATTTAAAGAAATGATTAGATTTTTAATTAATCTAGAAAAAGACAAAAAAATACCAAAAATAATTATCAGACCTCATCCTGTTGAAAATCATTTTTATTGGAAAAAAATATCAAAGCTTTTTAAAAGATTTGAGGTTAATTTTAGTCACGATATAAGCTATTGGTTAAAAGCATCCGACGGCCTATTACATAGAGGTTGTACAACTGCGCTACAAGCGGGTTTCATAAACAAAAAATCTGCCTACATAATTACCAAAAAAAAATATATTAGACATTCCTTGACTTATTCAATTTCTAATAAGATTAATAGTGTTCAAAATTTAAAAAATTTTTTTTCAAAAAAAAACACGAATAAAAGAAAAAATACAAATAATTTTGAAAAATTTATTTACGAAAATAACAAAAAATCTTCTTCAGAAATAATTGCTGATAGTTTAAACAAAATCGAAATTGAAAAACAAGAAAAAATTCCTATATCAATAAGAAAAAAAATATTACTCATATTATTGGAAATAAGAGATTATATTCGAAATAAATATTTTCAAAAAAAAATAAATAATAAAAAAAAATTAGAGGATGGTTTATCCGAAAGTGAAATATTAAAATATCTTTCAAAATTTAATTCAAAAAAAAATTTTCAAATTAAAAAATTATTTTTAAATTGCTTTGAAATAGAAAATTAATTATATAAAAGGTTCTTAATCTCTTTTATTACTCTTTTTTGTTCTTTTATACTTAAGGTATAAAATAATGGTAATGATACCTCTTGCTCATAAAATTTTAAGGAATTATTTAATTCTTTTAAATTAAAATTTGTTTTTTTTCTAAAATAATCAAACAGAAAAACTGGTTTGTAATGTACTTGTAAATTTATTTTTTTCTTAATTAGTTTTTTAAAAAAAACTTTTTTTTTTATATTTAATTTGTCAAAATCTATTAACATTGGGTAAATATGATAAGAATGATAAACATTTTTATTTACTTTGGGTAATTTAATTCCATCTATATTTTTAAACTCATTATCATATATTTTTGCTAGCTCTCTACGTTTTTGAATAAACTTATTTAACTTAGATAACTGTGAAATACCTAAAGCACAATTTAAATCTGGTAATCTAAAATTATATCCTAAATTATCAATATTTGAATTCCAAATACCTTTATTTAAAATTTCTTTTGTTTTTATAAAGCCGTGATTTCTCATTTCTTTTATTTTATCATCAATTTTTTTTATATTTGAATATACTGCTCCTCCCTCTCCAGTAGTAATAGCTTTAGCTGGATGGAAGCTTTGTGTAACTAAATCAGAATACTTTAAAGCATATTTAATATCATTATTATACTTCGAGCCTATTGCATGACAATTATCATTAAGCACTTTAAAGTTATATTTTTTTTTTAAATAATTTATTTTTTCCCAATCACAAGGATATCCCGCATAATCAACTGCAATTAGTAATTTGATATTGTTTTTTTTTAGTTTTTTTTCCAATTTTGCTGTATCTATTGTGTATGTCGTATCGTCTATGTCTACATAATTTACATCTAAACCATTCATTAATGCTGAGCTTACCGTTGCTGAAAAAGTTATTGGAGTGGTAATAACTTTTGATCTTTTTTTTAAGTTCAAAGACTTAATTGCTAAAAAAAGTGCTGCGGTTCCATTAGAAAGTACAGTGCAATACTTACTTCCAAATTTAGTTTTTAATTTATTTTCAAATAAATTTACGTATCTTCCTTGAGTAAGTTTTTTTTCTTTAAGTATTTTCTTTACATATTTTATATCATCTGAATCGACAAAATGTTTTGTATAATACAACATCTATTCTTCAGAGAAATTTTTGATTAAAATTTTTAAATCTCTTTTATTTAAAAATTTATTTTTATCACTTGAGTACGATCTTCCTGGAACAAACTTTTTATACCTTTTGTAATATTTATACAAATCTTGTATTGATGGGTTAAGAATTGCAAAATATTTTCCGAGGTCATAAGTGGAATAGCTATCATCAGTTGTAATCATTTGTTCATGAATTTTTTCACCTGGTCTTATGCCAATTATGTTTATTTTAGCATTTGGATTTATAACTTTCGCTAAATCTAGAATCTTGTAACTTTTAAGTTTTGGTACAAAAATTTCTCCCCCTTTTGCATGGTTGATTGCCCACTCCACCATTTTTACACTTTCGGCTAAAGTAATATTGAATCTGGTCATATTTTCATGAGTTACAGGAAATAAATTTTTTTTTTTCATTTTTAAAAAAAGCGGAACAACAGAACCTCTGCTATTAAAGACATTACCGTATCTGACTATAGAGAATATTGTCTTACCACTACCTTTATATAAATTCGCTGAAGAGAACAATTTATCTGAACATAGTTTTGTTGCGCCATACAAATTAATTGGTGCTGCGGCTTTATCTGTGGAGAGAGCAATAACTTTTTTTACATTGTTTTTTAACGCTGCCTCTATAACATTATTTGCACCAGATATATTTGTTTTAATAAATTCAAGCGGATTATACTCAGCAGCTGGGACCTGTTTTAATGCAGCTGCATGAATTACAATATCAATACCTTTTAAGGCAGTAATTAATCTATTACTATCACGTACATCGCCAAGAAAGAATCTAATCTTTTTTTTTTCTATTTTTAACTCATTAGATAATTCATGCTGTTTCCATTCATCTCTACTAAAGACAACAATTTTTTTTAAATTCTTATGTTTTTTATAAATATATTTTATAAAATTTTTACCAAAAGAACCTGTGCCACCTGTAATAAGTATAGATTTATTTTTCATTTTAGATTGGTTAATTTTTTAATTTCAGATACATACTATATCTATAAATTTTATTATTTTTCAACATTTTAAAACCCAGTTTTTTATATAAACCTATCGCAGCTAGATTTTTTTTTTCAACACCAAGATATATCTTGGTTATTTTATAATTCAAATACAAATAGTTGAAAGAACTTTTTAAGACCTCAAAACCAGCACCCTTTCCTTTCCATTTTTTGTCTCCAATTAAGATACCCATAACGGCATATTTTGATTTAAAATTTATAGGCTCAAATTTTAAATTTCCAATATGCTTTTTATTTCTTGTGAAAATTCCTAGAAAAATACAATTTTTTTTATTTATCTTTTTGGAAACATATTTCTTTAAAATTTTTATATTTAATTTTGGCGGATTATATTCAATAAATCTTTTATTTTCATATCTTATCCAATTAATATAATCTTTTTTAACATTTTTAACTCTTAAACTTTTTAATAAAAATCTGTCTGTTTTAATAAGTATACTATTGTTTGAATTTTTCATATTAGATATTTTTTTATTTAAGTTAGATTAATTTAACATATAAGTACTTTGAATGAAGAATATTATAGAAAAAAAATTATTTTCTTTAGCTAAAAGAATATACCCGATACATAGGAGTATTACTGGAACAGGCGTCGAAAAAACTCTTGAAATAATAAAAAACCAAATCAATGAACTTAAAATAAAAAAGACAAAAACTGGTACAAAAGTTTTTGATTGGAAAATTCCAGATGAATGGAATATTAAAGATGCTTATATCATAAATCCAAAAAATAAAAAAATATGTGAATTCAAAAAAAATAATTTACATATTGTAAATTATAGTGTCCCGGTAAACAAATTAGTATCTCTGAATGATTTAAAAAAAAATTTATTTACTTTACCTAATAGACCAAACTCTATTCCATATGTAACATCTTATTATAAGAAAATATGGGGATTTTGTATAAAGTATAATGATTACAAAAAGCTTAGAAAAGGTAATTATAAAGTATTCATCAAATCAAATCATAAAAAAGGTTTTTTGCACTATGGTGAGATTTTTATAAAAGGAAAAACTAAAAAAGAAATTTTTCTTTCTACATATATATGCCATCCTTCTCTTGCTAATAATGAAACATCGGGGCCTGTAGTAACAACTTTTTTAGTAAAGTGGATAAAAAGTTTAGATAATTTTTACTCTTATAGAATTGTTTTTGTTCCAGAGACAATAGGATCTATAAATTATATATTTAAAAATATTAATAAACTTAAAAAAAATGTAGTTGCGGGTATTAATATCACCTGTGTTGGGGACAACAGGAATTACTCATACCTTTCATCAAGAGCAGGAAACACGAAGATCGATAAAATTGCCTTAAACATCTTAAAATATAAATATAAAAAATTTAAAAAATATAATTGGCTTGATAGAGGGAGTGATGAAAGACAATATTGTTCCCCTGGAGTAAATTTACCAATGATATCGTTGATGAGAACGAAATACGGTCAATATCCAGAATATCATAATTCTGACGATAAATTAGGAACTGTAGTCACACCAAAAGGTTTATATGGGGGTTATAATCTAATTAAAGATGTGATTTACTCATTTGAGAAAAACTGTATTCCAGTCGCAAGATTTAAATGTGAGCCATTTTTATCAAAAAGAAAATTATATCCAACTACATCATTTAAAAGGCTCAATAAAGAAATTAAATTATTAACTAATTTTCTCTCATACTGTGATGGAGAAAATGACCTAGTTAATATTTCAGATATTTTAAATCTATCATTTTTAGATTTAAAAAAAATTTTGGATTTAGCTAAAAAACATAAACTTGTTTATATAAAAAAACTAAAATGAATTAGATCTCTCTAGCTTTTTATAGTCAACTTTATTATTCTGATTATAATCCACTTTATCTATATATCTTATTGAATCAGGCAAAAAGTAATTTGGTAATTTATTTTTAATTATTTTATTTAAGTCTATTTTTTTTTTATTTTTAATTAAAGTTATTATCTCACCTTTTTTATTTTGAAAACTATAAACAAATTCAACTTTTTTTAATCTTATTAAGTTATCTATTTCCTCTAACTCTATTCTATATCCTTTCCTTTTAATCTGACGATCATTTCGGTTTATGAAAAAATAATTATCACCTTTTTTCATAAATATATCACCACTTCTATAATACTTTTTATTTTTAATTTTTATGATTTTATTATTATATTCTTGCCTCATGTTAAGATAATTTGAAAACAATTGATCGCCAGAAATTAATAATTCACCTTTGTTAAAATTTCCTTTTATCAAAAATTTTGTTCCTTTGATAGGCTTACCAACTGAAACCGAGTTTAAAATTTTTTTTTTATAATTAGATTTATTTAATTTTATTTCAGAACACGAAACAGTAAATTCTGTTGGTCCATATGTATTAAATACGTTAATCTTATCATTTTTTAAGTATAAAAAATCCAAATGTTTTTTTAATAAAGGTTCTCCACAAAAAAAAATGTTTTTCAAAGATGAAATATATTTAAAATTTTTTGAGTCCAGCATCATTAAATCGACAATAGACGGAACAGATATCCAGCAATCAATGTTATATTTTTTTATAAATTCTAAAGGATAAGTTTTATAATATTTATCTTGAATAGGGCATAAAGTAGAGCCAGATGCAAAAGCGCCAAAAATTTCCATCACACTCAGATCAAAACTTAAGTCTGAATATTGTGATATTTTTTTTATTTTTTTATTTTTAAATTTAAAATTTAACCAGAATAAATATTTATTTAAAGATTTGTATGATATACATACTCCTTTTGGGATACCTGTGCTTCCTGAAGTAAAAATAATATATGCAATCAAATTTCTAATTTTTTTTATTTTTCTTTTTTTTTGAGGAATTTCATTTAGGTTTTTAATATTATAAACTTTAATTTTATTAATTTTTTTATTAGTTTTTGATAAATTAATAACACTTTTTGAATTTGTGATTTTAATAATTTCTAAAACTCTTTTTTTACTAAGATTTGCAGATAACGGCACATAAGTTTTTTTTTCTTTGATGCAGGCAAGAATAAAGATATAACTCAAAAGTTTTTCTTCGCACAAAAGAATAATTTTCGTCTCGTTTAAATTACTAATAAAATGTGAAGTTTTAGAAACTAAATTCCATAAATATTTATAACTTATTTTTTCATCCTCCGTCTCTATTGCTATCAAATTTTTATTTTGTGATTTTAAAAATTTTAATATACTCATCTTAGAAAAAAGTTATTATTATCTCTGATCTTTTTATTTGCATTTTTATCTAGATCTCTAATTTTAATAGAAAAACTTGATCCATATTTATTTTTTTCTTCTAAAATAAATTTAGATTTATATTTAAGAATATTGTCGAAGTTTATTTCAACATTTTTTTTTCTAGCGTAATATTCATAAACAAAAGTGATTTTATTTTTATTTTTTTTTAAAAAATTAATTTTAATTTTCATTTTTTTTCTATATTTAACTAAATTCATATATTCAACATGATGAAGATAGCTTGCTCCTTCTGAGGGATAAGACCCAAGTAAAATTAATTTAAAATCATGTTTATAAAAATATGCAAAGTCAGAATTTTCCCCGAAAGATTTAAGCATGTTAGTTTTTCTCAAAAAACCGATATTTTTTCCAAATCCAATATGGGAATGAATTAAAGATTTACTTTTTATATATTTCAATTTTTTTTTAAAAGCTAATGATAAAGAGTTTTTATTCTCACTTCTACTATATTGTTTTCTTAATTTATTGAAATTATAATCAGATAAAATTAGAGTTCCATTCTTTGTTATTAGTTTCAATAATACTTTTAAAACGATAAAAGGTAAATTTTTATTATAAATTCCAAATGTACTTAAATTTGAATGAAGAACTAAATTGTCGTTTTTTTTTATTTTTAATTTATTAAAGTGAGAATTTAAATATTTAATTACATCATCTTGTTTCATAATAATTTTTCTCTTTTAAGTTTTTCAATGTAGTAATTTAATTTCTGGTCTCTTCCATATAATATCCAGGGTGAATTTAATAAATTTGTTTTAATTGTTTTCTTATTGAAGTTTTCTATTATTCGTTTATCATTTGTGCTAATTAAGTTAAATCTTACGTCAAGAAAACAAGATAAAGTTTCAAAATTTATTTTTATATCTACTCCATATTTTGAAAGAATTTTACAAGCGTTTAAAGCCACTTTTTTTTCATCCTTAATTTTAGGAATACATTCTATATTAATTTTTTTTATTTTATTAAGTTTGTATATAAAAACTCTTAAAATTTCTAATTCATCAGAATAAAATTGACCAAAGTAATTGTTTTTATTGGAAGAAACTACATCTGCACTAATTTGTAGGATTTTAGTAGGAATGGAATTTAATTTATTTCCATTAAATTCTTTAATTAAATATGTCGGATTACCTGTCCATACTATTTTATCAAAATTAATTATCTCGGAATTATTAATTATTTTTAAATTATTTAGATCCCATTTTGGTCTTATGTTTGATTTTTTTATTATTTTTATTTTTTTTGAATATTGTTTTTCGAAATTTTCGAAAAAGGTATTAAATCCCTTTTTTGGTAATATTGATTTCGTTACAAATTTGTCATCAAGTTTTTTTCTTGGAATTGCATATAAATCATCTAATAATTTACTTTTACTTTTAAATTCTTTAATCTTATCAATTTGATTAGTAAATCCAATTTTTCCTGTTTGAAAATTAAAACAGTTCTCGTACGTTAACTCTTCTAAATTTAGTCCCAGTTTTAAATAGAATTTTTTTAAATTTAAAGAAATAAAATCTGGATATTCTTCAATTTTTTCTTTTAAATTATTTCTTTTGCTTTTTTTACTACTCTTAATTTTTTTTAACTTTTCTTTATCGAGTAAAAAAACTGGAACTGCATAATTTTTTGAAAATAATTCTTTATTGTTAAATTTGTTAAATGAAAAATACTTTTGATTAAAAACATAAAATTCATTGAGTTCTTTTTTTGACATAAATTTTACTATTGGACTTTCAAAATCTATGTATTGGCAACCCCTTAAATAAAAATTATTTTTTTTTTTATATTCTTCTAAAATACCACCCAAATTAGGTTTTCTCTCAAAAATGGTTACATTATGAAACCTGGATAAAATTTTTGCTAATGTACAACCAGTTATACCACCACCGATTATACAAATTTTTTTCCTTTTCATTATTTTATTTTTTTGCAACAACACACCAACTTGAAATTGAGAGATTGTCATCTATAAAATTTTTTACATTTCTTTCATGAAGATGAATAACTTTAAAATTATGAAAAAATAATTTCATGTCTTTATAATTACAAAAATAAACACCACCTATTTTAGAAAATGGACCACTTTTAGGATCAACAAAGCTTTTTTTGACTTTTTGATTTTTGTAGAAAAAACTTTTTTTTGAATACCAGTCTATTCCAATAAAAAGTCCACCTTTTTTTAAGTTGTCAGATGCAAGTTTTAATATTTTATTAATATCATTCTTATTATTTCCACAGGTAATAGCACCTCTATCTACAATTAAATCAAATTTTTTATTTTGGTAATGATTATCAAGATAATTGCCAACTATACAATTAACATACTTACTTTTAAAATTTTTATTAATAATTTTAATTGCTTCACCACTTGTATCGATTCCGTAGTAGTAAACATTTTTACTTAAAAAAAAAGGTATATTCGCTCCAACTCCACATCCTATTTCTAAAACTGAGGATACTGTCTTAAATTTAAAATATCTAGAGCACAAAGAAATTAAATCTGACCAGGGCCATACGGAAAAATGTTTTTTTTTTGAATATTGAGAATCAAAACTCATAAATTACTCCAAAGTCTTGGATCTATCAATTTTAAATTATTAGATGAAATATTTTTTGGAAATTTCATTGTTTTTTTATTTTTTATTATGTTTGAAACCTCTTTTAATTGATTTATGCTATCAACACCAACAATTAAATAGTTTAATTTTAAATTCTTCAAAAATATTATAGACGCTTCAAGTTTCGTAATATTATTTTTTATACAAAATTTATCCCATTTTTGAAAAAGATTAGTCCATTTTTTAAATTTTAAATTTATACTGTCTTGCAACAAAAGACCTTGCAAAAAACAGCTTCTACAATGAATTTCCACACCTTTTTTTTTAACTTTTTTAATAAAACCATTTCTCAAGAGACGCCTATCGAAAACATTAAGAGGTAATTGAATTATATCAGGTGTCCATTTGTGGAAGATAAAATCGATATCTTGTTTATTATATATAGATACACCAATTTTTTTAATATTGAATTTTTTTTTTATTTCATCAAAACATAGAATTAATTTTTCAAAATTTTTATTTTTTAAAATAATTGGATTATGTATTAAAAGACCATAAATACTTTTTTTATTTAGAGTTTTTATATTTTTGTTAACAATCGAAAAAATTTTTTTTTTTGAAAAATTATTTAAATGTTTAGATTGAATAACTACTTTTGTTACAATATTCAAATTTTTTTTTAAATTGCGAATATTTTTATATGCATCTCCATAAACTGGAGAGGTATCAATTAAGTTTATATTTGAAGGAAGTTGTTTAAGAATTTTATTAATTTTTTTTTTATCCTCACTTATTCCATACCCTTTAATGAATTGTGCTGTTCCCAAACCAATTTTATTAAACTTATTTTTCATCAATTTTGGCTCTAATTTAATCTTTTAAAGCCTAATTTAGATGATCCATTCTTCAGGAATTTATTAATTCTTAATCTTCCTTTTTCAAAATTATTTAATTGATCAAAAATTTTTTCCAATTTTAATTTATAATTTTTAAAAATCTCTTTATTATGTTTGGTACAGATGTATACGATGTTTGTTGCTAAATATTTTTCTTTCAACATTTCTTGTGTAATGAATGTTTTGTATTTTAAAAAATTTTCCGATTTAATATAAAAATTTGGAATGGCATCCATGCCTTGAATTACCATGGGAATTTTATGATTATTTGAAATTTCTTTCCAAAACTTTTTTATTTCTAACCCTACATTTTTGATATTTTTCCAAGGTTTTTCTTTTTTCATTATCTCTAACGTTTTTAAGGCCGCCACTGGCCCAATTCCTTCTGACCAGAAAGTGCTACTTATAAAGCTTTTTCTTCCCATCTTCATAATTTTTTCTTTTCCAATTACAGCACTAATTGCGTAGCCATTTCCTAAGGCTTTGCCAAAAGTACACAAATCTGGGAAAACTTTATGCTTCAAATGTATTCCACCTAAGTTTTCTCTAAAACCAGAACTACACTCATCAAAAATCAAAACAATTTTTTTTTTGTCACAAATTTCTCTTACTTTTTCTAAAAAAAAATCTTGAGGTTTTTCTGATCTTTCAGCTTCCATAATCACAGTTCCGACATTATGTTTTCTAGTGACTTTTAAAAAATTGTCTATATCATTATATTTGAATGTAACAGTTGAGTTTTTCAATTCTTTTGGAACGCCCTCTGTTGAAACGCCTTCCATTAGATAATTATTCAAATTTTTTTTATTTTTTAAATTACAAGATTGATACCAATCATGCCATCCATGATATCCGCATATTGCAATTTTATTTTTTTTTGTAAATGCTCTACTTAATCTAATTGCGATAGCATTGGCTTCTCCACCTGTCCTAGCAAAGCATACTTTTTCGGACCAGCTGTGAATTTTATTTAATTGTTCAGCTAACAAAACTTCTTCGAAGCTATTTAATGTAGACATTGATCCATTCTTAGTTTTTTTAATAACTTCTTTATCTATTTCATTTCTAGCATAACCTAACAAATTTGTTCCAATGCCCATCATTGAAAAATCAGTATATTTTTTTCCATTTAAATCCCAAATGTAGCAGCCCTTTGCTTTTTTATAATAAGTTGGCCACGAATTTGGCAAATATAAATCTGGCCTTTTAGAAATGAACATATTTCCACCAACAATCACTTTTTTGGCTCTTATCCAATTATAATTTTTTCTCATTTGTTTTTATTTAATAAATAAATTTTTTCTGCAAATTTCCAATCATTAATTGTATCAATATCTATACCTTTATCATTAGGTAAATTAAAACCTATTTTGTTTATTTTTTTTTTAGAAAAAAAATTTTTTTTATATACATATACGTTACCTGTGTCATAAAATTTTTCTTTAAAGTTTTGTGAAGGAATATTTATTTTTTTTTTATTCAATTCAATTAGATATCCTTTTTTTTTTGTATATGCCCATTCAATTGGACAGGGATAAGATGAGACTGTCATTAAATGATTTGCTCTGGTCTTTTTAAACATATTTGCAATTTTTATTAAATCATCTTTTTTAATTAATGGCGAACACGGTAAAATACACCAAATTTCATCATAATTTTGATCCAATTTATTAACAACATATTTAATTACATCGGCTAAAGTTGAGCTATCAAGAGATAAACTTTTTGGTCGTAAAAAGTCCTTTTTAAGTTTAAATTTTTTTAGTTTATCTAATATTTTATAATTATCAGTTGATATATGTATTTTATTAAACAAATTTGACTTGATAGCCTCTGATAATGGATATTCTATTATAGGTCTGCCTAAAAAATTTTTGATATTTTTATTCTTAATTCTTTTTGAGCCAGATCTAGCTGGTATAATTAGCAATCTTTTAATCATAAAATATGTTAGATTTATTTAATTTAAATATAATTTAACTTATCAAACTATATATTTAAATAA
>CACJDV010000016.1 GCA_902592265.1 uncultured Pelagibacteraceae bacterium | reverse complement strand
TCATTACATAGATTATTGGCTATAAGATTTACAATTTGATAATATTTGTATATTTGTAGCCAATAAGAAAAATTTTAAATCAATAAAATAAAAATAAAATGATTGGAATTTTAGGTGGCATGGGCACACAAGCTGGCCTAGACTTTTGTAACAAACTTGCAATCCTTTATCGAGGAAAAATTGATCAAGAATATCCATTATTTATCCTTTTCAACAAATCAAATATTCCTGGAAGACCAGAGTCAATAGGTGTTCAAACTAAAAATTTATCAAATCGGAAAAAAAATAAAAAAATTGAAAAAAAATACTCATTGGTATTAAAAAGTTTATTGCATGGATGTAATATACTTAAAAAAAGTAAATGTAAGTTTATTGTTATTCCGTGTAATACAGCACACTATTGGTATGATGATTTAAGAAAAAGAATAAAATTACCAATTATCAACATGCCAAAAGAGGTATTTATTCACACAAAAAAGACATGTAAAAAAAATTCATCGATTGGACTATTAGCAACAGAGGGTACTTTAAACACTGGTGTTTATAATAAGTTTTTTGATAAAAATTATGATCTTGTTTTTCCAAATATTTCTTTACAAAAAAATTCTGTAAATAAAGCAATAAAATTTGTCAAAATGGGAAATGTAAAGGCTGCTAGCAAAATTATTAAACCTGCTATAAATTATCTAATCAAAAAAAAATGTAAAAAGATAATTTTAGGGTGTACTGAATTACCGATAGCTATATTCGCATTTAAATCATTCAAAAAAATAAAGACTTCTAAAATTTTTTTAGATCCAAATTTGATACTAGCCAATGCGGCTATGAAAAAATATCGTAAATAATGAAATCTAAAGACAAACCATATATATTATATGTAGCAGAGAAAATATATCTAGAGATTTCAAAAATTAAAAAAAAAAATAACGGTTTTTCTAATATAGATGCAATAGATGGTTTTATTGGATCAGAAACTTACAAAGAGGTAAGTAGCGGTAAATTTCATGACAATTGGTTTAAGGAATTAGAGAAAAAAAATGAAAAAATTCCTGAGGAGACAATGAGATTACTAAAAATACAAAGAGAAATGATGATTAAACAATTAATCCAATACCCAGAGCTTTATTATACGAAAAGTCATTTTCCTTTAGAAATTTCTCAACGTGCGTTCGATCACCTATGGAGAATGTGTGAAAGTTATGAATTATGGTGCAAAGAAACAAACCAAAAAAAATTAATTCTTTTAAATCTTACTGATTAATTTTTTGTTGTATTAGCTTTTTATGTGTTAACTCAACTCTTTTTTCAACTAAAAGTTTAAAATCTTTAATTACTTTCGGCTCATTATTTTGATCGACTAGTTTTTGATGAACAATTTCCACTCTTTTTTTAATTAAATTTTTAAAATCTTTGTTAATACGATTTTCTTGATTATTTTTTGATACTTCCTCTGAAATATAACTAAGAGAGCTTTTGCCTGTTTTTTTTTTAAATTCATTATCAAAAACTAGTTGGGCGGTGGCTTTAACCAAATTTCCTGATGTGGCTGCTGTGATTGCAGGTCCCAAAACAGCCGGCAAAGGGACAAAACCCGTCAATAATAAAAACGACGAAAGAAGCAAACTAATTTTTAAAAATCTCAAAATCACAAATTAAAACTATTTGATTTGGTCAGAAGCTACAATTAATAAATTGTCCAAAATAAGCTTTAATATTAATTAAATATTGTGGTAATTCATTATATTTTACGTCATTTTTCAACATGATCAAAATTTTTCCATTTATTTTTATAATACTTTGGTCGTCTGCATTTATAACTACTAAACCTATCATTGATAACAGTGATCCATTTGCCGCTCTGGCTTTTCGTTTTTTCTTTGTGGCAGTTGGATTTTTATTATTCTCAATTTATTCTAATTATTCGATTATAATAAAAAGAAAAAACTTAATTGAGTCAGTCCTAAGTGGTGTTCTTTTTCACGGTTTATATTTAGGAGGAGTTTTTTACTCAATTTCTATTGGTATGCCTACGAGTATTGCTGCATTAATTGTAACTCTTCAACCAATCTTGACAAATATCCTTAGCGGACCAATTTTAAATGAAAAAGTAACTTTTAAACAATGGGTTGGTGTTTTACTTGGATTTTTTGGTGCAGCACTAGTTTTAGGATTGGATTTAGGATCAAAGATTCCATTGCTAGGGCTAGTTGCTACAATAATAGCATTAATTTCAATAACAGCATCAACCATTTGGCAAAAAAAATTAAGTAATAATTTACCTTTATCCGTAAGTAATTTTTATCAAGCTGTAGGAGGCTGTTTTTTTCATATCCTCGTAGTCATATTTTTTGCAAAACCATACATAGCATTTACAAAAACATTTTTTCTATCAATGGGTCATCAAATACTTCTTGTGTCTTTTGGTGCTTTTACAATTTTAATGTTTTTAATCAAAAAAAATTCTGCGAGTAAGACAGTCTCAATTTTTTTTCTGATCCCTGCAACATCCGCTTTAATGGCTTGGTTCTTTCTAGGAGAAAACTTAACGGTAATTGATCTTTTAGGTTTTTTGATAACGTCAATAGGAGTTTATATAGCCACTAGAGATTAATCTAGGCTATCTATTTTCATAACCAAACTCTAATGATGCATCAGTTATAGAATGGTATAACGACTCTCCAAAACTTCTTAATGTAAATAACCTTACTTTAAATGGTCTATCATTAAGAAAATCTACTGTGAATGCAATATTATTATAAAGAGAATTTAATGAATTATTTTTCTTTACGACATCAAAATTAAATGGTGATCCTTTTTTTAAAACTTCTACCACATAATTGCCCTCTAGATCTATTACAGCTCTTGAGTGGGATAGATCAGTAATTGCAAAATCTATTTCTTTACATGTTGAAGAAATATCGTTAATTAAATCTTTTTTGGAAGAGACCAATAACCAATTTTTTGGACCATTCCATAAAATTCTTGTATTATCATTAAAACTAACATCTAAAGGAGAGTCTTTCAGTTTTAAACCGTCAATATCTAAACTTTCAATTGGAATATCAGAATTTTTAAACTGTACAATTTGTACAATTAATAAATTTTTTTTCTCTGAGATTTTTAAAAGGTCATCCCCTTTTTTGTCCTCAAAGTCTCCAAATTGTCCTTGATGGTGAACATTGGCTAGTGCAGAAATTAAACTCATGATCTAACTCGCTCACCTTTTGGGTCAACATAATGTGAAGACACTATCTCGACTGGAATTACTTTATTTTTTAGAGGAGACATAACAAATAACTTTTCTCCTATCATATTCTTACCATCCTTAAGAATTGCTAAAGAAAATGGATTATCATGTTCAACACTCCAACATGAAGCTGAAATATAACCTAATTTTGGGTTTGGAAGTGGTGCATTTGAATCTTTAACTAAATGAGATCCCTCTGGGATGCTTGTTTTTTTATCTAATGGGACAACACCAACAATTTTTTGTCTATCTTCAGCTGCAAAAGCTTTTCTTGATAAAGATCTTTTTCCAATAAAATCCTTCTTTTTACTCAATAGTCCCTCAAGTGAATTATCATAAGGAATAGTTCTTCCATCAAGTTCTGAACCTGCAACATGCCCCATCTCTATTCTTAAGGTTGATAGTGCTTCTGTTCCATACGGTTGAATTCCAAACTCTTCTCCGGCTTCTATTATTTTTTCCCACATAAAATATCCATTATCTGACTCAACATTTACTTCGTATGCAAGTTCACCAGAAAACGAAATTCTAAAAATTTTTGCTTTTACTCCAAATAAATCACCTTCCATGTAACCCATAAAAGGAAGTCCTTCATTCGTAACATCAGACTTTGGAAAAAGTTTTTTTAATACTTCTCTTGATTTTGGTCCTGCAATAGCTGCTCCCGCCCACTGTTCTGTCGTTGAAACTACATTTACATTTAATTCTGGCCAAACAAGTTGTAGGTAATATTCTAGATGCGATAGAACATTCGCGGCTTGAGCAGTTGTTGTGGTCATATGGTAATGATTTTTTGATATTCTTGTTGTTGTTCCATCATCCATAACAATTCCATCTTCTCTCAACATCACACCATATCGTGCTTTGCCAACTGGTAGTTTTAACCAAGCATTTGTGTAGACTCTATTTAGAAGCTCTGCTGCATCTGGTCCTTTAATATCAATTTTACCTAATGTGGTTACATCACAAACACCAACATTACTTCTAACATTTTTAGCTTCTCTTTTTGAAGCCTCAAATAAATTTTCATCACCACGTTTATAATACCTTGGTCTTAACCACACACCTGCATCAACAAAGACCGCATTATTTTTTTCATGCCATGAATGCATTGGGGATTTTCTTGTTGGTTTTGAATGTTTTCCTACTTCCCTTCCAACAATTGCGCCAATAGAAACTGGCGAGTAAGGTGGTCTAAAGGTTGTATGCCCAACTGCTGGTACAACTTTATTTTCAATTTTCGACACCAGTTGTAAACCATTAAGATTACTTGTTTTACCTTGGTCAGTAGCCATACCAAGTGTAGTATATCTTTTTACATGTTCAATAGACCTATACCCTTCTTTAAGAGCTATCTCTATGTCAGAAACTGCAACATCATTTTGGAAATCTAAAAATCTTTTGTAGTTTTTGCCTTTTGGTAAGGGTACACACCAAAATTTATCATGCACTGTAGATTTTTTCTCAACAACGTTAGGGAAGGAAAACTTGTTATCATTATTTGTTATTTTTTTTGATAATAGGTTTCCTTTTTCAAATGAGTCTTTTAATGTCTCCTCTAAAGTGTAAATTCCATTTGCAGCCCCTAAGGTTTTTTCATTTTGTTTAGATATACCCGGAACAAATGCATCAATATCTTCATTGAATTTTGTTTTATTTCCAGATTGCGATGCTAAATGAATTGTAGGCGTCCAAAACCCTGAAACACAAATACAATCACACTCAATATTTTCAATTGATCCAAGTTCTTCTTTATTATCTGAAATTTTAGCTACGTCAGCTGATTTTACTTTTTTATATCCTTGAGCAGCTACAACTACATATGAATTTTTAATATTGATATTCATATTTTTTGCCTCTTCAATTATTTCTGATTGGGGCTCTTTTCTTGTATCTAAAATTATTGGATCAATACCATTTTTTTTAAATTCAATTGCTGTTTCATAACCACTGTCATTATTTGTAAAAACAAGCGGTTTTTTTCCAACTAATACTCCATACACTTTTAAGTATTCCTTAGCAGCTGAAGACAACATTACGCCTGGAGTATCATTGTTACCAAACACAATGGGTCTCTCTATTGATCCAGATGAGATTAAAACTTCCTTTGCTCTAATATACCAAAGTCTCTGCTTTGGATGAAATTTTTTTGTTTTTGGTAAATGATCACTTATTCTCTCAGACATCACCAGCATGTTATGATCGTAATAACCAAAAACTTGAGATCTGTTTTTTACAGTTACATTAGGCATTTCTTTAAGTTCTGAAATGATACTATCTGCCCACTCTTTACCTGATTGATTCCCTATATTTACTTCACTAGTTAATAATGTTCCTCCAAATCGTGATTTGTCCTCAGCCAGAATAACTTTTGCACCATTTTTTGCAGCAGAATAAGCGCTGGCTAACCCCGAAGGACCTGAGCCTGTGATTAACAAATCACAATATTCATATTTATGTTCATATCTTTCTTTGTCATGTTTTATAGATGCTGTACCCAAACCAGCAGCTTTTCTGATAAATGGCTCATAAATTTTATACCAAAAACTTTTTGGCCACATAAAAGTCTTGTAATAAAAACCAGCTGGGAGAAATATTTTTAAAAAATTATTTATAGCTCCCACGTCAAAATTCACACTTGGCCAACAATTTACACTTTTTGCTTCTAAACCCTCAAAAAGTTCCTGTTCAGTAGCTTTTATATTTGGTTCTGTTTCACCATTTCTATATAATTGAACTATAGCATACGGCTCATCAACTCCGGCACCAAAGAAACCTCTGGGTCTATGATATTTGAAGCTTCTTCCAATAAGATGAACTCCATTTGCAATTAATGCAGAAGCAAGAGTATCGCCCTCATAACCAAAATAATTTTTACCGTTGAATTTAAAAGAAATTTTTTTATCTCTATTTATTAATCCACCACTTTCTAATCTAAAACTTTGCGTCATTATGAAATTTCTTCGTTAGCTTTTAGAGTTTTAAAAATTTCATGAGTAGCTGTATCTCTCTGAACTTTTATCCATTGTCTGCAGCCTGATAAATGCTGCCATAACTCCCAATGCTTTCCCCTTAGGCTTTTCCTATTATAAACAAAATTATCCCAATCTTTATCAGATATTTCTTTTCCTAATTCTGGGCGTTTAACAGTTGCATCGCCTCCATATGAAAATTCATTCTGTGATCTCAATCCACAGTGTGGACATTTAATATGGAGCATTTACGAAATCCAGGTTTTGGTACCAAGTCCCTTTTCATCGAGTAAGTGACCAGTATTAAATCTATTTAAACTGTAGCCTGCATTTAATTCATGAACTCTATCTTGTGCGATTGTATGTGCAAATGTCCAGCCAGATGCAGGTGTTGCTTTAAATCCACCATAACACCAACCACAATTTAAATACAAACCTTCAATATGAGTTTTGTCTATTATTGGTGAGCCGTCCATAGACATATCCATTATTCCACCCCAAGTTCTAAGCATTTTCAATTTACTTAGGAAAGGCATCATTGCAATTCCTTCGGTTAGAACATGTTGAAGAGTTGGAAGATTACCTCTTTGTGCATAACTATTGTAGCCATCAAGATCACCACCCATAACCATTTCACCTTTGTCAGACTGGCTTATATAAAAATGTCCAGCACCAAAAGTAACTACTTTATCTAAAACTGGTTTTACTGGCTCAGATACACATGCTTGCAGTAAATGTGTCTCAATTGGTAATGTCATATTTAGTTTTTCAGCTAAAATATTTGTACTACCTGCAACACATAATCCAATTTTTTTTGCTTTAATGTCTCCACGAGAAGTTCTCACCCCGTTAATTTTTCCTGCAGAAACATCAAATCCAATTACTTCACAATTTTGAATTATGTCTACACCCATATCGTCTGCCTGACGTGCATAACCCCAAGCTACAGCGTCGTGTCTAGCTGTTCCCGCGCTAGGTTGCATTAATCCTCCAAAGATTGGAAATCGTACATTCTCAGAAAAATCAGCCATAGGAATAATTTCTCTTACTTCTTCCCTATTTAAGAGAACTGCATCGATACCGTTTAACCTCATTGAATTTCCTCTTCGAGCATAAGTATTCATTTGTGCATCTGAGTGAGCAAGATTTATTATTCCTCTTGGAGAAAACATCACATTGTAATTCAAATCTTGACTCATTCTTCTCCAAAGATCCATTCCAAATTCACTGAATAATGCATTGTCATCATGCATATAATTTGATCTAATTATTGTAGTGTTTCGACCAACATTACCTCCACCAATCCAACCTTTTTCGATTATAGCAACATTGGTAATATTGTGTTCTTTAGCTAGATAATATGCTGTTGCTAAACCATGTCCGCCGCCACCGATGATAACAACATCGTACTCATTCTTAGGAGTTGGGTCTTTCCAAGCTAAGTCCCAATTTTCGTGATTTGAAAGGGCATTTTTAACAAGACTAAAAACTGAATATTTTTGCATGAATAAATTTTATAATAATGAGTATAAATAGTTCATATTTTTTTTATATATAATTTTTAGATATTTCCAAAGGCATTAAAAAGAGATACTAATCAACCAGTTTTTATTAAATTCAATGAGCGACATAAAATCAGATATTCAAATTGCTCGTGAAGCAAAAATGCTTCCAATAAAGGAAATTTTAGCAAAAGTAAATGTTCCAGACGAAAGTTCAGCTTTTAGCCCGATGGGCAGACATATTGCAAAAATAAACTTGGAATACTTAGACACATTAAAAGATAAGCCAGACGGTAAATTAATTTTAGTTACAGCAATAACTCCAACTCCTGCTGGAGAAGGTAAAACGACCACTTCAGTTGGATTAAACGATGGACTAAATAAAATTGGAAAAAAATCTATTGTATGCTTAAGAGAACCAAGCCTAGGTCCATCCTTTGGTATGAAAGGTGGTGCTGCAGGAGGAGGATATGCTCAAGTAGTACCAATGGAACAAATTAATCTTCATTTTACTGGAGATTTTCACGCGATAACATCAGCACATAATCTTTTATCTGCTTTAATTGATAATCATATCTACTGGGGAAATAAATTAAACATAGATGTCAGAAGAGTTGTTTGGAAAAGAGTTATGGATATGAATGATCGAGCTTTAAGATCAATTAATATTAATCTTGGCGGTGTTGCTAATGGTTTTCCAAGAGAAGATGGTTTTGATATCACGGTTGCCTCTGAGATAATGGCTATCTTTTGTCTTGCAAATAATCTTGAAGATTTAGAAAAAAGGATCGGAAATATTACAGTAGCATACACTCGAGAAAAAAAACCAATTTATGCTAAAGATTTAAATGCTCATGGGCCAATGACTGTTTTGCTCAAAGAAGCAATAAGACCTAATATTACACAAACACTGGAAAATAATCCTGCAATAATTCATGGTGGACCATTTGCAAATATTGCACATGGATGTAATTCAGTAATTGCAACTAAAGCTGGATTAAAACTTGCTGACTATGTTGTAACTGAAGCAGGTTTTGGTGCAGATTTAGGAGCTGAAAAATTTTTAGATATCAAATGTAGGAAATCAAATTTAAAACCAAGTTGCGTTGTTATAGTAGCAACTGTTAGAGCCTTGAAAATGCATGGTGGTGTTGCAAAAGATGATTTAAAGAACGAGAATGTAGATGCACTAAAAAAAGGATTAATAAATCTTGAAAGACATATTGAAAATGTGAAAAAGTTTGGTTTACCTGTAGCAGTAGCTATAAATCATTTTATAAAAGACACTGATAAAGAAGTAGATGCCTTAATTGATTTTTGTAAAAAGCTGGGGGTTAAAGCAAGTATTTGTAAGCATTGGGCTGATGGTGGTGAAGGAACAAAAGATTTAGCTAAACATGTAACAGATTTATGTGAGAAGAATGAAGCTAAATTTAAATTTTTATATGAAAGTAAAACTCCACTTTTCAAAAAAATAGAAACCATAGCAAAAGAGATTTATAGAGCTAATGAAGTTATTGCAGATACTAAAATCAGAGATCAACTAAAAAACTTTGAAGAGGCTGGTTATAGTGAATTACCTATATGTGTTGCAAAAACTCAATATAGTTTCTCAACAGATCCAAATCTGAAAGGTGCTCCGACTGGTCATTCGCTACCAATTAGAGAGATTAGGTTATCATCTGGTGCTGAATTTATTGTTGTTGTTTGTGGAGCAATCATGACAATGCCCGGACTTCCTAGAGTGCCAGCAGCTGACTCTATTAAGCTTAATAAAGATGGTGATATAGAAGGTTTGTTTTAAACTTTTATTTTAAGTTTTTTATTTTCTTTAATTGTTTTAAGTAAATTAACCATTAATGGAATTTTCTTCTTATCGATTTTTCTCAAAATAAATGGTGCAATCTCCCTTGCAAGTTCTTCACCTTCAACAGTTTCTTTGGGCATAAATCTCTTTTTTGCAATTTTAAACGTAAATCCTTTTCCCAAAAAACTACCCATCTTACTGTTTCTTCCACCAGCAGCACTAACATATAGGTCACCAACACCAGCAAGTCCAAAGATTGTTTCATCTTTGCCTCTAAAATATCTATTTAAATATCTCATTTCAAGAACTGCTTTTTGAAATAGATTAGATGAAGAGTTAAGACTTTGACCGGCTCCAATGATCATCGAATATATATTTTTTATTGCTGAACAGACCTCTACTCCTACTACATCCCGGGAGTATTCTGTTAAATAGTACTTTGTAGAAATTTTTCTTCCTATAGATTTTGCAATGTTAATATTTTTATTTGCTATTATAACACTAGTTTGATTTTTTCTGGCTAATTCCTTTGCTAAACAAGGTCCTTTTAACACTGATATATTTCTTAAATTATAATGTTTTTGAAGCTGTTCAGAAATTGTAAAAATCTTTCTCTTTTTTTTTTCAAATTTTAATCCTTTAGTCAGAACCAAAATTGGTGTTTTAATTTTTAAATCTTTTAACTCTTTACCAATAAAATCAATACCAGAAAGACTTAGGGCTATTACTATTAAATCAAAATTTTCTCTTAATAGATTTTTAGTAAATTTTTTAAATTTTAATTGTTTTGGTAATTTTATTTTCAGAGCAGAATGAAATTTTTTTTTAGAGGATAAATCTTTAATAAATCTTTTGCTATAGGGCTCAGTAATTGTCACATTATTTTTATTTTCTAAACTTGGGATTGTAAATGCAGAACCCATTGCACCTCCACCAATAATCAAAATATTTTTCATAACAAATAATTATTTTATTGTAATTGTCGTCATTTTGTTAGTAAAATACAAAAATAATTATTTAATTAGATAGATAAATGACAAAAGTAGCAATTATTGGTGCAGGACCTTGTGGATTATCGATGTTAAGGTCTTTTGAATTAGCAGAAAAAAACGGTGAAAAAATCCCTGAAGTTGTTTGTTTTGAAAAGCAAGAGGAATGGGGCGGTTTATGGAATTATAGTTGGCGAACAGGATCTGATCAATACGGGGACCCTGTACCTAACAGTATGTATAGATATCTTTGGTCAAATGGACCAAAAGAATGTTTAGAATTTGCTGATTATTCTTTTGATGAACATTTTGGAAAGCCGATACCATCTTTTCCACCTAGAGAGGTTTTATATAACTATATTGTTGGAAGAGTAAGTAAAGGAAATTTAAAAAAAAAGATTAAATTTAACACGAGAGTTATAAATACTATTTTTAAAAACGACAAATTTGAACTTAGTTATCAAGATAAAGTTAACAATAAAGTATTAAAAGATAATTTTGATTTTGTTGTTGTTTCAACTGGTCATTTTTCTGTTCCATTTATTCCAGAATACAAAGGAATGGATACATTTCCCGGAAGAATAATGCATTCTCATGATTTTAGAGATGCAGAAGAGTTTAGAAATAAAAATGTAATAGTACTAGGTAGTAGTTATTCAGCAGAGGACATCGCACTTCAGTGTAATAAATACGGAGCTAAAAGTGTTACCATTGGTTATAGACATAATCCAATGGGATTTAAATGGCCTGATGGAATGAAAGAGGTTCATTATCTTGACAAATTAGTAGGAAAAAAAGCAATCTTTAAAGATGGCACTGAACAAGAGGCTGATGTTATAATTCTATGCACTGGTTATCTTCATCATTTTCCATTTTTAGAGGAAAATTTACAATTAAAAACTAGAAACAGACTTTATCCACCAAAATTATATAAAGGGGTGGTTTGGCAAGATAATCACAAACTTTTATATCTTGGCATGCAAGATCAATTCCATACATTTAATATGTTTGATTGCCAAGCTTGGTATGCAAGAGATGTGATTATGAATAAAATCAAAATACCTAACAATGATGAAGTTGAAAAAGATATTAATAAATGGGTTGCAATGGAGGAAAAGCTAGAGAACCCTGATCAAATGATTGATTTTCAAACTGAATATACAAAAGAGCTTCATGAAATGTCTGATTATCCAAAAATTGATTTTGAATTAATTAGAAAACATTTTAAAGAGTGGGAACACCATAAAGTTGAGGATATTTCAACTTATCGAAACAAATCTTTTTCATCTCCTGTAACTGGTTCTGTTGCTCCTATTCATCATACGCCATGGGCAACTGCTATGGACGACTCTTCAAAAACTTTTTTAGATAAATAATCTAAGATTAATCAATACCTAAATGTTTTTTTCTTTTTTGGACGTAAGCTCTAATTAAATTATCAAATATCAAAGCTATGAAAGCTACACAGATACCAAGTGTTAATCCAATTCCAGCACCTTTTTTATCTGATAATGCTTTTAATATATATTGACCTAAATCCTCTGTCCCAATAAATGCCCCTATGATCACCATAAATAAAGCAAACACAATCGTTTGATTAATACCAAGCATCATATGAGGAAATGCCAAAGGAAATTCTATTTTAGTTAATCTTTGGAATTTATTCACACCTGACATAGTTGCAGCATCATGCAGTCCAGCCGGAACGCTTCTGAGTCCCTCAATTGTATACCTTGTGGCAGGTATTGTTGCATAAACTATAACTGCAATAAGTACAGATGTATCTGTTATACCAAATAACATCATTACTGGAATTAAATAAACGAAAGACGGAAATGTTTGAAAAATATCGCAAACGCCTAACATAAAGTTAGCTGAATGTTTATTTTGGAAACATAAAGTTCCTACTGTAAATCCAATAATACAAGAAACAATAACTCCAAAAGTTGCCATGTATGCTGTGACCAAAGCTCTATCCCACCAAGGGCTGAATGCGATAAATAAAGTTAAAGCACAAACTACTAATGCTGAACGTAAACCACCAATTAAATATCCTGCACCAACAACTAAAACAATTGTAGCAATTGCAGGCATTCTCAAATATAGAGCTCTCATGGGTTGAAGGACATCTTGTATCAACCATGTATTAAAAGCTTTAATATAAATGAAGAAAGTATCGAAAATCCAATCAACTCCTTTGTTCCAAAAATCAGCGGTCGATATCCCTTTATTGTGTGGAATTTCAAATAAATAATTAAAAGTATCTTTAAATAAATAAGTTCCAATATAAGCCAGCACAATTCCAATGACAAATATAACACCAAAAAATAAAAGATTTTTATTTCTTTGGTAGAAGGTAAGATTGCCAAAATAATCTGTTTGTTTATTAGCCCATGCCAAAGACATCTTATCTAAAAGAATTGCAATTAAACTAATGCATAAGCCTGCTTCTAAAGCTAATCCAATGTTTAATTGGTTTAGTGCTAATAATAAATTGAATCCTAATCCTTTCGCTCCAATAAAAGCTGAGATAACTGCCATTGAAAAGCAAACCATGATTACTTGGTTTACCCCAATTAAAATATCTCTTCTAGCGGTTGGAATTAATACTTTAAACATTAATTGAAAATTAGTGCATCCACTCATTCTACCTGCTTCAATAACTTCTGGAGGGACTGCTCTTAAACCTAATAGAGTTAATAAAATCATCGGAGGTATTGCTACAACCATAGTAATAATCACTGCAGCGTGATCACCAACTCCAAAAAGAACTAGTGCTGGAACCAATACAGCGTATTGTGGCATTGTCTGCATTACTAATAATATTGGGTATAAAGCTTTTTCTACTCGTTTACTTTTAAAAGCTGCTATTCCTAATCCAAGTCCGAAAATAAAAGATAATGGGGCAGCGACTAATATAAATGAAAGAGTTTGCATGGAAGGTTTCCATTGACCAAACACAGAAATGTAAACCATTGTTAAACCTGCAAACAAAGCTAGACCTTTACCGCTTAATTTATAAGAAAGTAATGCTGCACCTGCTGCAACGATAGTCCAAGGTAATCCTGGTAATTCAGCCCATGGGTTTTTATCTATCCAATCCCAACTGGTGAAGGCAACAATAGTTTCAAGACCTCCCAATAAAATCTCTCTTATTAATTCTATTAAAAAAGTCATAAAGGCAGTCAAATTTCTACTAATTTGTAAAACTATAGGCCGACTTTTAAATTCTTGAGTATCTTCATTCCAAACTTCGATTGGCATCCATTCGTTCATTAAGAAAAATAACGAGTCATTAATCCAGATGGGTAACCATCCAAGCAATGGAGGTAATCTCCAAAAGACATCAAAAGCGTAGTATCTTACCTCTTTACCTAAAAATACATAACTACTTTGATTAGGATCTTTGACAAATTCTGCTTGACCCCTAATAAACTTATATGTTTCAGGAACATCAATCGCAAAGCACAAAGCAAAGAATACAATTAATAAAAATAACCACTGAAAAGTTTTCGGATATTTTTTTAAAAATTCCATAATCTAATTATTATTTTTTCTTCCCCCAAAGACTGTATTAATTATTTTTGTTGGATTGATAGAGCCTATAATTTCATTATTGTTATCAACTACAGCGACTATTTTTTCCTGTGTAAGAATTTTTTCTGCAACATTCTCTATGATTTCATCTTCGGAAACTTTTAAATCACCTAAATTATCTTTCGATGTATCCATTACATCCTTAATCAATAAAACTTTTTCTCTCGGTACTTCTTCAGTAAATTTTCTGACATATTCAGTGGCTGGATTTAAAACAATATTAGCTGGTGTATCTAACTGCTCAATTATTCCATCTTTCATAATTGCAATTCTGTCAGCAAGTTTTAAAGCCTCATCAAAATCATGTGTAATAAACATAATTGTTTTTTGTAACTTATCTTGAAGTCTTAAAAACTCATCTTGCATCTCTTTTCTAATTAATGGATCCAAAGCTGAAAAAGGCTCATCTAAAAACCAAATATCCGGTTCAACTGCTAAAGATCTTGCAATACCTACTCTTTGTTGTTGTCCTCCTGAAAGTTCTCTTGGAAAATAGTTTTCTCTTCCATCGAGACCAACTAGTTTAACCATATCCATTG
>CACJDV010000015.1 GCA_902592265.1 uncultured Pelagibacteraceae bacterium | reverse complement strand
TAGAATTTTAGTTGTTAATTCGCTTCATTACAATAATGGTAAATATAAATATAATGTCAAAAAACTTTTAATAGACCCAATTAAAAAAGGTAAGTGAGAATTAATATAACTTCCAGTCCGCAGCCGGAAGTTATACCAAAAAATTATTGACCCGGGGCTTTGTAACCAATTTTACTAGCTTTTGTTGTAGCTTTTGTAAAATCAATTGCCTCTAGCATTGTCAAGTTTTTTACAGCTCCTGATGCTTCAACAACCAATTTAATTGCTGCAAAATCATCAAAACTTGGAACGTCAGTAACAACTACAAAATCATAAGAACCTCTAACAATATCCATGCTATGCATTGTTCCACCCATAGCTTTTGTTAATTGTTCTACAACAGCTTTTCTATCACTTGTTGGATCTTTTAAAAAACCCTGAAAAGCTTTTTCAGTGTAATTACCCATTATATATGCTTTCATCTTGAACTCCTTTTTTCAAAAAGAGTATCATCTAATCAAAGATAATTAATGTGTAAAAATTACATAGTAGACACAACCTATAGTAATGCTAAATTGAATTTATGTACGAAAAATTTGGTCAATTTATTGATGGTAAATGGTGCCAATCCTCTGATAAATCTACGTATGAAGTAATTAATCCTGCAAATGAAGAAATTATTGGGCATGCATCTAAAGCAACCCCAGAAGATGTTGATAGAGCACTAAAGTCTGCTGGAAAAGGTTTGGAAGTTTGGAAAAAAACTGCTCCATGGCAAAGATCTTACATCATTAGAAGAATTGCAGATAAAATTAGAGAAAAGCAAGATGTGCTTGCTAAATGGATGACATTAGAAGTTGGAAAACCTTTCGCAGAAGCTAAAGGTGAAGTAGGAGGTGCTGCAGATATTTTTGAATGGAATGCCGAAGAAACAAAAAGAATTTATGGACAAACTGTTGAAAGTAGATTTGAGGATACAAGAGTACATGTTTACTATCAACCAGTTGGTGTTGTTGCAGCATTAACACCTTGGAATTTTCCTGCAGTATTATCTGCTAGAAAAATTTCAACTGCATTAGCGGCTGGCTGTTCTGTTATAGTTAAACCCGATGTAATAACTCCAGGAATTGTAATGGAGATGGTTGATATATGTAGAGAATGTGGTGTCCCACCAGGCGTAGTGAATCTTTTATCAGGTGATCCACCAAGTATCGCTCAACAATTGATAGCTTCAGATATAGTTAAAAAAATTTCTATAACTGGATCATCGAGAGTAGGAAAGCTTATATTAAAACAAGCTGCAGATAAAGTTCAAAGAGTAACAATGGAGTTGTCAGGTCATTCACCTTTTATTGTATTTGATGATGCTGATATTAAAAAAGCAGCTGATATGGCAATTGCTGCTAAATTTAGAAACAATGGTCAAGTTTGTATATCGCCAAATAGATTTTATATTCACGAGAGAAAAAAGGACGAATTTGTAAATTTATTTATTGAGAAAACAAAAAAATTGAAAATAGGTGACGGTATGGATCCTTCAACTCAATTAGGTCCATTAACTACAAAAAAGAGGCTAAATGAAATTGAGGAATTAGTTGAAAAAACTAAAGAAGAAGGTGCAAAAGTTTTACTAGGTGGAAAAAGACCCTCTGGGTTTAATAAAGGTTTTTATTATGAACCTACAATATTTGACGAAGTAAAAGATGATTTTACGATAATGAAACAAGAGCCTTTTGGGCCATTGGTTCCAATGTTATCATTTAAATCTTTCGATGATGTAATTAAAAGAGCTAATAATCATGAGCTTGGTTTATGTAGTTATGTATGTACCAACTCAATGGAGACAGCACATCTTGCATCAGAACAATTAGAGACAGGTTCAGTCGCTGTTAACACACCTATGGTAGCTATTGCTGAAGCACCTTTTGGAGGAATTAAACAAAGTGGTTATGGACGTGAAGGTGGGTCAATGGCAATAAAAGATTATCTAAACATTAAATATACTCACCTTGGAATTAAAGGTTAATTGATGAAACTTTTAAGGGTTGGTGAGCATGGTAATGAAATACCTGCAATTATTGACAATCAAAATAATTTTCGAAATTTGTCAAATATTTTAAAAGATTTTACACCAGAGAATTTGAATTTTGAAAATTTAGATAAAATAAAAAAGCTAGATTTAAATTCTCTTCCATTGATTGAAAGCACCAAAAGAATTGGACCATGTGTAATAAAACCAGCAAATTTTATCGCAATAGGTTTAAATTATAAGGCTCATGCTGAGGAAACAAATTCTGATGCTCCAAAAGAACCAATTGTTTTTAATAAATCTCCAAATTGTATTATCGGACCAAATGATAATATTGTAATACCAAAAAATGCAAAGTCTTTAGATCACGAAGTTGAAATTGCAATGATTATTGGAAGTAAAGCTAAATACGTTAAAGAGGATGAAGCTCAGAAACATGTACTAGGTTATTGTATTTGTAACGATATAAGTGAGAGGGAATGGCAAAAAGATAGAGGTGGTCAATGGGTAAAAGGTAAATCTGGAGACACTTTTGGTCCATTGGGTCCGTATTTGGTAACAAAGGATGAAATTGATAATCTATTTAATTTAAATTTATCTTTAGATCTTAATGGAAAAAGAAGACAAACAGGAAATACCAGTTTAATGATATTTAATTTTAATTTTTTGATTTCACATATCAGTCAATTTATAACTTTAATGCCAGGTGATATTATCACAACAGGCACACCTGCAGGAGTGGGGATGGGAATGAATCCACCAGATTATCTAAAAGATGGTGATGAAATGATTTTAAAAGTTGACAATCTTGGGGAGCAAAAATTGAAAGTTGTTAAAGAAAAGTAATGATTGAATTAATTATTGCATTTGGAGCTGGATTGATAAGTTTTTTATCACCATGTGTTTTACCACTCATACCTGGTTATATTTCTTACATTTCTGGAAGTTCTATAGATGAACTCGTTGATAAAAAGAACATCAATTTATTTCCAATTATTCTATTTACAGTTGGCTTTTCTTTAGTCTTTATAACTTTTGGAGCAGCTTCAACTTTTCTTGGACAAATTTTTCTGGAGAATTCTTATGAATTAAGAATAGCCGCAGGATTAGTTATAATAATCTTATCGCTTCATATAATTGGAATAATAAATTTAAAATTTTTAAATTATGAAAAGAGAATTCAAACAAATATTAACAAAAGTATATTTAGCCCAATATTAATAGGAATGGCATTTGCATTTGGTTGGACACCATGCATTGGACCTATTTTAGGATCTATTTTAGTTTTAGCTGCAACTGAGGAAAGCTTAAGCCAAGGAATATTATTGTTATCTTTTTATTCTATTGGATTAGCTATTCCGTTTATTTTATCAGGTTATTTAATACAAAGGTTCCTTATTTTTTCAAAAAACTTTAGAAAGAATATTAATTTAGTGTCAAAAATAGGTGGAATAATTCTATTAATTACTGGTATTTTGATATTAACTAATCAATTGCAAGCCTTGGGATATTATTTATTAAATATTTTTCCATTCTTACAAAATTTTGGGTAAATTAAATTATGAAAATTTATCAAATAGACTCTAGTGCTAGAAAAGATGGTTCAACTTCAAGAGCTTTAGCAAAAAAACTTTTAGATAAAATAAAAAAACCTGATGATGAAGTTATTTATAGAGATCTAAATGATGAAATGGTTTTTGTGTCTAATTTAACAGAGTCAGGGATGAAAATAGATCCAAAAGATCAAACAGAGACACATAAAAAAATGTTCAAACTTTCAGATACACTTGTAAAAGAATTAAAAGAGAGTGATATTATAATCATTTCTGCTCCAATATATAATTATGGACCTCCAGCAACTTTAAAAGCCTGGTCGGATCTTGCAGCAAGAGTAGGAGAAACTTTTAGATTTAAACCCAATGGAAGAAGGGAAGGGTTATTAAAAAATAAGAAAGCTTATTTAGTAATTACTTCGGGTGGGACAAAGCTAAATAGCAATGAGGATTTTCTAACTCCTTGGTTGAAGTTTATTTTAAATTTTTTTGGCATAGAAAGGGTAGAAGTAGTAAGTGCTGATCAAATGTCCCTAGATTATGAAAAATCAATAAAAGAGGCTGAGAAACAGATAGAAAATTTATCCTAATAATTAAATTTTCTTTTTAAATGTTTAAGCCTTCCTTCAGTACTATCATAATCAATATAACATCCCTGAAGAAAACGATTTCCCTCATTAGCATCATAAGTGGTTCTGCCATGTAACAATCTATAGTTATCCATCATTAACAGATCACCTGGAAGAAGCTTAAATTCTATTCTATAATTTTTTGAATTATAAAGTTCAGATATTTTTTTTCTTGCAGAATAAAATAATTCTAGTTTTTCTTTATCGATTAATGGGACAAAATCTAATCTTGGACTAAAACGTACTTGTTTGAAATTGCTGTTTTCATCTAACTGAATCATTTCAGCCCAATCTTCTAAAATCACACTTTCATCAATAAATTGAAAACGTATTTTTACCTCAGTTAAAATTTTATAATATTCTGGAAAATCTTTTTTAAGTTTTTCAGAAACAGTATATCCATCAACTAGAGTTGATAAACCTCCAGTAACTTCATTTTCAATACAATGAAGCATTTGAATACATGGCACAGGATTTCTATATGGATTATCAGTATGAGGAGCCAAAGGCAAAGAGGTGTAAGCTAAGTCATTTGGATTTGGTTTTGATTTTACATTAAAGAATTCACCAAAGTTTGTACGTCTCACACTTCCTATAGAATTTGCAAAGTTTATAATAAAATTATTTTTTGTTGGAACATTTTTAAAAATTACAAAGCCATATTGATAAAAATTAATCAAGGCTTTGTACATTTCATCAGTTTCAAATAAATTTTCTTTGAATTTGAAAGTATTTTGATCTTTAAATGAGGAGTCCCATTTTATTTTTTCAATTTGTTTAACATCATTAATATTTGAAAATTCTTTAAAAATATCAACTATAGCAATTTTTGTTGAAGCCCCGTCATTGAATTTAATTTCTAAAGAATTACTATTTAAGCTCAAATCTTTGATTTGAATGTTTTCTGGTAATTGAGTTGGGTCAAATAATCTTTGTTGAGTAGACTTATCAACAAAGTTTTCTCCGTTAACTCTTTCTCTAAGCCAAAATGGGTGGATCTCTTTTTTATGACCCTTATTTTCAAAAAATACTTTGTTATCTTTTAACTCTAATTTCATCTATTTTTAAATCATTATTTAAAATTTTGCTTTAATCAATAGTAATAAAATAGTATTAGAGCTTTGTGCAAATTTTAAAATCATCAGATTATAAACTTTATTCTAAGTTCATTGAAAGTTTAGCCAAGAAATTAACTAGATTTTATTACTCTAAATTAAACAAACCCTTTAAAGTATCTAATAAACTTAGAAGCGGTTATGACCCTGTAACAACTGCTGACAAGGCTTTTGAACGATTCATCAGAAATGAGATTAAAAAAAAGTTTCCAAATCACCAAATTATAGGTGAAGAATTCGGCTATAAAAAAACTAAAAGTGATTATTCATGGGTAATAGATCCCATAGATGGAACTCGATCATTTGTGATAGGAAATCCAACTTGGAGTAATTTGATATCTTTAAATTATAAAGGTAACCCAGTCGTAGGTCTTGCTAATTTTCCAATTCTTAAAAAGTTTTATTTTAATACCTCATTTAATTCTGCGTATGTTTCAGAAAATGGAAAGAAAAAGAAAATACTTGTTAACCAAAAAGCAACTTATTCTAAAATGAAATTGTCTGCAGCTTTTCATGGTAGCCTGTCATTAAATAAACAAAAAAAAATTCCTCAAATTTTAAAAAGAATGCAATTTCCCTGTTCGGATGCTTTAAGTTATTCACATTTTGCCGAGGGTAAACTTGATGTTGTTATTCAATGTGGAAATAAAATTTGGGATATTCATGCTTTAATACCAATTATTGAGGCTGCAAAAGGAATTGTCTCGACTTGGAAAAATGATGATGCCAAGAAAGCTGGAAATATTATTTGCTCAGCTAATAATAATTTACATAAAAAAATGCTTAAAATTTTAAAACCAGTTTCTAGCTAGTTTTACCCAAAGTATTTAAAAGAATTACCCCGATAATAATTAAAGTAATTCCAATAATGCCATAAAGATTAGGAATTTGATTGTATTTAAAAACACCAAACAATGTTACAGCGGTGATTGTAAGCCCACCATATGTTGCATAAGTAAATCCAACTGGGATTACATTCATTGCTTTTGATAAACAAAAAATACATGCAACTATTGAAATTACACAGAGAATTGTTGGCTCTATATTAGCAAATCCATCTGTCGATTTTAAAAAACCATTAGCTGTTATCCCAAGTATAATTGCTAGAGCCAAAAAAATATAGCCAGATAAATTTATCATTAGCTCACCCTGTCTTGCCAAGTAGATTTACTATCAATACACCTGAAATAATTAATACTAATCCTATAATTGTAAAAAGGTCTGGCATTTGATTAAATTTAAATATTCCAACAATAGAAGTAGCTACAATACACAAACCTGCAAACGATGCATAGGTGATGCCAACTGGTATAGTTTTCATAACAATAGAAAGTGTAAACATACATCCAATAATTGTTATTGCTGTGATTAAACTTGGAATCAAAAGTGTAAAACCATTAGCACTTTTAGCAAAACTATTTGCTGTAGTTCCTAGGATGACAGCAAGTATGAGAATAAGAAAAGCTATAATGTTGCTCACAAATTTAAGATATTCTTATTTAGTGATTTTATCTACAATTTTTTTAATTGGTGGGCCTACAAGAAGAGCAGCGATTATTGCGATGGGTAAACTTATTGACCAGGCTTTAAAAAACCTATCAATATACTCTTCATCCATACCAGTATTTATATAAGTAATAATTAATGTCATAAGTAAACTCATGCCAAACCCCATTACAAGTATAAATAAAATATTTGAGTATTTTTTAGGAAACATTTTTTTTTAGCCACTTGATAGCATCTTCCATCCTGTCATCTCCCCAAAAAATTTCATTATCTATGATAAACGATGGACTACCAAAGATTTTCTTATCTCGAGCAAAATTTGTATTAGAATGATATTTTTCCTCAATGTCTTTTGTTTTAGCTTGTGAGATTATTTCGTCTTTATTTAGATTAAGTTCATTGCATATCTCTGAAATTCCAGGGTCTATAGCGGGTTCTTTACCTTCTTGAAACCATTTTTTGTAAGTGAGTCTGATATAATCAATCCCCCAGTCCTTTTCTAAACCAAGAATTGCTAATTGATTAGCCAAATCAAACTCTGACAATGGGTAGGGCACAGGAGTTTTTGCAAAAAAACCATATCCTTCAGCTCTTCGCTCAATGTCTCTCCACATATAATTCACTTTATTAATTTTATCTTTTGGGAAGGGAATATTATTCATTTCCTTCATGATTGCTCTTACACTAAATGGTTTCCAATTGAATTTAACCTGGTGTTTTTTTTCAACATCAAGAATTCTTGTTACCGATAAAAAAGTATAGGTACTGCCTATTGAAAAATAAAAATCTATATTTTTCATATACTTTGTTTTTGTAATTCAATTTGAAGCTTTTCTATCATAATCATAGGAGACTTCATAAATGGATGAACTTTATGAGCTTCAATGTAACTATCAATAGCTTTTTGATAGTTTTTTAAAGCTGTTTGAACTAAACCTTGGCCTGTTAGTGCACCGAAATGTCTTTTTTCTATCAAAAGTACTTTATCAATATCAGCTTGTGATAGCTCGTATTTACCCATTAAATATAATACAGTTGCTCTTTTATTCCAAGCTTCTGCCCAATTAGGATCAAGCTCAATTACTTCAGTAAATTTATCATACGCAGCATCAAGTTTATTATCCATCATTGCAGATGAACCATCAGCTAATAACTTTGTTAAATTATTTTTAGTTGGATGAGTAGTCCAAAGATTCCAAATTTTATCCTCTATTTTTTTTGAATTTTCAAAGTTTAAAGCACTTTTTAATTGAACAAATAATTTATCAATTTCTTTTTTATTATCGTCAGCCAATAAAGACGATGAAAATAAGAAAAAAATAAAAATGAATGAAATTTTTTTCACTTACTTAGACATTGGAGTAGCGCCAGTTTCTAAACTAACAATTTTTCCGTCTTTATATCTATAAACCGCCATTACAGCTTCAACATTTCCGTCATTAAATGTAACAAAAGAATGGTGTACACCCACTTCATCATTTTCATATACAACCCTAGTTTTATCTTGATTGATATCTCCACTCATTGCCCATTTTATAACATCAGCTTTTCCTAAAGAATTTCCAGATTTATGCATTGTGAATTTAAAATCATCATGCAAAAGTTCATTCATAGTTGCCTCATCTTTTTTATCTATTGCATCAGTATATCTTTTTAATATCGACATTTTATACTCCTTTAATTATTATTCCGTTACCAATTGAGTTTTCTAGACGGATTTGTTTAATTGGTTTGTATTCATCAGAGTTATACCACTCTAAAGCTTTTTCATAACTTGGAAATTTAATAACAACCGTTCTAGGATATGCCCAAGTTCCTTCTAATACTTTTGTTTCACCACCTCTAACAATATATTCTCCACCAAATTTTTCAGCAATCGGTCTCACTTTTTCTACGTACTCTTTATATTCCTCAGGTTTTTTTACCTCTATGTTGAATATTGCAAACCCAGACATTAAGTGTAAATTTTATCAGCTAAACCGTAGCATAAAATTGCACTCATAATCGTAAATACAAACGGTGCAATAACACCTTCATTTGTAGTTTTCTCATTCACACCTGTTTTATCTATTTTAATAGAATAAAAATTACATAAAAAAATACATAGATTATTTATAAAAACTAAATTTAAGAATCCCCATGTATTTTCCAAACCTCCAGGCCTTATAAAACCTACATAGATTGACATTAAAAATACAGCAAGCATAAATGCTCCTGCCATTCTAATCATTATTGCTCCACTTGGATCTATACCAAATCTTTCCATGAAGCTTTTAGTGCCAAAAATAGTTTGAAATGCGTAAACACCAACTCCAATAAAATGAACTAAATAAATTATTAAATAAAATATCCCATTAAATTTTTCTATCATTTTGTCTCCTAATCGTTAAAAACCATTCTCATTTCATCCTGAATTGTACCTTCTTTAAAAACACCCTTCATTTTTTTCTGAAGTTCAATGAATTCAGGATCAGCTGACATGTTTGTATCATTTTCAAACGCTTTATCAGTAAACTGTTCGCCCACAAGTGTTTCTCTTACAGTCCTTGGGTTTCCACCAATTTGAAATGAAAAGTAAACTTCATGATCTGGATAATGTTTTTTTCTAACTTTTGCTAAGCCTTTAGAGATTTCCATAGCTTCACCAAGTTTATCATCATAAACCCCAATAGTTCTTGTGTAGATTGCTTTCATAAATCTTACTCTTAAGCGTTATAGTCCATCACTTGATCAGTACACTCAGTAAATTTATGAGGCTCAAAGAAATCATTCATTTGACCTAATTGATTATTGATATCCGCTTCACTGTTAGCTTTCCACCAGCAAAACATTTGCATTGTATCACCTGGAGTGTTCCAAGTCATTTGACATGCTGCTTTATCGCTTGTCATAGATTTAACAATATCTTCCATTTTCATTGAAGCTACTGTTTCACTAAATTTTGCTTTCATCTCTTTCGATTTGAAAGTGTGAGTTACCATATAGTTTTTCATTTTCTCTCCTTAATATAAAGTTTGAACTACTTTTTTTACTCTTTCGGCTCCATTTGGAACTAAAGCTTCAACAAACGTATGACATTTGTCAGTTTTAGCTTTGTCGTATTTGGAACCGTAATGTTTATCAACTGCTTTGTTTACTCCAGCATCCCAATCTTTTTCTGGAATACCTATTTCAAGAGCGTAGGTTTTTAAAACTTTCACAGTTGAAATTGATTTTTCTTTCATTCCGTACTCAAATTTTTCACCTGATGGAAGAAAGTAGTTAGCCATATAAATACCAACGCAATCCCATGCTTTTGATTTATCTTTGTCACTCATTCCTGCATTCGCAGATGTAAAAATAAATAAAGATAGAATTATAATTATTTTTTTCATGATCCCTCGAGGTTAAATAATATTAATATAAAAATGTAACTGTTTTGTTACATGCCTGGTATGCGTTATTATAACCAGCTAGGAATAGGGAGGTTTTTTTCCTTTAAAAAAGATTTATTAAACATCTTTGAGTTGTATTTATCTGATCTATCACAGAGAATTGTTACAATTGTTTTTCCTGGACCTAGCTCTTTTCCTAATCTAATTGCACCTGCAATATTTACTCCGCAACTAGTTCCTAAACTTAACCCCTCATGCTGTATTAAATCATAAAGCACGGGTAAAGACTCTTGATCACTGATTGAAAAAGCACCATCAATTTTAGCTTCAGCAAAGTTTTTAGTTATTCTGCTTGAACCAATACCTTCAGTTATTGATCCACCCTCAGCTTTAAGTTCACCATTCATAATGTGATTATAAAGTGCAGAGCCTGTTGGATCTGATAAATAAATCTTTATATTTTTATTTTTTTCTTTGAGAAATTTACTTACACCACCGATGGTGCCACCTGTTCCTGATGCGCAGACAAAGCCATCTACTTTACCTTCGGTTTGTTCCCAAATTTCTGGTCCAGTCGTTTCGTAATGACCTTTTGCATTAGCAGTGTTATCAAATTGGTTTGCCCAAACTACACCATTGTTATTTGTACTTTTTAATTCTTCAGCAAGACGACCTGCAACTTTTACATAGTTACCATCATCTTTATATGGCTTGGGTGGCACCAGTCTAAGATCTGCACCAATATTTTTTAATGTATCTTTTTTTTCTTGGGTTTGGTTATCGTTCATTACAATAATTGTTTTATAGCCTAAAGAATTTCCTAAAAGACATAAACCAATCCCAGTATTACCCGCGGTGCCTTCAACAACAATTCCACCTTCTGAAATTAGCTTCTTTTCTTGTGCATCTTTTATTAGTGCTAGAGCAGCTCTATCTTTAACGGATCCACCTGGATTTAAGTACTCTGCTTTTCCATAAATATTACATCCAGTGATTTCTGAGGCTGCTTTTAATCTTATTAAAGGTGTATTGCCAACTGACTCGATAAAGTTATTTTTAATTTGTGTCATTAATCTTTATCTTTATCAGTAACAGCATAAGGTTGAAATCCTTTTGTAGCATCACCAACTCTTGTAGCTGGAATTCCTACCATTATTGATTTCTCAGGAACATTTTTAGTAACAACTGCATTTGCACCGATCAAAGAATTTTTACCTATTGTTATTGGTCCTAAAATTTGAGCACCAGATCCAACAACAACATTATCTTCTAAAGTCGGGTGTCTTTTAGTATTTCTTTGATCATTAGTGTTTATACTTGGAGCAATTCCACCTAATGTAACATTATGATAAATAGTAACATTATTCCCAATCTCAGATGTCTCACCGATAACAACTCCCATACCGTGATCAATAAATAAATTTTTTCCAATCTTTGCCTTTGGATGAATTTCTATTCCTGTTAAAAATCTTGAAAATTGAGAAATGATTCTTGCAACTAAATCAAATTTTGCTATTGCAAAAAAATTTGCAATTTTATGAAAAAAATAGCCTTAACCCCTGGGTAAGTTAATACAAGACTTAACTTAGATTTTGCCGCAGGATCTCTGTCTATTATAGATTGTAAAAAATCAGTCATCTAATTTTGTCAGCTTGATAAAAATAATTAATGTCTATATAATGTTTTTAAACAGTATTTAAAGGAGAAATAATGTACAAAAATACTAATTGTTTTCATCTAGCAATCCCATGCGGAGATCTAGAAACAGCAAAAAAGTTTTATAGCGAAACTTTGGGTTGTCGACTTGATAATTCAGCACAAGAGTGGGCTGATGTTGACTTTTGGGGAAATGAATTAACTCTCCATGCAAGTGAGCATAAATTAGATAACGAGAGACACGATGTAGATATGGGTAACGTTTCTGTTCCACACTTTGGAGTTCATTTATCGAGAAAAGATTTTGATACTTTAAAAAATAGATTAAAAGAAAAAGGTGCAAAGTATTATGATGAGCCTTATTTAAGATTTAAAGGAACAAAATATGAGCAAGAAACATTTTTTGTAAAAGACCCTAACGAAAATATTCTAGAGATCAAAACTTTAACAGCTAATCCAGAATAATTTTAGTTTAGATGGAATACCTGGTATTAGGTTTTATTACCGGGCTTAGTTTAATCCTAGCGATTGGTGCTCAAAATATCTTTGTAATAGAACAAGGGCTTAAAAAACAGTATGTTTTTTTAGTCTGTTTAATTTGTTCCTGTTCAGACTTAATTCTAATATTTTCAGGCATCCTTTTATTCCACTTTTTTCATCAATATTTTAATATATTTGTAGAGTTAACTTTAAACATCTGTTTAATAATTTTTTTAATATATTTCATATATTCAAAAATCAAATCTTTCAGTGTTAGTGCTAATTTCAATATTGAGAAAAAAGAGACTACTAGTGCTAAGATTATGTTAAAGACACTTGGTTTCACCTACCTAAATGCTCATGTTTATTCTGATACAGTTTTCTTTTTAGGAAATTTCTCAAAAAACTTTTTATTTAATGAAAAAATCTATTTTGGTATTGGCGCTTCTGTAGCATCTTTCATATTTTTCTTTTTACTGGGTTATTCATCGGTATATTTTTCAAGATATGCTCAGAGTGATAAAACATGGAAATATATTAATGGCTTTATTATCAGTTTCATGTCCTTGCTTACTGTTTATATAATAAAAGAAACAGCATATTTTTTATAGTAAAGTAGTATATTTGAATGGCAATTATAACGCATGTTAAAATCTCCTTTAGTAATTATTTTATAATTATGAATGAGTTAAATAAACACTTTCAACCGAAAAATTTTAGTGACAAGGTTGCTTTATCTTTTACTAAATTTTTAAGATTACTCGCGGACACTTTTTTTAAAAAAAGATATGGCCATAGAGCTGTTGTATTAGAAACAGTTGCTGCTGTGCCAGGAATGGTAGCCGGAATGTTACTACATTTAAAATCACTTAGAAAAATTGAGGACGATAAAGGTTGGATAAAAACTTTACTAGATGAAGCTGAAAATGAACGAATGCATTTAATGACTTTTATACATGTTGCAAAACCAACCACTCTGGAAAGGTTTATAATAATGATAGCTCAATTCATATTTATTGTAACTTACGCCATTATATATCTAGTCTCTCAAAGAACAGCTCACAGGATTGTTGGTTATTTTGAAGAGGAGGCAGTGATTAGTTATACTGAGTATTTAAATGAACTTGAAGCAGGAACTATTCCAAATCAACCAGCTCCTCTTATTGCTATAAATTATTGGAATTTACCACTTCATGCGACGCTTAAAGACGTTGTTAGAGTGATAAGAGATGATGAGGCAGGTCATAGAGATGTAAATCACAAATTTGCTGATTTAATTAATTTGAAGAAATCAAAACTAGCTTACAAAAAAAACAAAGCTAGAGAAAAAAGTGTTGAAGAAAAAAGTGTTGAAGAAAAAAGTGCAGAGAAAATTTTGAATTAACTTATTTTAGATGATACTGAGAAGAAAGTTTTTAAAATTGTTAGGTCTTTCTACACTTTTTGTGTCATTACCTTATCAATTCTTAAAATCAGCAACAAAAAAACTGATTAATCCTGATCTGACTAAAACCCAAAAAGACATAATGTTTAATGAGAGTACTGAGAGACCATTTACCAGTGAATTACTTAAAGAAAATAGAGAAGGTTTTTATCATTGTGCAAATTGTGGAGCAAAGTTATTTTCATCAAAAGCAAAATTCGATAGTGGAACAGGTTGGCCTTCTTTTTCTGAAGCTTTGCCAGGAGCCTTTAAAACTAAGATTGATTATTCTTTTGGAATGAAAAGAATTGAGTATCATTGTGCAAATTGTGGCGCACATCATGGCCACGTTTTTTTAGATGGACCCACTGCTACTGGAAAAAGATTTTGTAATAATGGATTGTGTTTAATTTTTGTACCAGAGAATTAATTAGAAAAACCATATTTTCTAAGTCTTACATCCCCTGTTCTTGCGTGAGCTTCCATTCCCTCATATCTAGAAATTCTAGCTGCAGCAGCACCAACTAATTTATTAGATTCTTTTGTCATTCTTTGAAAGCTTAAAGTTTTAATAAATTTTCCAACAAATAATCCGCCCGTGTATCTTCCTGCACCTTTAGTTGGTAAAATATGATTTGTACCAGAACATTTGTCGCCGTATGCAACAGTTGTTTCTTCACCCACAAACAACGAACCATAATTTGTTAATCTTTCATGAAACCATTCTAAGTTTTCGGTCTGTACTTCTAGATGTTCAGGTGCATATTCGTCACTAATTTTCACCATTTCTTCATCAGTGTCACAAAGAATTACTTCACCATAATCTCTCCAGGCTGCTTCAGCACTTTTTCTTGGAACTTCTGGAAGTTCTGCAATTAATTCTGGAACTCTTTTCATTACTTTTTCGGCTAATTCTTTACTAGTTGTATAAAGCCAACATGGTGAGTTATATCCATGCTCTGCTTGTCCTACTAAATCTACCGCAACAATTTCTGGATCAGCTTTAGCATCGGCTATAATTCCAATTTCAGTTGGTCCTGCAAACAAATCAATACCAACTTTTCCATATAAAATTCTTTTAGCCTCAGCTACAAATTGATTTCCTGGTCCTACAATTATATCTGCTGGGGGATTTTTGAATAATCCATTGGTCATTGCTGCAATTGCAGGAACTCCCCCTAAATTTAAAATAACATCTGCACCGCAAAGATCAGCTGTGTATACAATAGTTGGGTGGGCACCAACACCCTCTTTAGGAGGACTACATGCAATAATATTTTTAACTCCAGCAACTTTTGCTGTAGTTACACTCATTACAGCAGATGCAATGTGAGCATATCTTCCACCTGGAATGTAGCAGCCTGCTGTATTTACAGGGACTAATTTTTGACCTGCATACAAACCATCAGAAAGTTCTACCTCAAAATCTTGTCCATAATTTTTAAGTTGTGCTTCGGCAAATTTTCTAACTCTTTCAAATGAAAATTGAATGTCATCTTTAGTTTTTTGATCTAACATTTTTTTAATTTCATCAATTTTATCTTTTGATACTATGATGTCCCCATCATACTTATCGAATTTTTTAGTTAAATCGATGCAGCCTTGTTCTTTTGTTGTTTCGATATTTTTTAATAAATCTTGAACTATCCCAGTTGTCTTATTATCGTCAGTGGACGAAGTTTTTGGAGACTTTTTTAAATAAGTAATAGCCATTAATACATTTTATAATTGATCAATTATTTAAGACAAATTTAATTTTATTGCAATCAAACATTTAATCTAGTGCAACAACAGCTGCAGCTATTGATGCTAGTCTAGCAGGTGCTTCATCAGAGCGGCTAGTAATTACCACAGGTACTTTACCACCTACAACTACTCCTGCAGCACATGCACCACTAAAATATATTAGCATCTTAACTAATGCATTACCTGTCTCAACACTGGGCACTAGTAAAACATCAGCAATTCCCGCAACATCATTTTTAATACCTTTAATAGTTGCAGATTTTTTTGATATACTATTATCAAAAGCCAAAGGCCCAAATACATCGGCATTTAAATTTTCTTTTTTCGCAAGATTTGTAATTTCCTCAGCTTCTTTAGAGCTTGGCACACTATCCAAAACTTCTTCTGTGGCAGACAATATTGCAATTTTTGGTCTTTCAATTCCAATTCTATGAGAAAAATTAATTACATTTTTTAAGATATGCATTTTGGTTTTTACATTTGGCAATACATTTAAAGCACCATCAGTAATAATAAGAGGTTTATCGTCTTTTTTTAAAGTCATATGCCAGATATGACTTAACCTTGTTTTACCTAACAAGTTGTATTCTCTTTTTAAAACCTCTTTCATTAGAATATCTGTATGAATATGTCCTTTGACTATAATTCTTATTTTTCCTTCACTAGCGAGTTTTGCAGCTATACCTGCGGTATTATTTTCAACTGGTTCATTAATAATTTCATATTTAGAAATATCCCACTTTAAGCTTTCTGCACATTTTAGAATTTCTTTTTCATCTCCTATAAAAATCGGATCAATTAAATTTTCTTTGACTGCATCTTGAACAGATAACATTGGTAATGGTTTTCCAGCATTTACAATTCCAGCTTTAACTCCTTTATTTTTAAGAGCAGCATTCATTAAATTATTTGGTACAATAATCTCTTTATTTGAAAGCATAATTAGTTTTTTAAGATCTCTAATTCTTCTTTGATAATTTTAGAGATTTTAATTTCTTTATTAAAATTCATTTTGTATCTTTTATATTTATTCTGTCCTGGATACATTATTTCTTTTATTCCTTTAACTTTAGGTAGTCGTTTCACTTTTTTAATATTATCTTTAATTCTCTTAATATAATCTTTTACAAATAAATTTGTTTTAAATGTGATGAATAAATGCCCAATATTTTGGGGTCCACTAAAATCTTCAAAAGGATCTTTGACTCTACCAGCATGATTACCTCCAGTTAAAACACCACTTAATATATCAACCATCCAAGCTAATCCTGAACCTCTAAATTCTGCTATAGGTAATTGAACCCCTTGAAGTGCTTTTTTTGGATTAGTTGTTGGTTTACCAAATTTATCTAAGGCAACATTCTTAGGTATTTTTAAAAAATTTTTTTCTGCAAACCTTAATTTTCCTCTATTAATTTTTGAAATGGATGTATCTAAAATAAACGGAACTTTATTTCCTGTAGGTGTCCCAAAACAAATTGGATTTGTACCAAATAAACTTTTTAATGCCCCATGCGGTGCAACTGCTGGAGGGGCATTAGTATAAATCATTGTTATTAAATTTTTTTTTACTGCTTGTTCGGCATAATAACCAGACAAACCATAGTGACCACTATTCTTTACTGCAACAAAGCCAAGACCTGATTTCCTTGCATGTTCTATTGCTGTTTTAATAGCAATATCAGCAGCAACAAAACCAATACTGTTATTTGCATCTATATGAGAAATAGATTGTGAAATTTTTTTAATTTTTATTTGAGGTTTAGGATTTATTAAATTTTTTTTAATTCTATCACAGTACATTTTAAGACGTGATAAACCGTGACCATAAGCTCCAACTAACTCAGCATTAATGAGTGCTTTTGCTGAAATATCAGCATGATTAGAATTTAATTTATGTTTGACAAAAATACTTTTTACTAAATTAAGAAGCTTTTTATTTTTGGTATTCAATTAATTCCTCTATAATTTTTTTTGTATTATATTTTTGTTTCCATTTTGGATAATGTTTTTTAAATTTAGTTGTATCTGATATGTACCAAATATGATCACCCACTCTCGGAATCTTTATTATTTTTCTCTTTATTCTAACTTTAGATATTTTTTCAACATAATCTAAAGCTTCAATGATTGAACAGTTAGAATATCTTCCACCTCCCATATTATACACTTCACCATTTTTAGGTTTTTTATAAAATTCCCAAAAACTATTTACTAAATCATAACTATGTAAATTATCTCGAACTTGTTTACCTTTATAACCAATCAAGCTATATTTTTTTTGGTTTAAGCTTGCTTTAACTAAATAAGATAAAAATCCATGAAGAGTTGCTCCACTGTGATTTGGGCCAGTTATACATCCACCCCTAAAGCATACTGTCTTCAAACCGACATTTTTTCCATATTCTTGTACAATTAAATCAGCATAAGTTTTAGAGACTCCAAAAAAACTATGTGTTGCGTTATCAATTGAGAAATTTTCTTTAATACCTCTATAATTCTTATCACTTTTTTTTAATTCCCATCTGGTACTTTTCTCATAAATATTTAGTCTATTGGGATTATCTCCATAAACTTTATTAGTCGACATAAATATAAAAGGAGCGGTTGGTGAATATTTTTTGGTTAACTCTAAAAGGTTAAGTGTTCCTGTAGCATTTACGCTGAAGTCTAAAAAAGGAAATTTTTTTCCATAATCATGTGATGGTTGGGCAGCACAGTGAATTATAACTGATATCCTTTTTGAATACCTTTTAAATATTTTATTTAAACCATCCATATTTCGAATATCCAAATTGTAATTTGTAAAATTTTTATTTCTTTTTAGAAGCTGCGTTTTAAGCCAAGAAGTAGACCCATTTTTTCCAAAAAAAAATTTTCTTAAATTATTGTCTATTCCTATTACCTCAAAACCTTTATCATGAAAAAAATTTACCGCCTCTGATCCAACTAACCCAGTTGACCCTGTTACAATTGCTAATGACATTAAAAATATTTATTTATTTTTGATTTATCATTTTTTAACCATAAAAAAGTATCCATCACAACTTTTAATATATTTCTTTTTGGTCTCCAACCATATGTTTTTGTAACTAAATTATTGTTAGTAATAAAATAGGGGATATCATAAATAGATGTTTTTGAAACTTTATTAAATTTAATTTTATTCCCAGTTATTTTTTCACATATTTTTGTCAATTGTGTCAGAGAAGTATTACTTTTTTTAGATCCACCAACTGTAAATATTGTATTATTTATCTTATTAAATTTTTTAATTTGCATTAATATTAGCTCACATAAGTCGTATATATGTAACACATCTCTAACTTGGTTACCTAATCCACCATAACCAATATATTTCATTTTTTTATTTTTATAATGACTCCATATCCACAAACTTACAAAACCTTGATCTTGTTTTCCGAATTGTAAAGGTCCAGAAATAACTCCACATCGATTAATTATATATTTCGAACCAAAAGCATATGAAAATTCTTCGACTAACATTTCTGATGATAATTTACTCACTCCATATAATGTTTTTGGGCCCTGAATATTATCTTTTTCTCCAAAAGTTTTACTGATTTTTAATTTAGTGTTTATAATTTTTTTTTTTACAATATCATTCATTTCTTTAATGGGATAAACTCTACTGCTTGAAAGAAAAATAATCCTTGATTTATCTTTTTTTACTTTTTTTAAAATATTTAATGTTCCTATTAAATTTGTATTTATCACTCTATCGATATCTTTTTTCGAAACTTCAACAGCTGCCTCTGCACAACAATCAATAATTAAATCATATTTGGGTAATTTTTTTATTTTATTAAAATTATAAATATCAAAATTAAAATTTTTGATTTTATTATTTTTTAATAAACTCAAATTATATCTAGATCCTTTTCTTGAAAGATTATCTAAACTGGCTACTTTAAAACCTTTGGAATTAAGAAATAAAGCTAAATTGGTTCCTACAAAACCACAACCACCTGTAATTAAAATTTTCATTTTCTTAATTTTTTATAGTAACTATGTTCTAACACAATAAATTTAATTAAAATTGCAAAATTTATAGATATAAAATTAAACTCAAATTTAATTAAGTTTTGAAAAGATCTTTGAAAAAAAAATTTTAATTGCTTAAGAGATAATTTTAAAGTTTTGTAAAAAGAGGGCTTTTTAATTTTATAACCGAATGAATGATAACGCCAAACTCTATTCGATAAAGTATTTAGATTATCATCTTGCAAGTGTTTTGCTAATGCATCTGAGCAGTATCTCATTTTTAAGTGCTGGTAACCTTTAATCTTATTAGAATAATTAATATCCTCTCCATTTGTATGTAAACTTTCGTCATAACCATTAACGGTATCCCATACAGATTTATGTTGAATTGTGTTACATCCATATAAAAAAGGTGGATTTTCAAAAGATTTATCACCCCAATTTTGGGTATAATATTTCGCTCTCCACGCATTGAATTTATTTTGAATTAATCCTTCTATCATCTTTCCACCACAAATAATATTTTCAGATTGCTCAAAATTTTGCATCATTACCTCTAACCAGTTATTTTCTAAAACTACATCAGCATCTATTGATGCTACTATTTTGTGCGAGCTATTCTTAACTCCAAGATTTCTATTATAACCTAATCCTTTATTCTCCACGTTATTGATAATATTTACATCTTTAAAATCTTTTACAATATCTAATGTGAAGTCATTAGAATTATCATTAATAACTATGATCTCATCAAACTGATAAGATTGATTTTTAATTGAAGTTATTGATTCACGAATAGTCTTTTCAGCATTGAAAGCTGGAATATAAATACTTACATTTTTTTTATTCACAAATTTTCTAATTATCTTGCAAACTTTTTACTAAGCTTTGCCACTTTTTCCCTCCATCTTTCTGTCTATCATATTCAGTATTTATACTTGCACCTGGGTAATTTTTTAAATCTTTGCTATTTAATGTGTGAAGAGGAGTTCCTTCTATTTCAGCTGTCCCAGACTCTTGAACAGTATTAAAGTTAGTTCTTTTTATAAATTCTTTAGTTTCGAGCATTTGAGCTTTTGTTTCACCTGGTAAGCCATAAGTAAATGTACCATGAACTGACATATCTAAGCCTCTTAAATGGTCAACTAATTGGTTAGTATAATTTAGATCAAGATGCTTGTTAACAATCTTATCAACCACATATTGGCTTCCTGATTCTATTCCTATTTTTACACCTTTGCATCCATTGTCTCTCATTATTTTCCAATTTTCTTTTTTACATGTGTCTGCTCTACACATTGCAAACCATGGGATATTATACTTTCCTGCAATTTTACTTATTTGAACTGTATGTTTGTTTCCAATATTAAAAGTATCATCATCAAAATATATCGCTTGAAATTTATAATCTGTTGTTAATTTATCTAAAAAGCTTTCCATATATTCAGCAGAGTATTGTCTTACAGATCTTTTATTTTCACCGTCTGGATCATTACCTGTCATCGTTGCAGGCCATACGCAAAAAATACATTTGAATGGACAACCTCTACTAGTTAGAATGTGGGCTTGAGGTGACAATTGATTCATCGGAATTGGATTTCCATCAAAATATTTATCATAAATTTTTTCATCATAATAAGGAAATGGTGAGTTATTCATTTCCTCCAAAGTTAAAAGATCATGTTCTATTAAACCATTTTTTCCGTTAATCACTTTCATTACATTTTTTTCAAATTCCCCTTTTAAAATTGCATGAATAATATCGCTATCCCATTTTTGAGAAGAAGTAGAAATTGGACCTGCAACAATAATTTTTAAATGAGGATATTTCTTTTTTATTTGCTTAATTAGTTTGTAATCGTGATCCCAAGATGGTGTTGCACTTTCGATTAAAAAGTATTCAATTTTTTTTTCGATTGAGTCTAAATATTTATAAAAACTCTCATAAGATTCTGATAAAGCAATACTATCTCTAAAAAAAACTTCTTTATCTCCCATCATTTTAGAAGCATAGGTAGTTGCATAGCCCAAGAAATAAGGGTAAGGGATGTAGTCTTTCGCTCTTGGATTATCTGGTGTGCACCTTCCGAGATATGTAAATGGCCATCTAGACCCTGATCTTACACCTCTTCTCCACCTTTTTTTTCTTAAAAAACCTCTGCTCTCCTTATTTTCCCACCACGGAGGATTACTGAACAAAATTGACATAATAAGCTCTAGTTATAGTTTATTTTGATATCAATCAACTAAAGATTTATAAACTTATCATAAATGAGAGTATTTGACACCACTACATTTTTTGAAGAAAAATTGATGATGGACCTAAGGTTCAATATTCTTGATCCTTTTGTAGACAAATTCATAGTTTGTGAGGCTACATTTTCTCATAGCGGCAAAAAAAAAGAAATCAAATTTAATAAAAAAGATTTTCCAAAATTTGAAGATAAAATTGTCCATATAATTCTAAACAAAGATCCAGTTGAAAAAACTCATAATCAAAAAAATAGCCCAAGTTTATTAAGACAAAATAGTATCAAAAGAATAGAGATACAAAGAAATTATATTGGTAAGGCATTAGAGCATGCCGATAAAAATGATTATGTAATTTATA
>CACJDV010000014.1 GCA_902592265.1 uncultured Pelagibacteraceae bacterium | reverse complement strand
TTAATTCTAGTTCTTCTTTGTAGGAGCAGTTTCTTTTGCAGCCTCTTCTTTTTCAGCTACTTTCTTCTCCTTTTCAATTTTTTCAGGACTTAATGGATTTCCTTCAATTTTCTTTGAAATCACACCAGCTTTTTCTCTAATTGCCATTTCTATTTCTGCAGCAACTTTAGGGTTTTGTGCAAGATAAGTTTTTGCATTTTCTCTACCTTGTCCAATTTTCTCACCTTTATAAGCATACCAAGCTCCTGATTTTTCAATGATATCAGCTTTAGCACCTAGGTCGACTAACTCACCCATTTTGCTAATACCTCTTCCATACATTAAATCAAACTCGACAACTTTAAATGGTGGTGCAACTTTGTTTTTAACTACTTTAACTCTTGTAGTATTTCCAATAATTTCATCTTTGTCTTTGATGGCACCAATTCTTCTAATGTCCATTCTTACAGATGAGTAAAACTTAAGTGCGTTACCACCTGATGTTGTTTCTGGACTTCCAAACATAACTCCAATTTTCATTCTAATTTGGTTAATGAAAATCATCATTGTGTTTGTATTTGAAATTGAGCCAGTTAATTTTCTTAAAGCCTGACTCATTAATCTTGACTGAAGACCAACATGATGATCTCCCATCTCACCTTCAATTTCAGCCTTTGGTGTTAAAGCTGCAACTGAGTCAATTACGATAACTGAAATAGAGCCTGATTTTACTAGTGTATCTGCTATTTCTAAAGCTTGTTCACCAGCATCTGGTTGTGAAATTAAAAGCTCCTCAGTATTTACTCCTAATTTTTTTGCATAAACTGGATCTAAAGCGTGCTCTGCATCAACGAATGCACAAATTCCGCCTGCTTTTTGAGCTTCAGCAACAACTTGCAATGCTAATGTAGTTTTTCCAGAAGACTCTGGTCCGTAAACTTCAATAATTCTTCCTTTAGGTAAGCCGCCTATTCCTAAAGCTAAATCTAAACTTAAAGAACCTGTTGATATCGACTCGATATCCATTGCTCTTTTTTCACCAAGCTTCATTACAGAACCTTTTCCAAAATTATCTGTGATTTGGCTGATTGCTGCGTCTAAAGCTTTATTTTTCTCTTTATTGTCCAATTCTTGATCTTTGGTAGATTTAACTACTTTTAAGTTATTTTTAGTCATTTTTTGCCTCTTTTTTTTAATATTTTTGTCACTCGAATCATACTTTTAAATGTACACATTTTGTTCTCATTAGCAAGATTTATTTGTTTAGGCCTAAAAAAGCTAATAATTATCTCAATTTAAGATAATCGCTATTGAGTAATCCAATAGATTTTAAAAGATTAAACTGTGAAAGAATGTAGTTTCTCTCTGAGTCTGCTAAAGATATCTGAGCATTTAACAATAAAGAGTTAGACTGAATAACCTCTAAAGTAGTTCTATCTGAGCCACTATTATATTCAGCTACTATTCCCTCATTTGCGATTTCTGCAGCATTCACTTGAGCTCTTACTGAATTAAGTAAACTTTTGTTTGATTGATAATTTGACCAGGCGCTTGCAACATCTGTTTGATTTTTTTTTGATCATATTATTTAAAAGAAGATTTTTTGTGTTTCCAAACTTTTATTTTTATTCAAATTTGCATAATTCTTTCCGCCTGAGAAAAATGGCCATGTAATAGTTGCCTTTAAAGTATCTTGCTCTTTTTCATCATAGGTAGAACTTAGATCATCTGTTTTTGATCTATCAAAAGATAAGGTTGCTGTTGGAGCTAAATCAGATCTTGCACTAGTTGTATCTTTTTTTGATTGTTCATATTCAAGTTGAGCTATAATTAAGTTTGGATTCCCTTTTTTTGATATCTCTATTGCAGAGTTTAATTCATTGGGCAAATTAACAATTAATATTGATGATTTATCTAGTGCCTCTGCATCATTTATGGTGCCAATCACATTTTCATAATTTAGCTTACTGGTTAAAAAATCATTTTCAGCTTGGATTAATTTTGCTTGTGCGCCAGCTAAAGAGGACTCTGATTGAGCAACATCCGATAAAGATATATTACCTCGCTCTAACCTAATTCTATCTGTTTCTACTTGTCGATCTAACAAATTAACATTGGATCTGTTAATCCTAAGTTTTTCATTGGCTGAAATTAACCCTGTATAAGCTTCAATAGATTTATATAGAATTTCTTGCTCTTTTTTAAAAGCTTTGCTTTAGCTAATTTAATGCCAATTTTACTTTTACTTAATTCAGCACCTCTCCCAAAATCTATTAATGTTTGGGTAATTGTTAATGATTGCACAGTTGGGTCTACATCTGAGATTGTTGCATCTGTTCCGTTCTGATTGGTTAATTTATTGGTGTCTTCTGAGCTTTTACTTCCACTTAAAGTTACAGAAGGTAAATAAGAACTTATTGAAATTTTTAATTCTTGTTCAGAAATCTTTAGGCTTTCTCTTTCGGCATTTAATTCATTGTTATCATTATACGCCTTTTTTAATGCTGCAGAAAAAGTTTCAGCACTAGCATTATTGAGCAAAAATATAAAACTTGTAACTATTAATAAAATTCTAATCATTTCTTTTTATATACAGCAGATTTAATTTGATGGTTACTATTTAAATTAAATATAACAGATGCATATTTTGGCATATTTCTAAACATGTTTTGAGTAATTCTTTGATAAGTTTGCATAAAATTTAATACATCTCCTCTACTCATTATTTTTGATTTCACTTTGCTTTGAACCCAAAGTTTCCTCTCTTGTTTTAATCTCCATTTTTGTAACAAGCTAAAATTTTTTGCTTTTAAAAAAATTAAACAATTTAATTGTGAATATAAATTTTTATATTTTGATTTTAATTGGTTGTTAACAAATTTTCTCCAAATCTGTTTTTGATCTTTTGCCTTTTCCAATGAATTAATTGTTTTCTTTAAAGTGCTGTTTTTTTCTGATTTTGCACCCACACACCATCCCTCAAAAATAATAACATCTGGTTTCTTCTTTAAATCGTACCATTTCTTTTTATTATACCTATCATCAATGGCTTTATTAAATGTTGGTAATTTTAATCTTTTGAATTTCTTACTTTTTGATTTTCTAAAAAAATTCAACATCATATTAATATCGTGAGTTCCAGGTACGCCTCTAGTTAAAAGCATAGGATGAACTCTTTTTGATAAATTTATTCGCTCTTTTCTTGTTTTATAGAAGTCATCTATTGAAATTCTAAAAACATTTAATTTAAAATATTTAGTTAAGATAATTCTGATTAAAGAGCTAATTGTAGTTTTGCCGGTTCCTTGGCCTCCTGCTAAACCGACAAAATAAGGTCTTTTTTTAACAGCTTTTTTATTAATCCAAAAACACAATGGAATTAAGAAAGACTTAATCATTCTTTCTTTATTTTTAAATTTATCAGCTTTTGTTTCTTGAGATTTGATGAACCTTAAACAATCTTTTTTTACTCTTCCAAAGCATAAACTAAATTGTTCCATGAAAATTATTTTTTATCTAAAGGATGATTTTGACCATCGTTAACTGGCACATCTTTCATTTCGAAAGTATTTATTTCATCAATACACCCAACATTAAATCCTGTCATCGCTGGATTTATTCTTGGGTTGTGATGGGTATAAATTCCACAATCTGAGCAAAAGTAATGTTTGGCAACTTTTGAATGAAATTGATAAAGTTTTAATTTTTCTTCACCTTTAACAATTTTAAAATCTTCATTTTTTACCATAGACATAATTGCTCCTTTTCTTTTACAAATAGAACAATTGCATTTTATTACTTTTGCTAAGTCTCCCTCTAAATTTATTTCAGCTTCTATAGCGCCACAATGACACGATAATTTTTTCACTATTCTCCCCATTTTCCATGAAACTCATAAACTACTGCAGGTTTATCACCTACTACCCAACCATCATGACCTGGTTCTATTGAATATGCATCACCAGCTTTATAAGTTAATTCAGTTCCGTCATCATGTTTTGCGCAAACTGCTCCTGAAACAATTACACCTAGATGTTTTGCTTTACAGCTATCTGTGCCAACTGTTGGCTTAATGTCTTGTGACCATTTCCAACCTGGCTGTAAAACTAATCTCATAACTCTTTGATCTCCTACTTTCACAATATCTATTTTAGCATTTTTAAAATTCGTGTTACTTTCGTCTGGATTGTCAAAAGTTTTGACTTCAATTGAACTCATTATTTTTCTCCTTTTATAATTAAATTAGAATTTAAAACTATCCTTGGTTGAAGTTATCCACAAGCATACAAAATATAGTTTTGATGTTCACGTTTTGATTCACTTTTGATTCAATTACGGACTCAAAATACAACCTCTTGCGTGCATTGTATAAATGGGCTATAAATTAGAACAAAACAAGAACATGAAACTAACTATTCCCTATTATCTACATAAAGCTGGCGCTGGTTTCCCATCACCTGCCACTGATTATATTGAAGAAGATATCGATCTGAACATGCATTTAATCAAAAATGTTCCAGCCACTTTTATCATCAGAGTTCAGGGTAAATCCATGGTTGATGTTGGGATTAATGATGGAGACTTATTGGTTGTTGATAAAAGTTTAAAACCAAAAAACTTTTCAACGGTTATTGCAAATGTTCATGATGAGCTTGTGGTTAAAACTTTAGTTCAAGAAAGAGATAAAAAATTTTTATCATCTGGCTCTAAAGATTTTTCTAATAGAATTTTAATTAATGAAGAAGAAGATGTTTTTATTTGGGGGGTTGTGACTTATGTCATCCATTCAACGTACTAAAAAAATAGGCTTAGTTGATTGTAATTCTTTCTATGTTTCATGTGAAAGATTATTTAATCCAAAAATAAGAAAAAAACCTGTGGTTGTTTTATCCAATAATGATGGTTGTATCATTTCTAGATCTAATGAAGCAAAAGCATTAGGGATCAAAATGGGTGAACCTTATTTTAAGGCAAAAGATATTATTGTTAAAAATAAAGTTGAAGTTTTTTCATCAAATTACTCTTTATATGGAGATTTATCTAGAAGGGTAATGAGAACTCTAAAAAGATTTAATACTGAAATAGAGGTATATTCAATTGACGAAGCATTTATAGATTTGTCTAATTTTCCAGATACTGAAGTTGAAAAAGTTGGAAGAGAAATTAGAGAGACAGTTTTACAGTGGACTGGGATTCCAACTAGTATTGGTATCGCTAAAACTAAAACTTTAAGTAAAGTTGCAAATCATATTGCAAAGAAAAAACAATCAGGAGTAACAAGTTTAATTGGCATTGAGAATTTAGATCCTATTTTAGAAAAAGTTGAAATTAATGATGTGTGGGGTGTTGGTAGGCAGCTTACGAAGTTTTATCAAAAGAATGGAATTTATAATGCAAAACAGCTTAAGAACAAATCTAATACATGGATCAAAAAATGTTCAAACGTTTTAAGTTCAAGAACTGCAATGGAACTTAGAGGAGTACCATGTATTGATTTAGAGACAACACAAACGAAGAGAAAGAGCTGTGTCGTTTCAAGGTCATTTGGAAAAAGAATTGAAAAATTTCAAGAATTAAAAGAAGCAGTTGCAAACTATTGTCTAAATGCATCTGAGAAAATTAGATCAGAGTCTTTAGTTGCAAAAGCAATTACGGTTTTTGTCAGAACCAGCCCTTTTCAAAGGGACTATGGCTATTATTCAAATACAAAGACAATTGATTTTCCAATTGCAACAAATAATAGTATTGAAACTGTTAAAACTGCAGTCTCAATTTTAGAAAGTATTTTCAAAGATGGATATCGATATCAGAAAGCAGGTGTTATGCTTACAGGACTACGTAACGATGACGGTAGAAAAAATCTATTTTCATCAGAAAAAGATGAAAAGATAAAAAGTTTAATGCGATCAATTGATAATACCAATTATAGATATGGCAGATCAACTTTAAGTCTTGCGAGTGCAGGTGTTCATAAAAAATGGAACATGAGAAGACAATACTCTTCCAAAATAGATACAGCTGATTTTTATTGTCTGCCGACAATTAGAGCTATTTAGTAAAATGACAATTGGGTTCGACTACTGTCCAAGAGGCTGAACCAAAAGGTCTTTTTCCAATTTTTAAATAATGATGAACTATATCCCACTGATAACTATTAAGATTACTTTTATCTTGAGACCATTTTTTTAATCTTTGAACATTTTCATGATCAGGAAATCTTGAAGCATAAGCGTACAACCATCCCCAGTTACTGCTCGATCTACTATTAAGATCTTGTCTTTTATAATTTTTAGCAGGGCCTGGGTGCTTCATGCTTTTTGCATACTTGAAGACAATTTCATTATTTTCAGTAAAATCTATGAAAAATTTAACAATGTTATGATAATTTTTTCCTTTGCGTTCATAATCCCAAATATTATAACCCTGGTTTTCTGCTATTATAGCAATAACAGCTAATGCGTTCATTGCTCTTGCTTGATAAAACATTGCCCTTCCGCCCCTTCTTGTTTCAATAGGCATGCTTCCATCTTTCCTTTGATATCTTATAGCTGCTTCGAAATTTTTAAATGCAGTTCTAAAAAACTTACTATCATCAAGCAAAATTCCTAATTGCATATGACTAACTGCAGACGATAGAGCATGATTGTGGGCTCTTTTAGGAGTACCATTTGCACCTGATCCAGTTTTATAATTGGAATATTCATACATTAAATGTTTATTTTTTCTGACAATCTTTTTAAACCAATCCTTAATTATTTTGTCTTCGGCCTTTGGAATATCTATTACCTGTTTAGCAAATGAGTAAGCTGCCATCATGGGTGAAGCTATATATAAATTTACGGTTAAGGTATCATTCCAATGTCTTCCTTCTCCATCAGAAGGGCCAGTTCTTTTTGCTGCATTAGCTTTTGCCCATTCTAAAATTACTCTTTTAACATTTTGACACGCTTCCACATTTCCACCACTACATGGAAAACTAAAATCCTCGAATTTACTTTTAGCGTTGTCAAATCTATTATCGAGACCATATCCTGAAGGTGCCTCAACTTTTAATATAGGCTTAATATAATTAATATCAGGACTGATATACATATCAGTAATACATTTTTTTTTATCTTTTTTAATTGGGAAAATAATTTCTGGTTTATTGACTATTGCTTTTTTTTTTATTTCTTTAAAATCACCATAAGAAAAATTGGTAAAAATGAATGATAAAGAAATAAAAAAAATAATTATTTTTAGTCTCATCCAGTATTTTTCATAGCTGCAGAAATTCCAGCTATAGAAGTTAACAATGCATCCTCTAAATCTTTTTTATTTTTTTTATTTTTGTTTTTTTTAAGTTTAGAGATAACGATAGGTTGAATAATATTCAAAACTTCTGAATAAATGTTTCTTACTATAGCTGCAGATCTGAATTGTTTTCTTATTTTAAGAATTTCTTTTGGTGCAATCATTTTATTTAATCTTTTAATCGTATCAAATTGAAATCTCAGTTTTTTTCCGACTCTCTTAAGTTTTTTGTCACCAAGAAATTCCTCATATATTTTAGATATCTCTGGATCGGCTTTTGAAATAACCATATCTAGCATATCGAGCATGGAATTGAAAAAAGGCCAGTTTTTTTCCATATCATATAAAATTTTTCTAAATTCTTTTATATAAGAATATCTCAAAGCCTCAGCACTTCCTAACCATGCCGGAAGCATTAGTCTAATTTGTGTCCAAGCAAATACCCAGGGAATAGCTCTTAGACTTTGGATGGTATCTACGTTTTTTCTTTTTGAAGGCCTTGAACCAATTGACAATTTTCCTAATGCTTTATGAGGAGTAACTGTTTTGAAATACTCTATAAAATCTGAACTTTGATTGATATTTTTTCTATAAGAATTTTTTGAGATATCAGACATCTTCTCGATTAGATTTCTCCATTCTTTCTTTGGAATAGGTGGAGGATTTAATGTTGCTTCAGTAACCGCACCTATGTAACTACATAGATTGTAGTTTGCTAAAGGTTCGTATCCGTATTTTTGCTGAATTACTTCACCTTGATCGGTAATTCTTATATTGCCATTAACAGAATTAGGGGGTTGGGATCTTAAAGTAGCTTGTATTGGGCCTCCTCCTCTGCCAGGTGACCCTCCTCGTCCATGAAAAAATGTTATCTTAATTTTGAATTTCTTTCCGAGTTTTATAATTTCCTCCTGGGCTTTATACTGATGCCAACTAGCACATATTTTTCCTGCGTCTTTACTCGAATCTGAGTATCCAATCATTACCTCCTGATTATAATTAATTAATTTTCTATACCAAGCTTGGGAGAATAAATTTTCCATTACAGATTTTGCATTAATTAGATCATTCAATGTTTCAAACAAAGGAACTACCCTTAATTTATCTTTTATTTCAGCCTCTTTTTGTAAGAAAGAAACAGATAAGATGTCAGAGGCAGATGTAGTCATTGAGATTATATATGCACCTAAGCATTCTGGTGGTTCTTTAGATAAAGTTTTAAATGTAGACCAAACTTCTTTATTTTCTTTATTTCTAAATTGAAAATTTCCTATTTTTTTTGATTTAGAATTGATTGATAATCTTAGAAAATTTAATTTCTCTTTTTCGCTAAAATTTGAATAATTCTTATTATACTTTGCTTTGACCAATTCGGAGATTAATTGTTTATGCCTTGAAGATTCTTGTCTTATATCTAATCTTGCAAGATTAATTCCAAAACATTTAGCTCGTCTCATTAAATCTAATAAATCTCCACTTGCAATATTCTCATTTTGATTTTCTTCCAAAGATTCTCTTACAACTCTAAGGGGTTTAAGTATTTCCTCTCGAGAACTAAGTAATTTTTTTTGATCCAAAGGTTTTTTTTGAACTAAATGTTGCTCAATTAATCTATGCGTTATTCGCATTTTATCTCTTAAAGGTCTTAAAAAAATTCTATAGGGTTCAAACGAATTACCAACTTTTTTCAAAATTTTTTTTGAGCACTTTTCCATTGAGTAAGATCTTATTATTTTAGTCAGAGCTTTTTCGTATAATTTTGCTGCTTCCCACCTAGATAATAAAATTACTTTTCTTGTAACCTCAGCAGTCACATTTGGGTTTCCATCTCGATCACCACCCATCCATGAACCAAATACAATTGGATTAAAATTTTTAGGTAAATTTTTATTCATATTTTTCACAAAAATAGAATTTAGTTTTCTATAAACTTTTGGAATTGTATCCCATAGACTATCTTCAATAATTGCCAGACCCCATCTAGCTTCATCGAAAGGAGAGGGTTTTATTCTTTTTAAATCATCTGTGTTCCAAATAATTGTGAACTCATCAAAAAGTTGTTTTTCAAGAATTTTTAATTTTGAGGGATAATTTTTTAATAATTCTCTTTGTTCAAGAATTTCAATAATTTTATGATATTTTTGAATTAAAGTTCTTCTTTTTACTTCAGTTGGATGCGCAGTTAAAACTATGCCGATATTTAATTTTTTTGCTAGATCGTATATTTTGTTTTTAGAAATATTCTTTTTTCTAAATAAATCCTCAAAAATTTCCTCAATAAATAAATTCTTATCATCTTTTAATTTTTTTTGATTATTTTCATGCGCATTCAGACTTCTGGAGGCATCTACTAATTCGGCTAAATTCATAAAATTCATAAAATGGGAGAATGCTCTTGTAAGTTTATAAGTATTTTTAGGATTAAGATTTTTAATAGCACTTAATACTTTATTATTTAATCGTTTTTGATTTGGATTTTTTTTATTTGCCTTTGATAATCTTCTAACTCTTTCAACTAAATCAAAAAACTTTTGACCTTCCTGAGTTTTAATAACTTTACCAAGAATATTCCCTAAATATTTAACATCCTCTCTTAAAAGTTTAGTTGGAATTCTTTCGTAATAGAGATCTTTTTTTTTCATTTAATTTGTTCGATGTTTTTAATTTGGCCCAAAGAATTTTTAAACTCACTCATATTTTCTCTTAACGCTAAATTTGAGACTAAATAAACAGCTATTAATAATAACATTAATGGTAATGAGGTTATTATAGAAGCGTTACTTTTGATCATCCAAATATATATAACTATAAATAAAGCTGATCGAATTAAAAAAGTTTTTCTAAAAACACTTATAATTGCAAGAGAGTGTTTTACTAAATTAACAAAACTCATTTGGGAGGGTCCAAAATATCTTACTCCTCTAATAGACGGGATGGAGGTCAAACTACTTTCAACTTTAATTAATGATCCTGAGAAACTATTCCAAGTTGCTTTTTCATTAATTAATTTCTCAACTGTTGCTTTAGGAAGACAGGTATAATTGCCGAACTTAACTGATTTACCTGTAAAGACAAAAGTAATTAACTTATGAATTTGATAACACATTTTAAATACGATATTTTCAGATCTCTTAATCCGTTCTCCTACAAAAGTTTTTCCGTTAAAATTTTCTGCTTGATCTAAAAACATTTTAATTTCTTCAGGCCTATCTTCACCATCTCCATCCATTGGTATGGCATAATCAAAATCTTCTTTCTCAAAAATATATTTTAACCCTACTGCAATAGATCGAGTGTGACCCTGATTTATACTCATATTAATAACTTTGATTGATACAAGGTTTTCTAAACTTTTTTTTAAATCTGGAAGATCATGGTTGGATGCATCATTTATAATGATTACAGAGATTTCAAATTTATTATTTAAATCTAAATTATTTATTTCATCTAATACTTTAAAAACTGATTTCCAGTCATTATAAATAGGAATTAAGATTTTAATTTTCATTTTTTTTAATATCTTCCCAGACATATTTCATCTATGCAAATAAATTGTGATGATTTTTTTAATATCTCATCAGTTTTAAATCCTTCCCAAACTGGTCTTGATTTGAGATGATAAGAAAGATTCCCTGCTTTCCATTCATCTCCAGTGACGAATTGAATTTCTTTTTCGAAATCTCGATCCCAAATTTCTTGAGTTTTCTTCGCAATTTCTTTACCCGGATAATCTGTTCGTTTTTCAGTTTGAGAAATAGACACATATGAGTAAAGAGCTGGGGACAAAAAAAATAAAAATAAAAAGCTATACAAAAAAGTATTTATTTTTTTTAAATTTATTTGATACTTAAATATATAAATAAAAAGAACTCCAAAAAATAAATAGAATGGTGTCATCCACATTGTCCTTACTTTTGATCCTGTGATTATAGATGTAAGAAGCATCAGTAGAATTGGTAAAACATTTATTATGATTAGAAAGAATAATTTTTTATCTTTTAAATTAAATTTAAATTTAATTTTTTTTATTAAAAGCCAAATTAAGAAAAAAAATGGTATGAGTATTACCATTTGTTTAACCAGAAATATTATAGGATATTGTATATGATTAAAAACATCAGTTTCCTCCAGGCCTGTTCTTTTGATGCCATAGAATATCGTGATAAAATCATTTTGATAAAGCCAAATAAAATGCGGCACTAGTAAAACTAAGAATACCTCAATAGTAATTAAATATTTAAAATCGAGTTTTTTCTTTTTTTGAAAAAAAATTAAATAAAGAAATAATAAGAAAATAGATGCCAGTAAATATGCAAATAGATATTTAGAGAGAAAACCTAATGCTCCAAATAATCCAAGTAAAAAACAGTCAATAAATTTTATTTCTTTAGAGGAATAAATTTTCCAAGAAAAATAAACTACTAAAGACCAAAATGGAAGTTGGCAGACATTCACATTGAACTCTGGGGTAGTAAAATTATAAAAATAGATTGAAACTAACAAAAATACAGATAATAAGCTTAATTTAGAATTTTCTAAAATTTCATTTGCAAATTTAAAAACATAATAAAAAGCAATCAAAACAAAAACCTGGCTTAATAGATAATAAGCCCAATCTTGTGGACCAAAGATTTGGAAAAAAATCTCTGAAAAAAAAGCACTCATGGGTGGATGCTTATTAAATCCCCAGTCTAAATTACTTCCCCATGCTAAAGCTTCAATGGTATCTAGAGGTAAATTATTATTTGTTAAAGATGGAATTAGTGTCCAAATTATTAAATGAAAAAAAAGGAAAATAAAAAATATATTATTTATATTTCTATTTAAAACATTCATAAGTAAATAATTACAATAATTAACGTTGCTTGACACCCTAATTTTGCTGAATATACTCGCTCGGATCCAAATTTAAATAATGCCTAAAACAAGCAAAGTAAAAAAAAAGACTTCCAAAACTAAAAGTAAAACTAAGACTAAACCTAAATCAAAAGTTATTAGCAAGCCAAAAACGATAGTTAAAGGTCCTATTAAAATATCAAAGAATTATATTCCAAAGGATAATGAAAAATATATGTGTGAAAAACATAAAGTTTTTTTTAGAATGAAACTTCAGGAATGGAGAAAAGAGTTGGTTAAAGCAAATAATGAGGCTCTTTACAATGGTAGTATGGATGATAATAGCATTTCAGCAGATATTGTTGATCAGGCTAGTTCATACACTGATAAAAACGTAGAGATGAAAGCAATCAATAGACAAATAAAATTGATATCAGAAATCGATAAAGCTTTAACAAGAATTAAAGATGACACTTATGGTTATTGTCTTGATACTGCAGAACCTATAGGGCTAAAAAGACTTATGGCAAGACCAGTTGCAAAGTATACTATAACTGCTCAAGAAAAACATGAAAAGGATGAAAAGGTTCACGCAGATGACTAAAAAAAAGAAAAAAACAAAAAAAGTTCATAATCCTGTAACTTATTATTTTACTAAAAAGTATATATATTATTACTATGGTTTGTTTTGGATAATTTTGTTATTTATTGTATTTACTTAATGGATACAAAAATAATTTTGATAATTATCATTGTCCTAGCCATAGAAGTATCGGGTCATGGTATTTTTGCTTCTTTGTTTAGATTGCTTAGCTCAATGAACTAATACGGTTTGGGTGGAACCTCATTATTATCCATAAATGCAAATCCTTTTTTTACACCATCTCTCTTAGAAATTTCCTCATACCATCTAGAAAGGTTTTTATAATTTTTAAGACCAATATCATGCCATTCATGTCTTGCTATCCATGGAAATGTGCCGATATCTGCAATTGTGTAATTATTCCCCGATAAAAACTTTGATTTAGATAATCTCTCATCCAATTCTTTGTATATCCGTCTAGAAATTTTAAAAAACCTTTCTTCGCCAAATTTACTTTTTCCAGGATTATAGTGATGGAATTGATGATGTTGACCTAACATTGGACCCACATAACCCATTTGTGCCATCAGCCACTGATTAATTTCTAATCTTTCTTCAGAATTATAAAATTTTCCACTTTGCTCAGCTAAATAAATTAAAATAGCTCCTGACTCGAAGACAGTTTTTTTGTTTTTATGATCAATAATTACTGGAATTTTACTTAATGGACTTATCTTTTTAAATTCATCTTTAAATTGTTCACCGTTATTAATATCAACTTTGATTACTTTGTAGTCAAATCCAATTTCCTCGAGCATAATACTAATTTTTTTTCCATTAGGTGTATTTGCTGAGTAAAGATCTATCACTCTTTTTTTCCGAGTCTTTTCAATAAGTTTGTAGAAGTTGTTGTAAATTCAAATCTATATTTTTCATTTGGTCTTGCTAATTTAAAACATGCCCTTGCTGCCAAAGCTCCTTCATGAAATCCAGATAAAATTAGTTTTAATTTACCAGGATAACTACAAATATCACCCACTGCATAAATCCCTTTTTGATTAGTTTCAAATTTTTCTGTATCAACTTCTATAGTTTTTTTATCTAGATTAAGTCCCCAATTAGCGATGGGTCCTAGTTGCATAATTAAACCAAAAAAACCCAATGCATAATCAACTTTTAAATTTTTCTTTTCATCGTCATCATTTTTTATATCTATACTTTCTAATTGACTATTGCCATGGACTGATGTCATTTGGTATTTTGTAAAAAGATTTATTTTACCCTCTTTTACTAACGTCCGCATTTTATTAACAGTAGCTTCTGCGCCTCTAAATTCATCTCGTCTGTGTATCAAGTTAACTTTAGATTTTTTTGATAGCTCAATGGCCCAATCTAATGCACTATCTCCTCCACCAAAGATTGCAACAGTTTTTCCCTCAAAAATTTTTTTGTCTTTTACTGAATAAAATACAGATTTATTTTCATAATATTCACACTCCTTCACTGGAAATTTTCTTGGTTCAAAAGAGCCAACCCCTCCTGCAATAATAACATTTGGTGTTAAAAAAGTAGTACCACTGTTTGTTTTTACAATCCAACTTTCATTATCTCTTTTAACTTCTTCAACTCTTTGATTTAAATGAAATTTAATATCAAAAGGTTTTAATTGATTTATTAAATTATTTGTAAGTTGTTCACCTGTGCATTCTGGTACAGCTGGAATATCATAAATTGGTTTATCTGGGTAAAGCTCGATACATTGACCACCAATCTTATCTAAGTTGTCAACTACTTCACAGCTTAGTCCGATCAAATTTAATTGATGTGCAGTAAATAATCCTGTTGGACCTGCGCCAATAATTAATGCATCTGTTTTATTCATTTATGCTTGTTTTGTTGGAATATTAACAACTAAGCCATCTAATTCGTCTGAAACAATTAACTGACAACTTAATCTACTATTTTTTTTCGGTTCAAATGCCATATCTAACATATCTTCCTCTCCATCTTCTTTCTTAGGAATCTTATTAAACCATTCATCTTGGACATAAACATGGCAAGTGGCACATGCCATTCCACCACCGCAGTCGGCATCTATACCAGGTATATTGTTTTGAATAGCGCCTTCCATAACAGTGAGACCATTTTGAACCTCAATTTCATGAACTTTAGCATCAGATGTTATGTATGTGATTTTAGCCATTGAGTATATATAGACTTAAAAAAAAATAGGGCAAGTATGTAAAACATACTCGCCCTATAAATTTACTTTAAATAGTAATTATCTTGCTCTTGAGCCAGCTCCTGAACTCATTGCAGCAGCCCAGATTACTAGACCGAATGCAATTTTGTTAATGAAGTCAGCTAAGTTGTAAACAACGTTTAATGAGTTAGCATCTACACCACCTGTTAGGTAACCAAATACATAACCTAATGGATAAATAGCCCAACCTACAGTTACAATCATTCTCATTGCACCGAACGCAGTTACAAGAGCTTTGTTACCGCTTTTAGCAGCAGCTCTTCCAGCTTCACCAGAGAATATTTCATATAGAATGTAAATCCATCCAGCCATACCGATTACAAAACCAAGTGTAGCATTGATGTATCCAGCTTCTCCTAAGTATCCTCCAATTAACATTACTAATGAACCGATTAACAATCTCCAGAACATTCCAGAGTTTGCTTTTCTTACTGCTACTAGAATTAAATAGAATTCTACCATCTGTAATGGCACAGTAATTAACCAGTCAATATATCTGTATACTGTTGGTGAGTCACCTGTAGCAACCCATACTTCTCTCATGTACATGTAGTGAATGAAAGCAATACCAGTTACAAGACCTGCAACAGTTACTGATGTTTTCCACGCAGGGTTAACAGTACCTCTCTCCATGAAGAAGAAGGCTGTAGCCGCTAACATACCCATTGAAATTATCCAAAAAGATATTCCAACAAAGTCATCCTGAGCTAACATCGTTGCGTCTGCTGCATTAGCAACACCTGAATAACCCACTAGGGCTAACGCTGCTAGAGCAAACAATTTAAGTTTTTTCATAAAAAACTCCCTCTTTAGTTAGTTTTTATTTTAGTTTATATAAACTACGCTTAGGCTTCCCTAAGCAAAGTGGAGGTTAAATACCAAATAAAATCACTTAATAGAAGACATAAATGTCATTAATTTACATTGATTTTACTCGTTTTTTAAAATTAAATACAATTTGTGATTTAAAAACCACAATAAATTAACTAACGAATCAACATTATTATGTCAGATAAATTCCAAGAGATTTATAGAAAATCAATCGAAGACCCAGAGAATTTCTGGAAACATGCATCTGACGATATATTTTGGTTTAAAAAACCATCAAAAATTTTGAACAAGTCAAACCCTCCTTTTTACAAATGGTTTGGAGATGGAGTTACAAACACTTGCTACAATGCACTAGATGTTCATATTGATAAGGGTCAAGGTAAAAAGACTGCATTAATCTATGATAGTCCCATCACGGGAAACAAAAGTAAAATTACATATGATGAACTAAAATCAAAAGTTTCTAAATTTGCTGGAGCTTTGAAAGATCAAGGTGTTAGTAAGGGTGATAGAGTAATAATTTATATGCCAATGATACCTGAAGCAGTCATTGCAATGCTTGCTTGTGGAAGAATTGGAGCAATTCACTCTGTTGTTTTTGGAGGATTTGCATCAAATGAACTTGCAAGCAGAATAGATGACAGTAAAGCTAAAATTCTTGTAACTGCATCATGTGGTTTTGAACCTGGACGAACGGTTGAATATAAGCCATTGGTCGATGAAGCTGTCAAACTAGCCAACCATAAAATAGGTAAGATGATTTTATTTCAAAGAAAAGATCATGAAGTCAAATTGAATGCACCTAATGAAATTAGTTGGGATGAAGCGCTTGCTAATGCAAAAGATACTGATTGTGTTGAAATGAATTCAAATGAGTTTGCCTACATACTATATACCTCAGGCACTACAGGAACACCCAAGGGAATTGTAAGAGACATTGGAGGTCATATAGTAGCTTTGAAATGGACAATGAAAAATATTTATAACATTGATGAGGGAGATATTTGGTGGTCAGCAAGTGATATTGGTTGGATTGTTGGTCATTCATACATAGTTTATGCTCCATTGTTTAAAGGATGCACAACTGTTTTGTTTGAAGGTAAACCAGTGGGTACCCCTGATGCAGGAGCTTTCTGGAAAATCATTTCTGATTACAAAGTAAAATCTTTATTCACAGCTCCAACTGCATTTAGAGCAATTAAAAAAGAGGATCCTGAGGGAAAATTTTTCTCTAAATATGATCTTAGTAGTTTTGAAAGTTTGTTTCTTGCTGGTGAAAGAGCAGATCCAGATACAATCAAATGGGCAGAAAGTTTGCTAAAAGTTCCAGTGATTGACCATTGGTGGCAGACTGAAACGAGTTGGGCTATAAGTTCAAATTGTACAGGAATTGAAATGATGAAAACAAAATATGGTTCGGCATGTAAAGCAGTTCCAGGTTATGATGTAAAAATTATTAAATCAGATCAAACTTTAGCCAAACCAAATGAGATGGGGGATATTGTAGTTAAATTGCCTTTACCTCCTGGTACATTTCCAACTCTTTGGAATGCAGATCAAAGATACAAAGAAAATTATATGTCAAACTATGAGGGTTACTATCAAACCTATGATGCGGGTCATATTGATGAGGATGGCTATATCTGGATTATGTCTAGGACTGATGACATAATAAATGTTGCTGGCCATAGACTATCAACTGGTGCTATTGAAGAGGTTTTATCTGAACATCAATCAGTAGCTGAGTGCGCTGTTCTTGGGATTGCCGACAAATTAAAAGGACAATTGCCAATAGGATTAATTGTTTTAAAAGCCGGTGTTGACAAAAATAATGAAACTATTTCCAAAGAATGTATTCAAATGGTAAGAGACAAAATTGGTCCTGTAGCTGCATTTAAAGTTGCAATTGTTATCAAAAGACTTCCAAAAACGAGATCTGGTAAAATTTTAAGAGGAACAATTAGAAAAATTGCTGATAATGTTGAATATAAAATGCCTCCAACAATTGATGATCCTGCAATTCTTGATGAAATAAGACAAGACTTAATCGACAATAAAATACTAAATAATGGTTAAAACATACTCTTTTTTACTTATTGCTATATTTTGTGAGGTAGCTGGGACAATGTTATTGCCGGTTTCACAAAATTTTACCAAGATTATTCCAACAGTTTGTCTAACAATATTTTATCTAGTATCTTTTTACCTGATGACATTTGTTATGGATAAACTCCCGATTGCAATTGTTTATGCCACTTGGAGTGGACTTGGAGTATTTACAATAGCATTGCTTGGATATTTCTTTTTTAAACAAACTTTAGCTTGGCAAGCTATTGCAGGTCTGTTTCTTATTGTTGTTGGTGTGATACTGGTTAATAGTTTTACGGTAAAAATTAACTAAATCTCAAAGGTTTACCCTCAGGTTCACCTAAAATCTTTCCATCCCTCATCTTTATTTTACCAGAGATTATTGTTGCTACAGGTGTTCCTTTAAATTCAACATTATTAAAAGGTGACCATCCACACTTGCTTTCTATATTCTCATTTTTAATTGTAATTTTCTTATTCATATCAACAATAGTGAAATCAGCGTCATATCCCTCTTTAATGTATCCTTTGTTCTGTATACCAAATATTTTTACTGGATTTTCACATACCAAATTTATTAGTTGAGTGAGTGATAATTTTTCATGATTAACATGATCTAACATTACTGGCATAAGTGTTTGGACACCTGGCATGCCTGATGGAGAATTAGGATACTCTTTATCTTTATTTACTTTGAGATGTGGTGCGTGATCTGAGCCAATTGTATCATTTAAATTATTTCTTACTGCATACCACAATCGATCATAGTGAGACTTATCTCTTATTGGAGGATTCATCTGTGCGTAAGTACCAAGTTTATCATAACAATCAGGTGCATAAATTGTTAAATGTTGTGGCGTAATTTCAAAAGTAATATTACCTTTATGTTGAGATAAAAAATCTACTTCTTGTTTAGTGGTAATATGTAGTACGTGCGCTCTCTTATTATATTTTTTTGCAAGTCTAACTATTCTTCTAGTGGAAGAAATTGCGCACTCCTCGCTTCTCCAAATAGGATGTGAATGCACATCACCGATTTTAATCAATTTTTTATTTTTGTTTAAGATTTCTTCATCCTCTGAGTGAACTGCTACTACTTTTGAACTATTTTGAAAAACTTTGTCGATATCTTCCTCGAGTGCAACTAAAAGATTACCTGTTGAAGAACCTACAAACAATTTGATTCCACAACAGCCTTCTAAATTTTTTAACTCAGCGAGTTGATTAACATTACCTGCGGTCGCACCAAAATAGAAAGCGTAGTTGCAATACATTCTATTTTTTGCAAGATCTAATTTTTTCTGAAATTCTTTTAAATTTGAAGTTGGAGGATTAGTGTTTGGCATCTCAAATACTGCTGTAATCCCTCCTACTATTGCTGCCCTACTTCCAGAATTAAGGTCTTCTGTATCTGTGGAACCTGGTTCTCTAAAATGCGTCTGAGTATCTATACAGCCAGGTAATGTAATTTTATCTTTAGCATCATATACTTCTTTTGCATCTTCTGATATTTGACCAATCTTAGATATTTTACCATCTTTAACGGCAATATCTTTATCCTCTAGTTTCCCATCAATATAACATTGCCCATTTTTGATTATTAGATCTAACATTTGTGAAAAAAGTTATTATATTAAATTTTAAGATCAATCAAATATGAATAATAGTGTTTATATATTAAAAGACAGAGCCATACTTTATGTAAATGGCCAGGATGCTAGAGACTTCTTGCAAAATTTAATTAGCAATGACATTAATAAAGTAAGCGATAACTCAAGTTGTTTTGCCTCATTGTTAACCCCTCAAGGCAAGTTTCTTTATGAATTTATTGTTGTAAAGCATAAATCAGGTTTTTTTATTGATTGCGAAAAATCTCAATCTGAGGGAATATTGAAACAATTAAATTCATATAAAATAAGATCTAAAGTAGAAATCCTTAATCTTAGCAATGAATTTGTTGTTGCAAGTTTTGGTTATGAAAAATATTTATCAATAGATGGATCAAAAGATATTCTTGGTTTTACTATGAGATATAGAGAAGATCCAATAGTTCTAGATCCAAGAAATAAAAATTTGGGTGCTAGATTAATTATTAATTTAGAAAAACTTTATTTGTCTCTAAAAAAAACTTGAATTAAAAGACGATAAAATTGAGAACTACTATGGTCAAAGTCATAAGCTTGGGATTGTTCCAAAGAATTTAAATAAACTAAAAAATAAATTATTCGGTATTGAATGTAATTTTGAAGAACTAAATGGTATTGATTTTAAAAAAGGATGTTACGTAGGACAAGAAAATACTGCTAGAATTAAACTTAAAGATAAACTTTCTAAGAGGTTATTGCCAGTTGAAATAATTGATGGAAAGCTTGATGAAGATGAAACGGTATATTGTAATCAGATTGAAATTGGAAAAATTTTGATAAACGAAGAGTATCCGTTTGCTTTGGTAAAATTTTCTAATGAAAATTTTGATAAAGACCTTACTTTAAAAAGTAAAAATGGATCATTTAAAATATTTATACCTGAATGGCTAAAGATTTAATTTTCTGGTGCGGCCAGAGAGACTCGAACTCTCATGGACTAGGTCCACACGGCCCTCAACCGTGCCTGTCTACCAATTTCAGCATAGCCGCAAATATGACCCACATTAAATCAATGACAAGTAGGTTTCAAATTGATAAATTTGTGTATGGATTTTAATCAAGAAGTAAAATTATCAACTGATCCGATTTATAAGAAGATTTCAAAGGTTATGCCCGAGATAGAGTGGGCAGTTCATGCTCCTTATATTCATAGAATTAATAAATTAAAAAAAGAGAAGAATGCAGTAATACTTGCTCATAACTATCAAACTCCAGAAATTTATCACGGTATTGCAGATTTTTCTGCAGACTCTTTGGCTCTTGCTATTGAAGCGTCAAAAACCTCAGCAGATATAATTGTTATGGCTGGAGTTCACTTTATGGCTGAGACTGCAAAATTAATGAGTCCAAATAAAAAGGTTTTATTGCCAGACATGAAAGCAGGTTGTTCATTATCCTCTTCAATTACGGGTAAAGATGTCAGATTGTTAAAAGAAAAATATCCAGGAGTTCCTGTTGTCTCGTATGTAAATACATCTGCTGATGTAAAAGCTGAAACAGATGTGTGTTGTACATCTGCAAATGCAGTTAAAATTGTAAAATCCTTAGGGGTGAAAAAAGTTATTTTTTTACCTGACGACTATTTAGCTAAATATGTTGCCTCACAAACTGACGTTGAAATTATTTCATGGAAAGGAATTTGTATTGTTCATGATCAATTCAATGAAAATGAGATTAACAATATAAGGAAAAATAATCCTGGTATCAAAATAATTGCACATCCAGAATGTCCACCTGAGGTGATTAAAGCGAGTGATTTTGCAGGATCAACATCGGGAATGATTAAGTATGTTAAAGATAATCAGCCGAAAAAAGTAATGATGGTAACTGAGTGTTCTATGAGTGATAACATTCAAGTGGAAAATCCAAACGTTGAATTTATAAGACCGTGTAATATGTGTCCACATATGAAAAAAATTACTTTACCAAAAATATTAGACTGTTTAGAAAATGAAACTGGTGAAATTATCATGGACCAAGAAACTATTGATAGAGCTAGATTGTCAGTAGAAAAAATGGTTGCTATCGGTAGATAACACTTCGTGTCAAAAATTAGATTAAGTGAAACTTTTATTAAAGATAGAGTAAAACTTGCTCTAACTGAAGATTTATATCCTTTTGGAGATATAACGTCTAACCTCATAAATAATAATAAGATTATTGAGGCGAAAATAATTTCTAATCAAAAAGCAGTTGTTGCAGGTTTATTATTTGTAAAACAGTCTTTTAAGCAAGTTGACAAAAAAATTAAGTTTATATTAAAAAAAAAGGATGGATCCACAGTCAAAAAAAATTCTGTAATAGCAGTAATAAAAGGTAAAGCTAATTCTATAATGATTGCAGAAAGGGTTGCATTAAATTTTTTATCTCATATTTCTGGAATAGCTACAAAAACAAATCAATTTGTTAAACTAGCTGGAAAAAAGTGCAAAATTTGCTGTACCAGAAAAACTTTACCGAATTATAGGGTTATTCAAAAATATGCAGTTAAATTAGGAGGCGGTACAAATCATAGATTTAATTTAAGTGATGAATTTTTGATTAAAGATAATCATGTCGCTAGTTCTGATTTAAAAGAATTAGTTTCATTGGCAATAAAAAATAAAAAAGGAAAAAAAATTACTGTTGAAGTGGATGATTTAAAGCAACTGAAAAAGATTATTGGTCTTAAATTTAATACTATTTTGTTTGATAATATGAGTATTAAAAATCTTCGAGCAGGTGTAAAACTTGTTAAAAAATATTATGAGACAGAAGCTTCAGGGAATATAAATCTTAAAACTGTAAAATCTGTCGCCATGACTGGCGTAGATAGAATTTCAATTGGGAGCATTACTCATAGTGCCCCAGCTATAGATTTCAAACTAGAAATCTAGATTATTTGATTTTTTTTAATTTTTATTTTTCGTAAGCTCAGCCTGTGCAGCTGCTAATCTAGCTATAGGAACTCTGAAAGGTGAACAGGAAACATAATTAAGCCCAGCTTTTGAACAAAATTTAATACTCTTTGGATCGCCACCATGTTCACCACATATACCTAATTTAATTTTTTTATTTTGTTTTTTTCCTTTAGAGACTGCTATTTTGACTAAATCTTTCACTCCGTCATCAATGGATACAAAAGGATCAATAGTAAAAATCTTATTATCTATATAATCATTTAAAAATTTACCACTATCGTCTCTACTTATTCCAAAAGTTGTTTGTGTTAAATCATTAGTGCCAAAACTAAAGAATTCAGCATGTTTCGCAATATCATCAGCCTTAATTGCTGCTCTAGGTAACTCAATCATTGTACCCACAAGAAATTCAATTTTTGTTTTATTTTCTTTTTGAACTTTTCTTGCAGTATTGATTACTAAGTCTTTCATTATTTTAATCTCGGCTTCGGTTGAAACTAAAGGAATCATTATTTCGGGAAAAGCAAATTTTTGTTTGTTTTTTTTTAAGTCTGCAAGAGCCTCGAATATCGCTCTACATTGCATCTCATAAATTTCAGGAAATGAAATGCCAAGTCTACAACCTCTATGTCCTAACATTGGATTTTGTTCATGAAGCTCCTCTATCCTGCTTTCTATATCTTTTTTGTCTGATCCAACGGCATTAGCTACTTCAGAAATTTCTTTATCAGATTTCGGTAAAAATTCATGTAATGGTGGATCTAATAATCTTACAGTAACTGGAAGACCATGCATAATCTTGAATATCTTCATAAAATCTTTTTTTTGATGTGGTAGAATCTTTTTTAAAGCATCAGATCTATCATCTAGCGTTTTTGATAAAATCATTTCTCGCACTGATAAAATTCTTTCCTCATCAAAGAACATATGTTCGGTCCTACAAAGTCCAATCCCCTCTGCACCAAAATCTCTGGCTGTTTTAGTGTCTAAAGGAGTCTCAGAGTTAGTTCGTACTTTAAGTTTTCTAATTTTATCAGCCCAGCTCATCAATTTTGAAAAATCTCCTGATATCTCAGGTTTTATAGTTGGAACTGTACCTAAGATTATTCTCCCAGTAGAACCATCGATAGTAATTATTTCACCTTCTTTGACCTCAGCCAAAGATGTTTTAAAGATTTTTTTATCGTAATTAATTTCAATTTCACTTGAACCGGAAACACAAGGTCTTCCCATTCCCCTAGCTACAACTGCAGCATGACTAGTCATACCTCCTCTTGAAGTTAAAATTCCCTTCGCAGCGTGCATTCCTTGAATATCTTCTGGAGAAGTTTCAACTCTAACTAAAATTGTATCTTGCATCATATCATTTAATCTTTCAGCCTCCTCTGAGCTGAAAACTACTTTTCCACTTACTGCACCAGGAGACGCTGGAAGACCGTTTGCTATAACTTTGATTGAACTTCTTTCATCTAAAGTGGGATGCAAAAGAGTGTCTAAAGAGTTGGGATCAACTCTTAAAACAGCATCATTTTTATTAATTAACTTTTCTCTAACCATATCAACAGCAATTTTTACTGCTGATTTTGATGTTCTTTTTCC
>CACJDV010000013.1 GCA_902592265.1 uncultured Pelagibacteraceae bacterium | reverse complement strand
GTACTTTTCTTAGTTGTTTTTGCTGACTCTTCTCCCATCTTAAAAATATTATTTAATGTATCAGCACCATATTTATCGAACATCAATAGATAATATGAAACATTCATATGATCGTTATAATCAATCCAATCTTTAATTACTTTTTGAGAGCTAAGATAAACAGACATCTGATATTTTAAATGATTAATTCTTTTTGTTATCGTTATCTACGACTAAACAAATCTCAGATTTTGTCAAAAATCTTTTTCCAGTTCCATTATCTAAAGAAAACATTCCACCTATACCCTTAACTGCATCTATAGTTAAATCAGTATGTTTCCATTTTTCATATTGGTCATCATTCATGTAAAAAGGCAGTCCACCAATTTCACCTAATTTTACATCACTTGAACCAACCATATATTCATTTCTTGGATAGCACATTGGTGCACTTCCATCACAACATCCACCAGATTGGTGAAATAATAGCTCCTCACCATGTTGAGCTTTTAGCTCTTCAATTAATTTTAGTGCTGAGTCTGTTGCTTTTACTTTCATAAAAAATATGGCCCGTGATTCCTCACGGGCCATTATATATTAGATTGTTTTTAAAAGAAGCCTAATTTCTTTTCACTGTAAGACACGTGAAGATTCTTCACTTGTCTGTAGTGGTTAAGCATCATTTTATGTGTTTCTCTTCCGATACCAGATTGTTTATATCCACCGAATGCAGCATGTGCAGGATAAGCGTGGTAACAGTTAGTCCAAACTCTACCAGCTTGTATTTCTCTACCCATTCTGTAAGCGATATTTCCATTTCTAGTCCAAACACCAGCTCCTAAACCATAAAGAGTGTCATTAGCAATTTGTAATGCTTCTGCCTCATCTTTAAACTTAGTTACTGATACAACTGGTCCAAAAATTTCTTCTTGGAAGATACGCATTGAGTTATTACCCTCAAAAATAGTTGGTTCAATGTAGTTTCCTTTTTCTAAACCACTATTGATTTTTGCAACATTTCCACCACATAGAACTTTGGCACCTTCTTTCTTACCTAAATCTAAGTAAGATTTGATTTTTTCCATTTGTTCTAATGATGCTTGTGCTCCAATCATTGTTTCCATTTTCAGAGGATTGTCTTGTTTTACAGCTTTTGTTCTAGCAATAGCCTTCTCCATGAACTTATCATAGATAGACTCTTGAACTAGTACTCTGCTTGGACAAGTACAAACTTCACCTTGGTTTAATGTGAACATTGCAAAACCTTCTAAGCATTTATCTAAGAAGTCATCATCTTTTGCCATGACGTCTTCAAAGAAAATGTTAGGAGATTTTCCACCCAGCTCTAACGTAATTGGTATTAAGTTTTGAGATGCATATTGCATAATCAATCTACCAGTTGTTGTTTCACCAGTGAAAGCAATCTTTTTGATTCTTTTTGATGATGCTAGTGGTTTTCCAGCTTCTAAACCAAAGCCGCTTACTACGTTAACTACTCCTGGAGGTAATAAATCTCCAATTAGTTCCATAAGTAACATGATTGATGCTGGTGTTTGCTCAGCTGGTTTTAGCACTACACAGTTTCCTGCTGCTAAAGCTGGAGCAAGTTTCCAAGTTGCCATTAGTAATGGAAAGTTCCATGGTATAATTTGTCCAACTACACCTAGTGGTTCTGGAATGTGGTAAGAATATTCACTGTTACTAATTTCAGCAACTGAACCCTCCTCTGCTCTGATTACTCCGGCAAAATATCTCCAATGATCTATTACTAGTGGTAAATCAGCAGCCATACATTCTCTAATAGGCTTACCATTATCCAAACATTCAGCTGTTGCTAATACATTAAGATTTTTCTCAATGACATCTGCAATTTTAAGAAGAATGTTTGATCTTTCCGTAATTGAAGTTTTACCCCAAGTTGGGAAAGCTGCGTGAGCTGCATCTAATGCTGCATCTACGTCTTTTTCATTTGATCGTGCAACTGAACAGATTACTTCATTTGAAATCGGAGATGTATTATCAAAATACTTTCCAGATTTTGGCTCTACAAACTTACCGTTAATGTAGTTCCCGTATTTTGCTTTAAACGGGAATTTTACTTTCAAATGAGAAGTATCTAATACAGATGACACTTTCATAGCTTCTGCACTCATTTTTTTTACTCCTCTTGTTTTTTTTATTGATTTAAGCTTATTATTTTTTCTAGATATTTTAGAACGCTTCTTAGTCGCAGACTTTTTTGTCCTAACTTTTTTTTTCGTTCTTATTTTTTTTCTAGAAGATTTAACCAATTTAGTTTTTTTTCTATTGGTTTTTGGCTTAGCTTTTTTCTTTCTTTTAGTAGCCATAACCAATTAAACTCGTAAATGAGGGTAGTGTCTATTTTTATAAAATTTTATTTACTACTTATAATTGAATAAAATACTATATGTTGTATCTATAGAAAATTAATTAATATTTGTAGATATAATTAATAAAGATTTTTAATTAAAATTAAGTATAAAGGTTTTGCCGATTTGATCCTATTGCGGGCATTAACTGCTAAAACGGAAATCCCATAATAATCAATCTGTAGGTATTTGAACTATATTGTGCGCCTTGCATAAAGCTAAAGCACTAAAAAGGTGAGGATTTTATGGATTTAAATTTTTTCAAACAAACAAGAATTTTAGATGGTGGTATGGGCCAGGAATTACTTGCGAGAGGTATGGAGCCTAATGGAACTTTGTGGAGTGCGAATGCGTTACTTCATGAAAAATATCATCAGTTATTATTGGATACACATTTAGACTTTATCAAGTCTGGTGCTGAGGTAATTGTAACGACTACATTCACAACTAGAAATATAAGATTAAAAGATAATAATGTTGAAGATAAATACGAGTATTTAAATATTAAAGCAGGTGAAATAGCTCAAAAAGCAAAAAAACAATATCCTAAAACTCTTGTTGCTGGTGGATTGCCGCCTCAATATTTAACTTACGAGGCTGATACAAGATCAGAAAAAGAAATAAAGGATAATTTTTATAGTCAAGCAAAGCTATTAAACCCGTATATTGATTTTTTTTATTTTGATGTTTTAAGCAGTGTAAGAGAATTTAAAATTGCTATAGAAAGTATTAAAGAATTTAATAAACCATATTTAATTGGAGCTCATATATCAGAGGGTACAAATTTACCAAGTGGCGAAAAAATTTCTGAAATTATTAACAAAATTAATCATGAAAAATTACTAGGAATAATTTTATCATGTATTTCTCCAGAAAATTATGATTTAAATCTTAAAGAAATAAAAAGTTTAAATATTCCATTTGGTTTCAAACTAAATGGTTTTGTTAAAACTAATCCAAAACCAAATTATACTGGAGCATACAATAAAAGCAAAACAGGAAATCCAAATGAATTTCTTGGGGTAAGAAAAGATTTAACTCCAGAAAAAATGCTAGAATTTGCAAAAAAATTCAAAGATGCAGGAGCTACAATAATTGGTGGTTGTTGTGAAACTACACCTTTGCATATTAAAGCTTTTTCAAAGCTTAAGTAGTTTTTTTGTAATCAGCTTTTCTTACAAAATAAATTCCAACTGAAACAGCTATAAGAGAAATTAATACTTTTGTAGTAATTAATTCTTTTAAAAATATATAACTTAAAATTGTTCCAAAAATTGGAATTAAGTATGATACTTGTGATTGGAAAATTAATCCATTATTTACTAAGATTCTAAATCTTAATAACCAAGCTATACCCGTTGAAACAAGACCTAAATATATTACTGACACCGTTGAGTCTAATCTTGGTGTTAGGTTCCAAGGCTGTTCTATAAAACTGACGAGTGGTATCAAAATAATTGTAGCCCAAATTAATATAGATCCTGTTACATTTTCATTTTTTTTCTTACTAATTTTTAAAGTTAGAACACCACCAATTACATAACAAGTTGAGCCCAAAAGAATTAATAGAGCAGATAGAAAATTATTTTCATCGATCAATAAATTATCTGAAAATAAATAAAGTATTCCAGAAAACCCTATTAAAATTCCAAATGTTTTAATAAAATTAAACTTTTCATTTGTTGTATAAAAATGGCCTAGAACAGTTGAACTTAAAGGTGTAGTTGACATTAAAATTGCTGCTAAGTTACTTTGAACTGATTGAACTCCATAAGCAATCAAATAAAAAGGTGCTACTAAATTTATAAACCCAATCATAGCAAACCAATACCAATCTTTTGAGAATGCTTCTATTTTTATATTTTTATAATAACAAAGTAATAAAACTGGAATAGCTCCAAAAAAAACTCTTAAAAATGCGATGGTAACTGGACCATATGAGTATGTTGCAATTTTAATATTAAAAAAGGCAGAAGCCCAAATTAATGCAAGCAAAATTAACAAAAGGTAATCTGTAATTTTAGCTTGTCTCATTCAGTAATCTCCTCAGTAACTCCATTTGTAATTTTTTTTAAATTTGTAAAATCTATTTTAAATACACAGTTTGGATGACCAGCAGCAGCAAACAGTAAGTTAAATCTACTTAAAGATTTATCTATTAAAATTTCAATCTTTTTTAAATGACCAATAGGTGAAACTCCTCCAATTGTGTAACCTGTGATATTTTTTACTTCTTCGGCTGAAGCCATAGATGCATCCTTTATTTTAAGTGCCTTTTTAATCCTATTTAATGACGCCTTTTTATCGCCTGCAACCAAGCATAACGTGAAACTATTCTCAGTTTTAAAGAGTAAACTTTTTACAATTGCTCCTACCTCACAACCTAAAGATGAAGCTGCCTCAAGGGCAGTCCTGGCAGAGGTTTCAAGAACTATTATATTTTGAGATTCATCATAATCCTTAAGGATTTTTTCAACTCTTTGAACTGGCTCTTTGTCTAATAAACTCATTATTCAACTTTTAATTGTTAGTCAATTTGCACATTACCTATTAAACTTATGTAAAAAATGCATAGGTGATATCAATTAAAAGAGCATTATCTATCAGTCTTTTTTTGTTATTACAACGCCCAGTATTATAAAGGAGAGATTATGAGTTCAAGTGATGTATTAAAAACTATAAAAGATAAAGATATTGAATACGTAGATCTAAGATTTACTGATCCTAGAGGTAAACTTCAACATGTAACCATGGATGCCAAAATGGTGGATGAAGATATGTTGAACGAAGGAATTTTTTTTGACGGTTCCTCTATAGCTGGCTGGAAAGCTATTAATGAGTCTGACATGATCCTTAAGCCAGATAATTCTAGAGCGATCGTAGATCCATTCACATCTCATAATACATTAAATCTTTTTTGCGATGTTTTAGATGCAATTAAAAAGGATCCTTATGAAAGAGATCCTAGGGGGACAGCTAAAAAAGCTGAGGCTTACTTAAAAAGTTCAGGAATTGGAGATAAAGCATTTTTTGGTCCTGAAGCTGAATTTTTTGTTTTTGATGATGTAAGATTCAAAAATGACATGAATGAAACCGGATTTAAAATAGATAGTAAGGAAGGTCCTTACAATTCAGGAAGAGAATACGAAAATGGTAACATGGGTCACAGACCAGGAATTAAAGGTGGTTATTTCCCGGTTCCACCTGTGGATAGTGAACAAGATATGAGAAGCGAATATCTAAAAGCTATGAAAGAAATGGGAATTAAGGTTGAAAAACACCACCACGAAGTTGCACCTAGCCAACACGAGCTTGGAATGTATTTTGGAACTCTTGTGGATCAAGCAGATAACTTACAGCTTTATAAATATGCTGTTCACATGGTTTCTAACTCGTTTGGTAAGACAGCTACCTTTATGCCTAAACCTGTTAAAGGTGATAATGGTTCAGGTATGCACGTTCACCAATCCATTTGGAAAGGTGATACTGCATTATTTTCAGGTGATAAATATGCGGGCTTATCTGATACAGCTTTACACTACATAGGTGGTATTTTAAAACATGCAAAAGCAATTAATGCTTTTTCAAACGCTACGACGAATAGTTACAAAAGACTGATTCCAGGATTTGAGGCTCCAGTTTTATTAGCTTATTCGGCTAGAAACAGATCAGCATCTTGTAGAATTCCAATCACTCTAAGTAAAAAAGCAGCTAGATGTGAAATTAGATTTGGTGATGCTGCTGGTAATCCATATTTAACATTCTCCGCAATGTTAATGGCTGGTTTAGATGGAATTAAGAATAAAATTGATCCAGGTAAATCATTTGATAAAGATCTTTATGCTTTATCAGAAGATGAAGTTAAGAAAATTCCAACTGTTTGTGGATCTTTAAGAGAAGCAATGGAAAGTCTTGATAAAGATAGAGATTTCTTAAAACAAGGTAATGTATTTACTGATGATCAAATAGATGCTTATATTGCATTAAAGTTTGAAGAAATACACAATTTTGAACACACACCTCATCCGATAGAGTTTGAGATGTATTACAGTTGTTAATTTTTATTGTTTGGTTTTAGCAATTTTGTTTTTGCCCGAACCTTTTTTAACAATGTAATCAAGTGTTCCATTTGCTCCAGTATCAACAGACTTTATAAGAGATCTTAAAAAAGTTTTTCTCTTTTCTTTTCTGTCCTCACTGTTTTGCAAATTTCTGATTTCAAAGACGTTCATAGGTAGATATTATCAATCTATGCGTTTATTGCAACTCTGGTATGTTCAAAATGGGATTATACTTTAAAGGACTCCCCGCAGCCACAACGCTCGGTTTCATTGGGATTATTGAAGACAAATGATGATGAAAAATCCTCCTTTTTATAATCCATCTCAGTGCCTAGAAGATACATAACTGCCGCCGAATCAATATAAACTTTTACTCCTTTATCCTCGATCAACTCATCATTAGGATTTACCTCTTTTGAATATTCCATTACGTATGACATTCCTGCACAACCACCCGATTTTACAGAAACTCTTACACCTATCGCATTCTTTTCAGCGTTAGACATTATTTCTTTAATTCTTAAAGCTGCATTATCACTTAATTTAATAATAGGGTTCATTATAAGTTTAATTCCAATTTCGCTGCATCTGACATCATATCTTTATTCCAAGGAGGATCCCAAACCAATTCAAGATTTACATCATCTATTCCATCTACTTGCATTGCACCCTCTTTTACCTCTTTTGGTAAACTTTCTGCAACGGGACAATTCGGTGTAGTTAATGTCATCTTAATTTCAGCCTTACGACCATTTACCTGTATATCATAAATTAAACCAAGTTCATATATGTTCACTGGTAATTCAGGATCATAAATTTTTCTAATTTCCTCAATTATTTTGTTTTTTACATCCATAATTAATTTTCTGTAGTTATTTCTTTCCCATCATTTTCCATTGCAGATACCAAAGTATGCCATGATAAGGTAGCACATTTCACTCTCATTGGATATTGTTTAACACCTGATAAACACATCAATTTCGTTTTATCGTCCTCTTTTAAAATATTATTTTTAAGTTCAGGATTTTCTTTGATCATCCCTAAAAAATCCTCAATTATTTCTTTAGCTTCATTATCACTTTTGCCTTTAATCAAATCAGTCATTATTGAAGCTGATGCCATTGATATTGCACATCCACTTCCTTCGAAAGAAATGTCCTCTACTTTTCTTTGATCATTTAATTTAAGATATACATGTACATTATCTCCACATAATGGATTATTGCCTTTTGCATCTTTATTAAAATTTTCTGTTTTCCCTAAATTTCGAGGGTTCTTACCATGCTCTAAAATTATTTCTTGATATAATTCTTTTAAGTTCATTTTAAATCAAAAATTTTTTTACAATTATTAATACCTTCATTTAGTTTATCTAAATCGTCTTTAGTATTGTAAACTCCTAATGATGCTCGTGCGCTTGCAGGTATACCTAATTTGTCATGAAGTATTTGACAACAATGATGACCTGCTCTTATAGCAACTCCAGTTTCATCCAGAATAGTTGCAATGTCATGTGGATGAACTCCTTCTACCGTAAAAGATAGAACTCCACCTCGCTCTTTTGGATTTCCAATTAGTTTCACAGAATTATTCTTTTTTAAAATTTCTTGACCGTATTCTATTAATTCTTTTTCATGTTTAATAATATTATCAATTCCAATACTTTCTAAAAATTTTATTGATTGATCAAACGCGATGACTTGAGCTGTAGCCATTGTTCCAGCTTCATACTTATTTGGAAGTTCGCCATAAGAAATTCTATCTTTTTTAACTTCATTTATCATTCCCCCACCTCCTTGGTACGGCGGAAGTTGCTCTAACCATTTCTTTTTTCCATACAAAACTCCAAGTCCTGTCGGGCCATACATTTTGTGACATGATATTGCATAAAAATCACAATCAAGGTCTTGCATATCTAATTTTAAATGTGGTCCTCCCTGACATCCATCTACTACAACAACTATGCCCTTAGAATGTGCTAATTGGGTTATCTCTTTAATTGGTAAAACTGCACCAGTGACATTGGATAAATGAGTTATTGCTATTACTTTAGTTTTATCTGTAATTTCTTTTTCTATATTTTCAATTGGAATATCTCCGTCTTCATTGATCTCTGCAAACTTTATTTTTATATTTTTGGATTTTCTTAAAAAATGCCATGGGACATAATTTGAGTGATGTTCTAGCTCTGTGATTAAAATTTCGTCATTTGGCTCCAAGATCGCTTGACCTAAAGTGTTAGCGACCAAATTTAAAGCCTCTGTAGCACCTTTAGTAAATACAATTTCATTTTTATCTTTCGCATTTATGTATTTTTGAACAGAAGTTCTTGTATTTTCATATAAATTAGTAGCTGCAACAGCTAAATAATGTATGCTTCTTCCTACATTTGAAAACTGTTTAGAGTAAAAATCATTTATTCTATCTAAAACCACCTTAGGTTTTTGAGATGAATTAGCACTATCTAGGTAAACTAAATCGTTGTTCTGAATTTTTTCATCAAAAATCGGAAACTCTTTTCTAATGTTATTTATGTTCATTGTTTTAATCCAATAATATTTGTAATTAAGTTTTTTATTTCTACGTCTGTAATCTTTTCAACAACATCCATTAAAAACCCATTTATCAGAAGTTCTTTTGACTGTTGATAATTCAAGCCACGAGACATTAAGTAAAAAATTGAATTTTCATCTAAGCTGCCAGATGCTGATCCGTGAGAACATTTTACATCATCAGCATAAATTTCTAATTCTGGTTTTGCATTAAACTCTGATGTCTCATCAAGCAGTATTGCTTTACTCAATTGATATCCATCAGTTTTTTGAGCTTTTGAGTTTACAAATATTCTTCCTTGATATGCAGATTTTGTATTTTTTCCAAGAACACTTTTAATAAGTTGATAACTTTTTGTGTTTTCCACTAAATGATTAATTGTAGTTCTAATTTCGTGTTGTTGATTTTCCTTTAAGGAAAAAATACCATTAATAAATGCTGATGAATACTCACCATTTAAATTACAATTAATCTCATTTTTAAAATAATCCGAACCAGCAGATAATATAAATGTTTCTGAAACACTGTTATTGTCTTGTTCAATATTGTTAAAAGAGTATTTTAAATTATTATTAATAAATTTATCAATTTTATAGTTTTTAAGTATTGAGTCTTTTTCTAAATTGAAGTTGTAAAAAATATTAATAAAGTTTTTCGCTGTGTTATTAGAAAAATAATCAATAAGCTTTAAACAACTATTTTCACCTAATTCAAAATCTAATCTCAAATTGATATTAGTTGACTTTATTTCATCATTTATTGAATGATAAATTATCAAAGGTTTTTTTAGAGAATAATTTTTTTTAATTAAAATTTTAAAAACTTTATCAGTAAATGCACTATTCAAATCAATTAATGAATTTTCATAATCAAATGATATATCTTTTTTAGTTTCATCAATTATTTCAATTTTATTTTGGTCTTCAAAGTTAAAATCAATTTTTTCAATTCTTCCATTTATAAAAACAATCTTATTATGCTCTAAATCATTGATAAAAATAGATGGATCGATTTTATTAGATTGTGAATAATCATTAAAAAAACTTAAATCGCTAATACTCTTTTTGATTATCTGACTAATATCTAAAAACTTCCAATCTTCTTGCTTTCTATTTGGAAAACCCTTTTCTATGAAATTATTTAAAAAATTTTTTTTAAACTGAATTTCTTCATTAGAAAATTTTGAGGTTTTTACTAATTTTTCAAAGTCTGACTGTAATTGTTTGCTCATTTAATTAAAATTTTCGTATCCTTTTTTTTCTAATTCAATTGCTAATTCTGGACCACCAGATCTTATTATCTTTCCATTTATTAGAACATGAACAAAGTCAGGTTTAATATAATCTAATAATCTTTGATAATGGGTTATTATTAAAAAAGAATTATCTTTATTTCTTAAAGTATTAACTCCATCTGCAACTATTTTAAGGGCATCTATGTCTAGGCCTGAGTCTGTCTCATCTAAAATGGATAATTTTGGGGATAACATAGACATTTGCAGAATTTCATTTTTCTTTTTTTCTCCACCTGAAAATCCAACATTTAATTGTCTATTAAGTTTTTCTTCGTCAAATTTTAATTCTTTAGCTTTTTCTTTTACAAGTTTTAAAAATTCAATCGCATCTAATTCCTTCTCACCTCTTGCCTTTCTAATTGCATTTAAAGATGTTTTCAAAAAGATATTTGTATTAACACCTGGAATTTCTAAAGGGTATTGGAAAGCCAAAAATATTCCTTTATGTGCTCTTTCTTCAGTCTCTAGATCAAATAAATTTTTATTTTCAAATAAGATTTCACCTGATACTTCGTACCCTTTTTTCCCTGATAGAATATTTGATAGTGTGCTTTTTCCTGATCCATTTGGACCCATAATAGCGTGAACTTCGCCAGGATTTATATTCAACGAAAACCCCTTTAAAATTGACTTGTTCTCAATATTCGCATTTAAATTACTTATTTTAAGCATTACCCAACACTCCCCTCTAAGCTAATACCTACAAGTTTCTGGGCTTCAACTGCAAACTCCATTGGTAATTGTTGTAATACTTCCTTACAAAAACCATTAACAATTAATCCTACAGCTTCCTCAGGATTAAGTCCTCTTTGTTGGCAATAATGTAATTGTTCTTCACTTATTTTTGATGTTGTAGCCTCATGTGCAATATTAGAGTCAAAATTTTTATTTTTTATATAAGGGACTGTATGTGCCCCACATTTATTTCCCATTAATAAAGAGTCACATTGTGTATAGTTGCTAGAGTTTCTAGCTTTTGAATTAATATCTACTAAGCCTCTATAAGTCATATCAGAAAATCCAGCACTTATACCTTTTGAAATAATTTTACTTTTAGTGTTTTTTCCTAAATGAATCATTTTTGTTCCAGTATCCGCTTTTTGATGATTATTGGTAATTGCTATTGAGTAAAATTCACCAATTGAATTATCGCCTTTTAATATGCAGCTTGGATACTTCCAAGTTATAGCTGATCCTGTTTCTACTTGTGTCCAAGAAATCTTAGAATTTTTTCCCTTACATAATCCTCTTTTAGTTACAAAATTATAAATTCCACCTTTACCATTTTCATCACCTGGATACCAATTTTGTACAGTTGAATATTTTATTTCTGCATCATCTAAAGCAATCAATTCTACATTTGCTGCATGTAATTGATTTTCATCTCTCATTGGAGCAGTACATCCTTCGAGATAACTTACGTAACTTCCCTTATCAGCAATAATTAGTGTTCTTTCAAATTGTCCTGTCTCTGATGCGTTAATTCTGAAGTAAGTTGATAATTCCATAGGGCACTTAACACCCTCTGGAATGTAAACAAATGATCCATCTGTAAAAACAGCTGAGTTAAGAGTAGCAAAAAAATGATCAGTAACTGGTATTACTGTGCCTAAATATTTTTTTACAAGATCAGGATGTTTTTGAATTGCTTCTGACATTGAGCAAAAAATTATTCCATGTTTAGTCAACTCACCTTTAAAAGTAGTTGCTACTGAAACAGAGTCAAATACTGCATCGACAGCAATACCATTTAATCTTGCTTGTTCTTGTAATGGAATCCCAAGTTTTTTATATGTCTCTAAAAGTTTAGGGTCAAGTTCATCTAAACTTTTTGGTTTATCCTTCATGCTTTTTGGCGCTGAATAATAATATAAATCTTGATAGTTAATTTTAGGATATTTTGGTTTTTGCCAATTAGGCTCTTTTAAAAGTTTTAATCTCTCATAAGCTTTTAACCTAAAGTCTAACATCCATTGTGGTTCTTTTTTAATATTAGAAATAAATTTAATCACATCTTCATTTAAACCTTTTGGAGCTTTAATATTTTCTATATCTGTAGTAAAGCCGTACTTATAATCTTTTAATTTTTCTATATCTTTTTCTCTAGTATCCATTTTTAAATTCTTCTCTCAGTGTTATCTTTAATAAGATCTTCTAAACTCTTTTTTTCAAAAAAGTCATTAATGTGGTTTTCAAGTTCATCCCACAAATTATGAGTTAAACACTTTGTAGATTTACCATTACACCCTTTTTTAGAATCTTTTTTGCATTGAACAGTTTTTACTTTTTCATCTACAGCATCAAAAATATTAGTAAGTTTTATTTCTTTCGCTTTTTTGCTTAAAACATATCCTCCTTGATTTCCTCTAACACTTTGAACAATCTCTTTTTTTCTAAGTTTAGAAAAAATTTGTTCCAAGTAATCGAGGGAAATCCCCTGTCTAAGTGAGATGTCTCTTAAAGATACTGGGTTGATATTGTTAAATCTTGCCAGATCTACTAAAGCCATTACTGCATATCTTCCTTTAGATGTAAGTTTCATAAAACCTTTATTTTACAAGGGTATATATAAACCCGACTAAAATAGTCAAGTATCTAACAAAAAAAAAGACTAACATTTTGCCACGTACATGTGTTAAACGTAATTTTTTTTTGAGAATAATTATCAATATCAATTATGGATAATAAAATTTTAGAAATATTTATTCCTGGTCCGACTGGAAGACTAGAGGCAAAATATTTTAAAAGTAAAAAAAGCACTTCACCTATTGCTTTAGTATTACAACCACATCCTCAATATGGAGGAACCATGAATAACAAAGTTGTTGTAGAAACTTTTCATACTTTTATGGAAAATGATTTTTCTGTATGTCGAGTAAATTTTAGAGGTGTTGGTAAAAGTGATGGAGAATTTGATAATGGTCAAGGAGAACTGGCAGATGCTGCAGCTGCACTAGATTGGTTAGAAAGAGAAAATTTTGATAATTCACAATGTTGGGTATCAGGGTTCTCTTTTGGTTCATTAATTGCAATGCAATTATTAATGAGACGACCTGAGATAAATAGATTTATTGCAATTTCACCCCAACCAAATGTTTATGATTTTTCTTTTTTATCACCATGCCCCTCATCTGGTTTAATGGTATATGGAAAAAAAGATGAATTGGTTCCCTTTGAATATATTAAAGATTTAGATAACAAACTTAGCGCACAGAAAGGAATTAAAGTAGAATTTGAAACTATCCCAGGTGCTAATCATTTTTTTTCAAAAAGTGAGGCTGAATTAACAAAATGTATTTCCGAATATATAAAAAAAGAGACAGCGCTTTACTAAAAATTTTGTAAAATATCACCGCCTGAAATAGGTTTATCACATCTTGTGGTGCTTGGAAATGAGATTGGTAATTTTAAATATGATCTTATAGCTAAATACGCAAAAGCTTGAGACTCAATAAAATTCCCATCAAAATTATAATCGTCTATATCTTTCATAATAATATTTTTATTTACCAAATAATTTTTAATTGATTGCATTAAAAATTTATTTTTTCTTCCACCTCCGCAAAATATATAGTGATGAGGGTTAACATCATTATGTTTATTAATTTTCTTCAAACCATCTGCAATTAGATATGCAGTAAATTTTGTTAAAGTAGCACACCCATCCTCTAATGATAAACCTTTTACAAATGATGTATCAAAATCTTTTACATCCAATGATGTTTCGTAAGATTTAAACTCAAAGTTATCTATTGCTTGATTCAAAATTAGATCATCAACTTTTCCAACATTTGCATAATTTCCGTCTTTATCAAATTTTAAATCTTTATTATTTCTTACCCAGTCATCTATCAAACAATTTCCTGGGCCCACATCATAAGCAAAAAAGTTTATTGAATTATTGAGATCTTGTTTGATTTGAGTGATATTTGTAATACCTCCGATATTAATTATGTTTATTGGCAATTTAAGTTTAAAATTTTTTTGGATAATTTTTGTAATCAAAATATGAAATATTGGTGTAAGCGGAGCACCCTGGCCTCCATGATTTAAATCATTTTGTCTAAAATTATTAATTACAATTTTTTTAAATAAACTTGATAAAAGTTTTCCATCTCCTAACTGTTTTGAAATTTGAATTTTTGGGTCATGAAACACGGTTTGGCCGTGGAAACCAATTAAATCAATATTTTCATTAATGTTTTTAATCACTTCATTTATTGAGTGACTGTTGAATAATGTAAATTTTTTTTCTACATCATTTATTTCTTTAGAATAAGTTTCTAAGTCTGTAAAATTGCTGATTTTATCTCTTAAGCTAATTAATTGCTTGTAAAGTCCATCATCAAATTCCTTATAAGTATTATAAATACTGGAAAATTGATCATTACCATCAGATTTTATGACAGATAAATCCACTCCATCCATTGATGTACCGCTCATCAATCCTATTGAGGTAAATATCTTTTTTTTCATTAATATTTTTTTTTAACAAAATTTGTATATTGTAGAATTATACGCTTATGAATAAATTTTTGAAAGAATTTAAAGACAGAGGTTACTTTTATCAGTGTACTGATGAGAATGAGTTATCTTCTTTATTAGATAAAAAAAAGATTAAAGCCTACATTGGTTTTGATTGCACAGCTGAAAGTTTACATGTTGGTAGTCTCCTACAAATTATGTGTTTACGAATGCTTCAAAAACATGGGCACCAACCAATTGTATTATTAGGTGGGGGAACCACAAGAATAGGAGACCCATCCGGTAAAGATAAAACTCGAAAAATTTTAAGTGAAGATGAAATTGAAAAAAATTCAAAAAACATTGAAAGAATTTTAAAAAAATTTTTAGATACAAATGATAAAAATGTAAAACCAATATTTGTTAATAACTACGAGTGGCTCAAAGGTTTAAATTACATCTCTTTTTTAAGAGATATAGGAAAACATTTTACAATAAATAAAATGTTAACCTTTGAAAGTGTGAAAACAAGATTGGATAGAGAACAATCTCTAAGTTACATGGAATTTAATTATATGATTTTGCAAGCTTATGATTTTTTGGAACTAAATAAAAAAGAAAATTGCACATTGCAAATTGGTGGATCTGATCAATGGGGTAATATAGTTAATGGTGTAGATTTAATAAAAAGACATTCCAATCAACAAACATATGGATTAACAACTCCTTTAATCACATTAGCAACTGGTGCTAAAATGGGAAAAACTGAAAATGGAGCAATATGGTTAGATAAAAAATTTTTGTCACCGTATGATTATTGGCAATTTTGGAGAAATATAGATGATAGAGATGTAGCAAAATTCATGAAATTTTTTACAGATTTAAGTGTTGATGAAATAGAAAAAATCAAAGATAAAAATATTAATGAGCAAAAAATTATTTTAGCAAATCAAACCACTTCTATGCTCCATGGTGAACAAGAGGCAAAAAAAAGCGAAGAAACGGCAAAAAAAACTTTTTCAGAAAATTCAATGGGCTCGGCACTACCTTCTATTGCAATTAAAAAAAATCAATTAAATGAGAAGTTAACTGTTGTTGATTTAATAATTCTTTCCAAGTTAGAAAAATCTAAAAGCGAAATTAGAAGATTGATTAAAGGCAGCGGAGTTAAAATCAATAATCAAGTTATCAATGATGAAAAGCTAATAATCAGTGAAAAATTATTTGAAAATAACACAATCAAAGTATCCTTGGGGAAAAAAAGACATATCAAAGTTGAAATAAGCTAATTTTTTTTTATTTTTTCAAGAGTTCTAGTAATAAATCTTGGTGTAAGAGTTTTAACAGGATTTACAGTTGTTTTTAATTTTTTTGGTGGGCCTTTAATTTTAAAGCTCACACCAAAAACACCCTCTCCAACTTTTTTTCCTACTAAAATATCTCCGAGAAGAGGAATTGAGGATATGGTTCTATTAATTGTCGTTGCTGGTACCATCGTTCCTCTAAGACTAACTAAATCATCACTTTCAATATACCCTTCCATTAACAAAGAAATAGCAGGGCCGATGGCATATAGTTCCTCGATTTTCATTAACTCATCCTTGTTTGAAAATTTCATCTCAAAATCTGTAAATCTTATTCCCTCACCAGTTAATAGGTCAGCGATACCTTGAAGAGATGCTAATGTTAATAATTTTGCTAAAGCTGGTACCTCTTGTACTTTAAAATTATCTATTATTAATTTTGAATTAGAAACATTATTTTGTTTAATAGAATGAAAATTTAAATTACCTTCTTCGAAACCTTTTATAAATTTGTATCTATTTACAAAAGGCTTAGCTAAATCAGAATAAAGAGTAATAATTTTTTCATTTGAAGTTGATCTAATAGTGAAATTAATCTTCTTGTTATCAGAAAAATCTCCTAGTAAATTAGCATTAATTATTTCACTGTTGTTGAATGTTAAATATCCATTTAAATCCTCTATTAAATGATCTTTATCAAGAAAAGCCTCTTTTATTTTAATATTTAGTTTAAAATTTTTTGAAAGAATTTTTTCACTTTCTGAATTATTATCAGCTTTCAATAGATCATCTATAATTTTAGTGGCATTAAAACTCTTAGATTCTAATAAATAATATTTATCTTTTTTTTTGATAGATAACTCATTTTTTATTAAGTCATTATCAAAATAATCTAAATTTACCATACTTATAGATTTAATCTTATATTTCTTTGATAATAATAAATTTTTGAATTCAAATTTATTATCTTTTTCTTCTATTAAGATATCCTTTAAGTTGATTTCATTAGATAAAAAATTTTTTACTCCAAGAATAACAATTTTTAATTTGTCATCTTGATTTTTTTTATAATTCAAAAAATTTAGATGGAATGGATTTTTTTTGATTTCTAATGAGGTGTCGAATTTTAGGTTAGTTTTTGATTTCAAAAAGTTGTAATTAATATTATCTCTTTCTTTTTGGATAAGAATATTTCCATTGCCTTTAATACTTAGTAGATCTTTTTTATAATCAATTTGTATTTGGTGATCTGATAACTCAATTATCTCATTTAATTCTGGAAAAAACTCTTTCAAGTTTTTTAAACTTATAAGTTTAGAATTTTTTAAATTCATTAAAGAATTTATCTTTAAATCATCTATCTTATATTTTTTGTTTATTTTAAATGAAAAAGTATTTTCTAAATCAAAATTAGCTAATTCAATCTTTACATTGGAAAGGTCATTGCTTAATAATTGATTAATTTTTGTATCATCTAAGACTAGATTTTCACTCTTGCTTTTACCTGATACCAAAAATTCATTTTTTTGTTTTATTAAATTTAATTCTGGAAACTTAAAATCATTATTATCGTATGATAAATTTATATCTTTAAATTCAAATTTTTTATTTTGAATATTAAAAATGAAATTTATTTTTGATAAATCTATTTTTTTAAAGAGTTTTATTTCACCATCTTTTACAAGACCTTTTATAATAAAATCATCTTTGATATTACCCTTTTGATCAAATTTAAGATTAATATCTGCTATCAAATATCCTTTTTTCAAAAACTTTTCTAATATGAAGATTTGAGGACTATCCTCAATAGTTCTTATAAATGAAATTAAATTTTTGATTTCGATAGTCCTTGTTGTAATATCTAAATCAGATAACGAAAATTTTTTATTTACGAATGTCTTAATATCAATATTAGATCTAACACTCTCCAGTTTAATTAATTTGTTTTTCTTCTTAAGATTTGCTCCAATTGTTTTTAGTACTAATTTAAATTTAAAGGGATCTAAAATAATACTAATTTTATTTAAATCTATTTCTAATTGTTTATCAATTTTTTCAACTTCTTTAGATATTTGATCATTAAAAGCATCTGTTTTTATGCCAATGGTACTTAAGTAAGTAATAAAACTAAAGATTAGTAATAAAGTGAATATTAAAAATCTAAAAATTATTTTTTTCATTTAATTTGATATAAAGATTTCTCTAAAAAAGCATCGATATCGCCATCTAAAACTTTATCTGGGCTTGAGCTTTCAAAATTTGTTCTGTTATCTTTGACTAATCTGTAAGGTTGAAGCACATATGATCTAATTTGATGACCCCACCCTATATCAGATTTTAAAGTTTCGTTATTTTGATTTTCTTCATCTTTTTTTTTCATTTCAAAATCATAAAGTCTTGCTCTTAGCATATTCATACAAGTTTCTTTATTTTTATGTTGAGATCTCTCGTTTTGACATTGAACAACTATTTTTGATGGAATGTGAGTTATTCTTACTGCGCTGTCAGTTGTATTAACATGTTGTCCACCAGCACCACTAGAACGATAAGTATCGACTCTCAAATCCTTATCTAATATTTCAATATTCAAATTTTCGTCAACTACTGGATAAACCCAAATACTGGCAAAGCTTGTGTGTCTTCTCGCTCCAGAGTCGAAAGGAGATATTCTTACAAGACGATGAATTCCAGACTCGTTTTTAAGCCATCCAAATACATAGTCACCCTCAATTTTAATAGTTGAGGATTTAATTCCTGCCTCTTCACCTTTATGCTCGCTAATTAAATCACATCTATAATTTTTATTATCTGACCATTTCATATACATTCTTCTCAACATATTGGCCCAATCCTGACTTTCTGTGCCACCTGCACCTGCATGGATTTCTACGTAACAATTAAATGAATCTGCCTCATTTGATAAAAAGCATTTTATTTCATTTTTCTTAACTTTCGATCTTAGTTCTTTAATACTTTCCATGACTTCTTTTTTCACATTAAGATTATTCTCATCTGAAGCTAAAGAGTAAAGATCATTTAAATCTTTAAGTTGATTAGTTGAGTCTTTGTATGAATTGATTAAATCCTCAAAAAGTTTTTTTTCTTTAATTGTTTTTTGGGAGTCTGCTTTATCTTGCCAAAAATTGGCACCAAGCATTTTTTTATCTATATGTTCCAGTTTTGAGTAAATTTTATTTTTTTCAAAGATACTCCTTAACTTTTTGGTTAATTTTTTCGATATCTTTTTTAAGATCTAAATATTTATCGTCCATTAATAAAACTTTAATATATTATTTGTATCGATTCTATTATTATCAGAATACAATACTTTTCCATTTAAAACATTTTTACTTTTGTAAGACTCAATGATTGTATTTTTTGAATTAAACTTAGCTTTTTCTCCAGTTAATGGATCAACAACCATAAGTGTCATTTTTTCAGGAACCTTGAAAGGTCTTGCTTCAGATTTTTTAACTGACTTTTCAATGAATTCTCTAAAAATAGGTAATGCAGCTTTTGATCCAGTTTCAAATTTACCTAATGGTTTAGGATTATCCATTCCGACATAAACTCCAATCACTAAATTTGATGTAAAACCAATAAACCATGCATCCGTATTTTCATTTGTGGTTCCAGTTTTTCCAGCCAAGTTTAATTGTAAGTCTCTTAATTTTTTCCCAGTTCCTCTTTTTATTACTCCCTCTAAAATTGTTGTTACTTGATATGCAGTTTGCTCGGACATTACTTGTACATAATTATCCTCTATTTGAGGATAATCTTTACCGGTGTATGAAATCTTATCACAATTCCTACACTTTCTATTTTCATTATTAATTATTGTATTTCCTTCACTGTCTTGAATTCTGTCAATTATTATTGGACTAATTAATTTTCCACCGTTTACAAATGATGAATAAGCTGAAGTTAAATTTAAAAGAGTTGTTTCAGCTGATCCTAGAGAAATTGAAAGTAATTCCTCAGGGTTATTATAAATTTTTAAATCCTGAGAAAATTTCGCTAGTTTATCTACACCCAAGTTTTGAGCAATTCTTACAGTCATTAAGTTTCTTGATTTTTCAAGTCCTACTCTAAGTGTAGAGGGTCCATAAAACTTTTTACCATAATTTTCTGGCTTCCATTTTTTTAAATCAATTCCTTGATCCAATACTAGAGGTGCATCAAGCACTAAAGATGATGGAGTATATTTATTTTCTAACGCTAATGCATATACAAATGGTTTAAATGCTGAACCAGGTTGTCTTAGAGCTTGCGTAGCTCTATTAAATTCACTTGATTTAAAACTAAATCCTCCACTTAGGGCTAAAACCCGTCCTGTGTAAGGGTCCATTACAACAATGCCACCATTAATTTTTGGAAGTTGTTTTAAACTATAAAAGTTATCTTTAACTTTCTTAACATAAATTAAATCACCGACTTTGAGTAAATCTTCAAACTCTTTTTTAGTCCATGAGATTTCATTAAATTTTATTAGGCCATTTAATTCGTCTTTAGTTTCAATTTTAGTTTGAAATTGACCTATTTCTTTTACGATTGCTATTTCCCAACTAACAGAATTCTCTAATTTATATTTTTTTTCTATTTTTTTATGCCAATTATCAGAATATTTTATATTTGTAATTGGTCCACGCCAACCTTTTCTTTGATCATAAGCGATTAAACCATTTCTTAAAGATTCTGTAGCAATTTTTTGTAAGTTTAAATTGATTGGTGTATTTATATTATAACCTTGTTTGTAAACTTTTTCATAAGTTAATTTGTCTATTATATTTTTTCTGACATCTTCGATATAATACTGAGCATCCTCTAAATAAATTTTTTCCTTTTTTTTCAATTTAATACTTTGATTTTTGTATTCATTATATTTTTCGAGATTTAAAAATCCATTTTGATTTAAATTTTTTAAAACTAAATCTCTTCTAAATTTTGCTAAATCAATATTGTTATAAGGGTTATATCTACTAGGAGCTTTTGGTAAAGCTGCTAACAATGCAGCTTCTGCATAATTTAGTTCTTTAATTGACTTATCAAAATATTCTAAACTTGCAGCAGCAACACCATAAGCTCCACTACCCAAATATATTTGATTGAGATATAATTCTAATATTCTCTCTTTATTTAAAGCTCTTTCAATTCTAAATGCTAAAATTGCCTCTTTAATTTTTCGATTAATACTAACTTCATTGGTTAATAAAAAATTTTTTGCGACCTGCTGGGTGATTGTAGAAGCGCCCTCAAGTCTTTTCGAGGTCATTATATTAGTTATATTATTAAATGTTGCTCTAATGACACCTTTTGCATCAACACCAGGATGAGTAAAAAAATTTTTATCTTCGGCAGACAAAAAAGCGTTTATAACATTTGAAGGAATAGCGCTATATGGAACAAAAATCCTTTTTTCTTTAGAAAAATCAGCAACTAAGTCTCCATTACCTGAGTACATTTTGCTAGATACTGGCGGCTTATAATTTTTAAGAAATTTATAGTCTGGGATATTATTAGAAAAAGTCCATAAAATGCCAAAAATAACAATCACTGTTAACAACGAAATGCTTAAAAATAGAATTAAAATATTTTTGAATAACTTTGTCATTTTGATTTAATTATATATAGGAATTTGTTAAAGATAAGGCATTATTATTATACAAAATTTTTAAAATTTAATGAAACATTCAAATACACAATTATGGAAAAAAATTTATACATTGATGCATCGCATCCTAATGAAACCCGGGTTGTTCTTAAATCAGACAACAATATTGAAGATTACGAATACGAAGGCTCAAAAAATAATCTTATAAAAAATAATATTTACCTTGGTAAAGTAAGTAGAATTGAACCATCTTTACAAGCAGCTTTTGTCGATTTTGGAAGGGAGAGGCACGGTTTTTTATCGTTCAATGATATACAATCAGATTATTATCAAATACCTAAAAGTGACTTAGAGATAATCAAAAAAGAGGAAGAGAAATTAAGAGAGGAATTATCAAAAAAGGTTGAGGAAAAAGAGGAAGAAAATTTAGCAAAAGGAAATTTAGAAGTTGACGATCCAATCGACATAGATAAAAAAGAAAATTTAGACTCTGAAAAAAACGATCAAGAACAAGAAAAAGAAAAAAAGTTTAAAAGTCGAAATAAATTTAAAAGATATAAGATACAAGAAGTTATTAAGCCTAATCAAGTAATACTTGTCCAAGTAATTAAAGATGAAAGAGGACAGAAAGGTGCTGCATTAAGTACATTTATTTCTATTGCAGGTAAATATATTGTATTAATGCCAAACACTCCTAAAGGAGGTGGAATATCAAGAAAAATATTTAATCCAGCTGAAAGAAAAAAAATAAGATCTATTTTAAATGAAATTGAAATACCTAAAGAAATGGGATTGATTGTTAGAACTGCGGGCAGTAATAAAACTAAAAACGAAATAAACCATGATTTAGAAACTTTAATTAAATCTTGGCATCAAATAAAAGATAATGCTATTAACGCGATTGCACCCTCGTTAATTCATCAGGAAAGTGAAATAATTAATAGAACATTAAGAGATATGTATGATGAAAATACAAAAAATATTATTATAGAGGGAAACGAGGGTTATAAAAAAGCTCAAAACTTTATGAAAATGCTAATGCCTTCTCAGGTTAAAAGAATTAAAAAATATAGGGGAAAAATTCCCTTATTCATAGAGGAAGGTATAGAACAAAAATTAAATCAAATATTTGACACTCAAGTAAAATTAAATTCTGGTGGTTATTTAGTAATTAATCCTACAGAAGCTCTTGTTTCAATTGATATAAATTCAGGGAGCTCTATTAAACAAAAAAATGTTGAAAGCACCGCATTAGATACAAATTTAGAAGCAGCTGAAGAGATAGCAAGACAAATCAAAATAAGAGATTTATCAGGACTAATTATAATAGATTTCATAGACATGTTAAGTTACGGTAATAGAAAAACGGTAGAAAGAAGATTAAAAGAGAAATGTAGATCAGATAGAGCAAGAATACAAATAGGTAGAATTAGTAATTTTGGATTACTAGAAATGTCCAGACAAAGATTAAGAGAAAGTGCTGTTAGGTGGAAAGTCGGATTAACAGATGAATCTTTTGCACAAAAAATCTTAAAATTAGTTGAGTTTAAAGCAGTATTAAATAAAGCTAAATATGTTGAGCTTAAAGTATGTAAAAAAATATCTGATTTTTTAAAAGAAAACTTTATTGAAAATTTAACTTATTTTGAAAAAAAAAATAAAATCAAAATTGATATAATTTCTGACAATTCCTTGATTATTCCAGAATATATCATTGACATAAAAAACAAATCTAAGAAAACAATTGAATTAATAGAATATTTCGAAAAACTTAAAAATCTTGATATTCATTTAAAAGAAAAGAGTAGTAAAAATATTAAGATAAGAAAAAAAGCATACAGAAAAAAAAATTATTATAAAAAATCTAAATAATTCCTTTTGTAGGAGACGAGGGATTACCCATTAATTTTTTTTCAATTCTTCCAGATAAATATGATTGTCTTCCAGCAATAACAGCTTTTTTAAATGCATCTGCCATTAAAAAGGGTTTTTTCGCTTTAGCTATAGCAGTATTAACTAAAACACCATCGCACCCTAACTCCATTGCGATTGTAGCATCGGATGCTTGTCCTAATCCTGCATCAATTATTAAAGGTAATTTCGTTTGCTTTCTAATAATTTGTATATTTACTTTATTTAAAATTCCTAAGCCTGAGCCAATAGGTGCTGCAAGAGGCATTATTGCTGCTGCACCTGCATTTTCTAATCTTTTAGCCATGAGAGGATCATCATTACAATAGACCATTACCTCAAAACCTTCTTTGGTCAAAATTTCAGTCGAATTAAGAGTTTCGATCATTTCTGGAAATAAATTTTTTTTATCTCCCAAAACTTCGAGTTTTACTAGTTTCCATCCTCCTATTTCTCTTGCTAATCTTAATGTTCTTAATGCTTCCTGAGAATTAAA
>CACJDV010000012.1 GCA_902592265.1 uncultured Pelagibacteraceae bacterium | reverse complement strand
GCTTATGGATGTAAAGGTATCAAGGCTGATAATCCTAATGAATTAGATGATAAAATTAAAGAGATGATCGATTATAATGGTCCAGTAATATTTGATTGCCATGTAGACCCAAATGAAAACTGTTTTCCAATGATACCATCTGGAAAGCCTCATAATCAGATGATTTTAGGCCCAAATGATAAAGAGGAAAACAAGATCACTGGTAAAGGGAAATCGTTAGTTTAATGCCATCACCAAAATCAGCATATAGTATACCCACTAAAAAAGGTAAATTAGATACCCATATATTTGTTGTCTGGGTGGATAATGAATCTGGTGTATTAGCAAGAGTAGTTGGTTTATTTTCTGGAAGAGGTTACAATATTGAGTCTTTAGCAGTGGCAGAAGTTGATGCAACTAAAAATATTTCAAGAATTACGATAGTAACGACAGGAACACCACAAGTTATTGATCAAATAAAACTTCAGCTAAAAAAACTAGTTCCAGTTCATAAAGTTGCAGATTTCAAAAGAGAGGATAAAAAAGTTATATTTAAAGAGATGGCTTTGTTCAAGATCGTTGCGCAGAAAAAAAAGATAGAAAAGTGTCTAAATGAATGCAAAAAATTCAATCCAGTAATTTTAGACAAAACAAATAAATCAGTGGTAGTTCAAATAACTGCTTTAAGAAGAGAAATTGACAAAATGAGTAAAAAATTAAAACCCTATGGTCTTACAAGCACTTCAAGAACTGGGGCAATAGCTATGACCAGAGGTGCTGAAACATTTAAGTAAATTTATAAAGGAGAAGAAAAAATGAAAATGTTCTATGAAAAAGATGCTGATGTAAATTTAATTAAAGATAAAAAAGTCGCTATTTTTGGTTATGGAAGTCAAGGCCATGCTCATGCTCTTAATTTAAAAGATAGTGGAGTAAAAGAAGTGGTTGTTGCTTTAAGAGATGGCTCAGCAAGTAAAGCGAAGGCTGAGTCAAAAGGTTTAAAGGTAATGAACTTGTCAGATGCAGCTGAATGGGCAGACGTTTGTATGATTTTAACTCCTGATGAACTTCAGGCAACTATTTACAAGAATCATATTGAGCAAAGAATAAAAGAAGGGACTAGTTTAGCTTTTGCACACGGATTAAATATTCATTATGATTTAATTAAAGCAAGAAAAGATTTAGATGTATTTATGGTTGCCCCTAAAGGACCTGGACATCTTGTAAGAAGTGAATTTGAAAAAGGTGGTGGAGTTCCATGTTTGATGGCAGTTCACCAAGACGGCACAGGTAAAGCAAGAGATTTAGCTCTATCATATGCATCAGCTATTGGAGGAGGAAGATCTGGTATTATTGAAACCACTTTCAAAGATGAATGTGAAACGGATTTGTTTGGAGAACAAACAGTTCTTTGTGGAGGTCTTGTGGAATTAATTAAGAATGGATACGAGACATTAGTAGAGGCCGGGTATGAACCAGAAATGGCATATTTTGAGTGCTTACATGAGGTAAAATTAATCGTTGATCTTATCTATGAGGGTGGGATTGCAAATATGAATTACTCAATTTCAAATACTGCAGAGTATGGTGAGTATGTTTCTGGACCTAGAATTATCAATAAAGAGGAAACTAAGAAAAGAATGAAAGAAGTACTTACAGACATTCAATCTGGAAAGTTTACCAAACAATGGATGGATGAGTGTAAAAACGGTCAGAAAAATTTTTTAAAGACGAGAGAGGAATTAGCAAAACATTCTATAGAAACAGTCGGTACGAAACTAAGAGCTATGATGCCTTGGATTGGTAAAAAGAAACTAGTTGATAGTGATAAGAAATAATACTTAAATATATAAAATTTTGAGATCAAAAATAAATTTAATTTCTATTTTCTGTGCTCCAAAAAGTGGCTCAACACTTCTAGAAGTTTTATTAAGTTCACATAAACTTATTACAAGTATTGGTGAAAGAAGATTTGAATTTAAAAAATGTAATTGTGAAAAAAGTTTGTATGATTGTAATTTTTGGAAAAAAATAATTTCCAAACTTCCTAATAAAAATGCATTTGAAATACTAGCAGACAATAAAGATGATATTAAATCCAATAGAGAAGTTTTTGAGGGTATGTTGAACTATTCAAATTCAAATTTTATTTTAGAGTCATCTAAAAGTTCAAAATTTATTGATAAATGTATCAAAAACGACCAATCTTTTAATTTAAATCTCGTAACTCTTGTTAGAGATCCAATAGATCTTGTTCAAATTCAAAAAAAAAAAAGGATTATTAACAATTATAAAAAAGGCTCAACAATTATTAAAACTTCATTTTTTGTTTTTCTTTATTACTTAAAACAATTAAGATATCTTAAAAAAACTTTTCATATAATTTATTATGATGAATTTATGAAAGACCCTATTTCAGAATTAAATAGTATATACAGAAAACTAAATTTAGATCCAATATCAAATTTAAAAGTTAATAATTATGATATACACAGTCTTGGGGGAAGTTTCGCGAAAACAAGAAATTATAATATATTAAGACGTGAGAATTTGAATTATTTAACTGGTTTAGAAAAACTCATTGCAAGAATTTTGAATTTGCCATCGAAGTTGATTATGAAATATATATTATATAAAAAAAACGCCTAAATTGACCGTATTTATTTTGCAATCTAAACGATAGGTTGTATATTTCATCAATCAAAATTATTAAAATGGCTGATAAAGATAAGATATTTATTTTCGACACAACAATGAGAGATGGTGAGCAATCACCAGGGGCTTCTATGAGTGTTGAGGAAAAAATTCAAATATCAAGAGTATTTGATGAGATGGGAATTGATATTATTGAGGCCGGTTTTCCAATATCATCCCCCGGTGACTTTGAGGCCGTAAGTGCGATCAGTAAAAGTGTAAAGAATTCAATTCCTTGTGGATTAGCAAGAGCTACAAAAAAAGATATAGACGCTTGTCATGAGTCTTTAAAATTCGCAAAAAGATTTCGTATACATACATTCATTTCAACAAGTCCAGTTCATATGAAACATAAACTTAATATGACAGATGAACAAGTTTTAGGCGCTATAAAAGAAAGTGTTACTTATGCTAAAAAATTTACTGATGACGTTGAATGGTCATGTGAAGATGGCACAAGAACAAATTTAGAATTTATGTATAAGACAATAGAACTTGCTATTAAATGTGGAGCAACAACAATAAATATTCCTGATACTGTCGGTTATTCTATACCAGAAGAGTTCGCAAAAACTATTACATCAATAAAAAACAATGTACCAAACATTGATAAAGCTATAATTTCTGCTCATTGTCATAATGATTTAGGTTTGGCAGTTGCTAACGCTTTGTCAGGTTTATCAGCTGGAGTTAGACAAATCGAGTGTACTATAAATGGAATAGGTGAAAGAGCTGGTAATGCAGCGCTAGAAGAAATTGTAATGGCTATAAAAACGCGAGATGATTTATTACCTTACGAAACAGGAATTAAAACTGAGTTAATAAGTAAAGCATCTAAAATTGTATCTAATGCAACAGGTTTTCCTGTTCAATTTAATAAAGCGATCGTCGGAAAGAATGCTTTTGCTCATGAGTCAGGAATTCATCAGGATGGAATGTTAAAAAATAGAGAAACATACGAAATAATGACACCAGAAAGTGTTGGTGTAAAAAAAACGTCCTTAGTAATGGGAAAACATTCTGGACGTCATGCGTTTAAGGATAAATTAAGTGATTTAGGGTATGCTGATGTAACAGATGATGTTGTGCAAGCAGCTTTTGGTAAATTTAAAATTTTAGCTGACAAGAAAAAACATATTTACGATGAGGACATTGTAGCTTTAGTTGATGATAGTTTGATTATTGATAATAAGATAAATGCAATAAACTTAAAATCTTTAAAAGTATTTGCTGGAACCGGTGAGCCACAGAGAGCTGATATGACCTTAGATGTTTTTGGAGAAATAAAAAAGACTTCTCAAACTGGCGATGGTCCAGTTGATGCAATATTTAAATGTATTAAAGAACTTTATCCTCATGATGTAAAATTATCTCTATACCAAGTTCATGCAGTCACAGAGGGAACTGATGCACAAGCTACAGTAAGTGTAAAGATAGAGGAAAATGATAGAACTACAGTGGGACAGTCAGCTGACACAGATACTTTAGTAGCATCAGCAAATGCTTATTTAAATGCTTTAAACAAAATGCTTATTAAGAGAGAGAAAAAATCTCTATATAAAAATATCGAACCTAAGAAATTGAAGGAGAGTATATAATGGGAATATTTGATAGTGTTAAAAAAATATGGAGCCAGGACATGGCTATCGATCTTGGAACTGCAAATACATTAGTTGTAGTTAAAGGCCAAGGCGTAGTTCTTAATGAACCATCTGTTGTAGCAATTGTAGAGCAAACTGGAAAAAAACAAGTTTTAGCTGTAGGAGATGAGGCAAAAACAATGCTAGGAAGAACGCCCGGAAATATTAGTGCCATTAGACCTCTAAGAGATGGTGTTATTGCTGATTTTATAGTTACTGAAGAAATGATCAAGCACTTCATCAAAAAAGTTCATAAAGGCAGAACATTTGCTAATCCTAGAATTTTAATTTGTGTACCTACTGGTTCTACTCCAGTTGAAAGAAAAGCAATTCAAGATAGCGCCTTAGCAGCAGGAGCTAGAAGAGTTCAATTAATTGAGGAGCCTATAGCTGCAGCGATTGGTGCAGGTTTACCAATATCAGAGGCAACAGGTTCAATGGTTGTTGATATTGGAGGTGGAACAAGTGAGATTGCTGTTATGTCATTAGGAGGTTTGGTTTATTCAAAATCTCTAAGAGTTGCTGGAGATGCAATGGATGGAGCTTTAGTTAACTATATGAGAAAAGAGTATAATCTTATGATAGGAGACAGCACAGCTGAAAAAATTAAAAAAGAAATTGGTACTGCTATTCCATCAAATAATAATACTTATGCTGTAAAGGGTAGAGATTTAAGATCGGGAACTCCAAAAGAAGTTAACATTACTGAAGAGGATACTGCAGAGGCATTAGATGGGATTTTAAGAGAAATGGTCAATGGCATTAAAGATGCTCTTGAGGCTACACCGCCAGAGTTATCAGCAGACCTTGTTGATATGGGTCTTACTTTAACAGGGGGTGGAGCTTTATTAAAAAATATAGATAGAAGATTTTCTAAAGAAACAGGATTGCCAGTACACATTGCAGAGGACCCACTATCATGTGTTGCAATCGGAACTGGTAAAGCTCTGGATCAAGAACAAACATTCTCTACGATGCTGACCGAATATTAAGAAAGATGGCCGAAAGCAGAGATGACTTTATAATAGCAATTAGGTCTGCTTTTTTAAAAAAAAGCACTAAACAGAAATTTTCTTTATTAACTTTAGTTTTTTTTTCAATCTTTATAATTGTTTTATCTAGCTTAAATTTCAAGGCAATAAGTGTAACCAAGTCAGTTATAAAAGAAATTGTTTATCGATCTTCCTTCATAGTTTCAATTCCAGAAAATTTTATCAAATCTTCTTATTTGAATTTAAATGAATACACAAATTTTTATAAAGATTATAAAATTACTAAAGAAGAGTTAGATCAACTAAAATCTGAAAATATTTCAACTAAAATTATTAAGAGTGAAAATGAGGAACTTAAAAGTCTTATTGATGGATATACTATTACTTCTAATAAGATTTTAGCAAAAGTAATTGTTGATCACGAAAGTCCCTTCCTAAGATCAATTATAATTAACAAAGGTAGCAAAGAAAAAATAAAGATAGGAACAAATATTTATGATCGTAGCTATCTTGTGGGGCGGGTTATAGAAGTAAATTATACCAATTCAAGAGTATTGTTATTAACTGATTTAAATTCGAATATTCCCGTTTCTATTACACCTGGAAATGTTCAAGCGATTGTTGTTGGTAATGGAGATAAAAAAGGTGAAATTAGATATATCAAAAATGATTTAGTAAACAAAATTAATGACAAAGGAATTGCATATACATCAGGAACTGGCTCAATTTTCAAAAGTGGAATTCCTGTTGGAACTGTTGACTTAAAAGATCTAAGTGAAAAAATATTGATTAACTTTTATAGTGACTTCACTCAGTTAAAATACGTTTTTGCAGAGATCGATGAATTAATACCCGCTCCTGCCGAGAATGAAGAAAAAGATCAAATAGAGGTTTCTAACACTGAACAAATTAAACTGGATATAATAAGCGATGAACTACAAATTTTAGAGGAAAGTAACACTAAATTTCTAGAGGAAAACCAACAGTTAAATACTTTAACCAATGAATTAAATAAACAAATCGAGATTTTAAAGGCAGAGAATAATTTTCAAAAAAATGTTATTCAACAACATAATTTAGATCAAGAAGAGCTAGAGTTTTTAAGATTAAATTTGATCTATAGTTCTAAGTGTCAATCAAAAAAGCTTTTTAGCACAGGTTTTAAAGTAGGTACTCCAGAATATAGAAAATGTATAATGCAAAAAGGAAAGATCGGTGATTAGATTCCAAAAGAAAAATTTATTTTATAAGATTTACATTTGGTTACCCATTCTTGTTTTATTTTTATCTGTATTTAATGAGTTTGATTTTAACTATTTAAACATTGATTATTTTTCTTTTAATTTTCCGTTTATATTAATTTTTTATTTTGCTTTAAAAGCGTATCAGCGATTTGATTATTTTTTGGTTTTTTTAGCGGGACTAGTCAATGATACTGTTGTTGGTTTACCATTAGGCCTAAGCTCTTTATCGTACATATTAATTTGTATATTTGCAACTTATCTTCGAAACATTACTATTAGCCCAAATTTAATGAAAGACTGGTTCTATTTTTTATTTATTATTAGCTTGATAAACTCAATTAATTATTCAGTTTTATTTTTATTTTTTTCTTATGAATTAGATATTACACTTTTTATTGTGAATAATTTTTTTACATTTTTGTTTTACATAATTTTTTCAATATTTTTTAAGAGGTATTTAAAAAGTTTAGATGATTAATATTAGTGACAGTGCAACAAAATTAAATTCGTTAAATCGAAGAATGTTTATTATAGCTACAGCTAAAATTATCATACTTGGTGGAATAGTCAGCAGATTATTTTTTTTACAAGTTAAAGAAAATAAAAAATACTTAACGCTTTCCGATAAAAATAGAATTCGAGAATGGAAATTACCTCCAATCAGAGGAGAATTCAAAGACTATTTTGGAAACACTATTGCGGGAAATTTTGAGGCTTACCAACTTCATATAATACCAGAGGAAGTTGAGGATTTTAGATATGTAATTTACAGAGTGAAAGAATTATTAGAATTGACTGATAAACAATTTAAAAGAATTTTAAAAAAAAAAGACGAGATTAAACCCTGGGAAACATTAATTGTATCTGATAATTTAAGTTGGGAAAAATTTTCAAAGATTAACAACCATCTTTATGATTTAAATGGAGTCAAACCAGTTATTTCAATCTCAAGAGATTATCCTTATAAAGAAAATTTTACTCATGTTTTGGGCTATGTTAGTCAGGCAAATGAAAATGACCTTTTAACAAATGAAAACATAAAAGAAAAATTTGTGCCTGGATTAAAGGTTGGAAAAACAGGTTTAGAAAAATCATTTGAACAGAAATTAATTGGATCAAATTCTGTGGAGCGATATGAGGTTAATGCTTATGGTAGAAGGATTAGTCAATTAGCATTTCAAACAGGAGACAAGGGAGAAACAATCAGGCTTACTATAGATACTAAAATTCAGGAATTAACTAATGAGTTACTAAAAGAAAAAGCAGGATCGATATGTGTTATGGATATTTATACAGGTGCAATTATTGCAATGCATTCTTCGCCATCTTTTGATCCTAACTCTTTTGTATTTGGAATAAGTCAAGATGAGTGGCAATTGATAAGAAACAATCCAATGAAACCTTTAGTTAACAAATCACTATCAGGTAATTACTCACCAGGATCAACCATAAAACCTATAGTTGCCTTATCCGCTTTAGAAAATGAAATCATCAACCCAGATTTTACAGTTCAATGTAAAGGACATAAAAATCCATTGGAATTGTATGGACAAACTTATCATTGTTGGAAGAAAGAAGGACACGGATTTGTAAACTTAAGAGAAGCGATGAAGCAATCTTGTGATACATATTTTTATGAAGTCGCTAGGCGATTAGGTGTAGATCGATTAAGCGTTACTGCAAAAAAATTTGGATTGGGACAGAAAGTTTTTAAAGATGTATTCGATAATGAAAAGAGTGGTTTAGTTCCTAATACAGAATGGAAAAAAAATGCATTAGGAAGAAATTGGGTGCTTGGTGAAACAATAATTACCGGTATTGGCCAAGGATTTATTCAAACAACTCCAATACAATTATGTTTGATGACTGCTCAAATAGCCAATGGTGGATACAAAATTTATCCTAAAATAGTGGCAAATGATGATAATCAATATGCAGATAAGTTTATGCCATTATATAAAAAGTCTAGAAATATTAAGATTGTTCAAGATGCCATGTTTAGTTCTACAAACGAAGTAAGAGGAACTTCTTTTAGATCTCGTTTGGATGATCCTAAATATCGATTTGCTGGAAAAACTGGAACCTCACAGGTCAAGAAAATAACTGAACGAGATCGTGAGTTAGATCTTAAAACGTTTGAAATTCCTTATGAAGAAAGAGATCATGCTTTATATGTAGCTTTTGGGCCCTATAAAAGTCCAAGATATGCGTTAAGCATAATTATAGAACATGGTGGCTCTGGAGGAACTGTTGCAGCTCCATTAGCTAAAGAATTATTTAAAATGATTGTTGATAGACACGAGATAAGAAAAAATTACGACAATAAAAAATATTTGGAAATCTAATGTACCAATACAGAAGATTTAATAACAAAAATGGTTTTTTTCAAAAATTTGGAAATTTAGATTATATCCTTTTATCATGCCTTCTAATTCTTGGATTTATCAGTCTTGCAACAATGTATTCTACTGACGGGGGCGAAGTTTTATTTCATACGAGAAGTCACTTCATAAAATTTGTTGTTTTCTTTGCAATGATGCTTGTGATCTCATTTATTAACATAAAATTTTGGTTCTCTCTTGGTTATTTATCTTACGCAGTTATTTTAGGAATGTTAATTTGGACTATAAATTTTGGTATTACTGCGTCAGGATCTAAAAGATGGATTGATTTATATTTTTTAAATATTCAGCCATCAGAATTAATGAAAATTTTTATCATTTTATGTTTAGCAAAATATTTTCATAGAATGAAGTCACAACACGTTAACTCTTTTTATAGTATTTGTTTCTCCTTGATTATTATATTCGTTCCAATGAGTTTAGTAATTATACAACCAGATTTAGGTACTTCATTACTTATTGCAATAAGTGGAATAGTTGTCTTGTGGTTTGCTGGACTAAATCATAAATATTTTTTTTATTCTTGTTTGCTATCAATCATTTCATTGCCAATTATCATTTCTTTTCTAAAACCTTATCAAAAACTTAGAGTATTAACTTTTCTAAATCCAGATAGAGATCCCTTAGGAGCTGGTTATCAGATAATCCAATCTAAAATTGCTGTTGGATCAGGAGGTTTCACTGGTAAAGGTTTTCTGAAAGGAACACAAAGTTATCTAGAATTTCTTCCAGAGAAACATACAGATTTTATATTTACTCTTTTTTCAGAAGAATTTGGTTTTATAGGGTCAGTTTTGTTACTTTTAATTTATGCAATTATAATTTACCGAGTTATAAGAATAGGTGCGCTTTCTAGAAGTTATTTTGCAAAATTATTTTGTTACAGCTTTGGTACATCAATCTTTATATATGTTGTAATAAATATGAGCATGGTTCTAGGCTTACTTCCTATTGTAGGCTCACCTTTACCGATAATGTCATATGGTGGTTCATCAATGTTAGCCACGATGATAGGATTTGGAATTGTGATGAGTGCCAAAACTCATAGTCAACAATCCATTGCATAAGTATAATTTGTCGCTTAATCTTAATTAATATTTCATTATATACTCTTTAGATGAATAAACTTAGGGTAGGTATAGTTGGAGCTGGTATTCAAGGGATATCTAATGCTTTATTTTTGCAGAAAAAAGGTTTTGATGTAACGATATTTGATAGAGAAAATCCAGGAAGCCCCGCAGCATCTTACGGGAATGCTGGTCATTTTTCTCCTTATGCCTCTTTATCTCTAAATAGAACTGACATCTTATTAGATGTTCCTGCTATGCTAATGAGCTCAACTGGACCTCTTGCTCTTAAATGGAACTATGTTCCAAAAATGATCCCATGGTTTATGAAATTTATAATGAACACATCAAAAAATAAAATGATGCACACTGCAAAAAATATGCATCAAATTTTAGATTTAGCTTTACCAGCTTATGATGAATTATTTGATGAAGTCGACATTGAAGGTTTAGTTGAAAATAAAGGAATTTTGTATATTTGGAATGATCAAGATTTAAAAAGTAGAGAATTGGAGATTAATGTTAGGAGGGAACTGGGAGTTCAGCAGCAACTTGTGAATAAAAAAGAAATTCATGATCTAGAGCCAAATATCAAACCTTTCTATCATGCTGGTGTTTATTATCCTTATGCAAGACATGCGAGGAACCCAAAAAAAATACTTTTGAAATTTTTTGATTTATTTCTTAAAAAAGGTGGGGAATTCAAAAAAACAGATGTTAAAAGCATAGACTTTCAAGATGAACAACCAATATTAAAAACTGACTCAGAAAAATTTTCATTCGATAGAGTAGTTATAGCCTGCGGAGCTTTTTCAAAAAAATTGACTGATAATTTAAATGAAAAAATACCTTTAGATACTGAACGTGGTTATCATGTTCACTTTAAAAATTGTGACAATCTTTTACAAAGACCAGTTATTTTTTCAAATCGAGGATTTGGAATTACTCCTATGGAACAAGGATTAAGAGTCGTGGGCACAGTAGAATTTGGTGGATTGAAAAATCCTTTATCAAAATCTCGTATTAACAATTTGATTAATAACGCTAAGTACATGTTAGGAGATTTACCCGATCATGAAGATGAATGGTTAGGATTTAGACCAACATTACCTGACTTTTTACCAGTTATGGGTCCGTCAAAAAATCATAAAAATGTATTCTATTGTTTCGGTCATCATCATTTAGGATGGACATTAGGTCCAATATCTGGAAAGATTGTCTCCGGAATGATAGCTAAAGAAAACACCAATTTAAATTTAGCCCCTTATAGCTCAACAAGATTCAATTAGTAAAATGCAAAATACCAAAGCATATATCATGCTGGTATGCGCAACTTTATTCTGGGCTGGTAATTTTATGGTTGGCAAGTATGCTTTCTTGGTTGAGATACCTCCTCTAACTTTAGTGTTTTATCGTTGGCTTCTTGTTTGGATTATATTATTACCTTTTACTTTTAAAGAAATAATTAAATTTAAAGATACGATTTTAAATAATTTACCTTTGTTATTTTTTTTAGGTTTTACAAGCGTTGGTTTGTTTAACTCTTTTACTTACTTATCTTTAATTCATACTCAAGTCATTAACGCCTCCCTTTTTAATACGGCTATTCCAGCTATAATAATTTTACTTTGTTTTTTATTTAAAGTTGAACAAACTAATAAGTTTCAAATTTTAGGTCTTATTATTTCGGTTTGTGGGATTTTAGCGATTATTACCAGACTTAAGTTGGACATTTTATTAACCCTAAATTTCAATAAAGGCGATTTGATAATGATAGGAGGTGTTATCACTTGGGGAGTTTATTCAACTCTTTTAAAGAAAAAAAAATTTACTCTTCCGTTATTAACTTTAGTTCATGTTATTTGTACATTTGGTTTGATAACTGTGTTGCCACAATTTCTATATGAATACTCTAATGGAGAATTAATTAATTTTGATATCAATTTGGTCTATACATTAATATTTTTAGCTCTTTTTCCTAGTATAGGATCTTACTATTGTTGGGCAGGTGCTGTATCTATTATTGGAGCAAATAGAGCAGGCATATTTTTATCTTTAATTCCGTTGTTTAGTACAATAATGGCAATACTTTTTTATAACGAACAATTTAAAATTTTTCACTTGATTGGTGCAATTTTAATTATATTAGGTTTATTCTTATCAAATAAGGAAATTAAAAATGCTTAAAGTTGCTATTTTAGACGATTACCAAAATGTCTCTCAACAATTTGTTGATCTTGAAAAATTAGCAGGAAAGTACGAAATCAAAATTTTTAGTGAGCCTTTCGAAGATGAAGCAGATGCTCTCGATAAATTGGCTGATTTTGAGGCTCTATTAATAATGAGAGAAAGAACTCCCATTACAAAAAATTTAATTGAAAATTTAACTAAATTAAAATTTATAATTACTAGTGGGTTAAAAAATAAGTCTATTGATCTTGAGGCTGCAAAAAAAAGAAAAATAATTGTTAGTGGGACGGACAGTAATCAAAATTCAGTTCCTGAGCTAACTTGGGCATTAATTCTTGGATTAGCAAGAAATTTAAAAGAAGAAATTGATAATATGTACCAGGGTTATTGGCAGACTACTATTGGAGTAGAATTGAAAGGAAAAATACTTGGTTTAATTGGTCTTGGAAAGGTTGGATCTCAAGTTGCTAAAATTGGAAAAGCATTTGGTATGCAAGTGATGGCATGGAGCGAAAATCTCAATTTAGATACCTGCAAAGAATTAGACGTTTTACCCTGTAGCAAAGAAGATTTAATTAAGAACTCAGATTTTTTATCTATACATGTCCAAGGGGGCGATAGATACAAAGACTGTATTACAATTAAAGAGATGGACAAAATGAAAAAAACTGCTTTCTTGATTAATACCTCAAGAGGATCAATTGTAAGTGAGGATGATTTAATAATTGCTTTATCAACTAATGAAATAGCTGGAGCTGGGTTAGATGTTTATGAAAAAGAACCTTTGCCAGAAAATAATAAACTCAGATTTTTACCAAATGTATTATTAACTCCTCATATTGGATATGTGACCGCTGAAAATTATCAAATTTATTACGGTCAAATGATTGAGTCACTTGAAGCCTGTGTAAATGGTAAATCAATTCGTGTCATTGAATAATAATGGAATTACCAGTAGTTAACCATAAAGATTATTTTGCAAAAATTGGTGATGATCATAAATTTCCAATAAACAAATTTGGTGATCTTGCAGATTATTTAATAAGCAAAAAAATTGTAAAAAAATTTCATGAACCATATCCCTGTTCAATAGAAACTTTAAAGAGAGCTCATTCAGAGGAATATATTAATCATATTAAAAATAAAACTTTGGATGAGATTGGTGTAAAAAAAATAGGATTTCCTTTAGTTGATAGTGTAGTTCAAAGATCTTTTATGGCAACTGGTGGCACAGTATTAGCCTCAAAGTTAGCAATAAATTATGGCGTAGCTTGTAATACTGCAGGTGGTAGCCACCATGCTAATTATCAAGGTGGTGCTGGCTACTGTGTTTTTAATGATGTAGCAGTAGCATCACAATATTTATTAGATAGGGGGTTGGCTGGAAAAATCTTGATTATAGATTTAGATGTTCATCAAGGAAACGGTAATTCAGATATATTTAAAGATAATAGAAATGTTTTTACTTTTAGTATGCATTCTAAATCAAATTATCCTGCAAAAAAATCTATTAGTGACTGCGATGTAGAGCTAGAAAATGATTTAGAGGATAAAGAATATTTAAAGATACTAAAATTTTATTTAAATCAATTAAATCAAGAAAATTTTGATTTTGTATTTTATATTGCAGGAGTTGATATTCATTTCAATGATAGACTTGGAAAATTAAAAGTTTCTGATGAAGGAGTAAAAAAAAGAGATGAAATTGTTACAGAAAATTTTTTTTCAAAAGGAATACCTCTTTGTGGCGTTTTAGGTGGCGGTTATAATAAAGACGCTAAAAAGCTTGTTGAATTACATTCTTATTTACATCAATCATGTGCTAAATTAGTTTAAAAATATGAAGAAAAAAAACTCAAATTTAACCGCAGAACAAAAATTAGTTATGTTTGAAGATGGAACTGAACCGCCAGGCTCAAGCGAGTTAAATAATGAAAAACGAGATGGAACTTACCTTTGTGCTAATTGCGGTGTAAAATTATTTTCATCTGATGCCAAATATGAAAGTGGATCTGGTTGGCCATCATTTTTTCAATCATTACCGGATGTTTTTAAAACTAAAACTGATTATATTCTTGGTTATGCTCGAACAGAATATCATTGTAAAAATTGTGATGCTCATCATGGTCACATTTTTGATGATGGACCTAAACCAACAGGTAAGAGGTACTGTAATAATGGTGTTTGTTTAGTTTTTAAGAGCAAAGATTAGAGATTCTCTTAAGTTTTTAAATTTTTGTAATTTTTAAACAGATTTTGTTTATCAAAAGAGCTTCTATTCAACTTGGGATATATATTTGGGAATATGCTAAAAAACCCGAATTTTAAATACTTTTTACGTGATAATTTTGCAACAAATCAAAAAAAGAGAGATTTTACATAAATTATTTTTTTAAATAATAGCCTAATATGCTAAATATTCTGCTTATATATATAAGTTTAATATTAAACAAAGGGACAAGTAATGAAGAAAATTATAGCAACTATAGTAGCTTTAGTATTTTCAACATCAGCTTATGCTGTAACAATTTCCGATATCTCTGTTGGTGCAAGTTTAAATCATGGTATTTATGGCGGTAATGGTAAAGAGGAAAACTACACACATACTGGTACGTTAGAAACAACTACTAAAAAAGATGGCGCTGCATTTGTAGATACATATGCAACGGTATTTCTTGAGCTAGCATTTAACGAAAACCTATCATTAGGTGTTAGTTATGCTCCAGAAGCAGTTGATACTCCACAAAACGTGAACAGTGGTGAAGGTGGTGGAGATAATTCTACTGACATTAAAGTGCAGGCCGATTTTGAAGATTTAACTACAGTGTATGCTTTGGCTAGATCAGACATCGGAGTATTTGCAAAAGTTGGTTATTCTCAAATGGATATTAACATAACTTCAGAAAATGCTGGAACTTATAAAGATCAAGAAACAGATGGTTTAGAGTTTGCAATAGGTTATGAGCATGATCTAGGTGAAATTGGTATTAGAGCTGAATTAGCTTACCATTCATTTGATGATGTAAAGGCAGATAACGGTCAAACTGACAAAAACGAAATAACAGTTTCGAATATGGAAGGTGCCACTGCAAGAATATCATTAGTTAAATCATTTTAATTAATAATATAAATTTAAAATTTAAAGGCTGGGTTTTACCCAGCCTTTTTTTTTGTTCAAATAAACATCTCAATAATGTACTTTGAGTTATGAATTTAGGATTTATTGGAACAGGAAACATTGTTTCAGATGTAATATTTGGAATAAGTAAATCGAAAATCAAATATAAAAAAATAATTATTTCACCAAGAAACAAAAAAAAAGCACTTTACTTAAAAAAATATTTTAAAAAGGTTACCATCGCTAAAGATAATCAAGATGTTATCAATAAAGCAGATTGGGTATTTCTTGGAATGTTACCTAAAGTCGGAGAGGCAATATTGCCAAAACTTCAGTTTAGAAATAAACAAATTATAGTCAGTTTTTTGTCTACAACAAATTATCAAAAATTAAAAAAAATGATTAAAACAAAATCTATTATTATACGAGCTATTCCAATGCCACCAATCAGATTAGCCAAAGGTCCTGTTGCAATTTTTCCACCAAACAAAAAGGTAAAAAAATTTTTTGATAAAATAGGCACAACAATAGAAATTAGAAATGAAAAATTATCTAAGAACTTTTGGGCAATTTCAGGGACTATGGCATCATTTTATGAGTTATTAAATGTTTTATCGAAATGGTTGATAAGAAAAAAAACAAATGAAAAAGATGCGCAAAAATATGTAACTTTATTATATTCGGCTTTAGCTGAGCTAGCACTTTTAAAATCATCAAAACCACTAAAAAATTTAGTTGATGAACAAACACCAGGCGGATTGAATTGGCAAGGTGTTAACGAATTAAGAAAATTAGGCTATTATAGATTACTGGAAAAATCACTTAAGAAAATTTATAAGAGACTATAATATTACTTAAGAATGCAAGATAATATTTTAGAAATAAAAAACTTATCAAAATATTTTGGTGGATTAGCTGCTGTTTCTAATTGTTCTTTAAAAGTAAAAAAGGGGACTATAACAGGAATAATAGGACCAAATGGTTCAGGTAAAACCACATTGTTTAATTTAATTGCTGGAAATTTGAAATCTTCAGCTGGTAATGTTTTATTTAATAATGAAAACATCACTGATATTCCGTCTTATGAACTATTTTCAAAAGGATTGTTAAGAACTTTTCAAATAGCGCATGAATTTACAAATTTATCTGTTTTAGAAAATTTGATGATGGTACCAGGCGAACAATCTGGAGAAAAGTTGATGAATGCTTTGTTGAAACCTGGATTAGTTGCAAAAGAGGAAAGCCAAATCAAAGAAAAAGCAATGGAAGTAGTTGATTTTCTTAATTTAAGTCATCTAAAAAATGAATTGGCTGGAAATTTATCTGGAGGTCAAAAAAAACTATTAGAATTAGGACGAACTATGATGGTTGATGCAAAATTAGTATTACTAGATGAGGTTGGAGCAGGAGTTAATAGGACTTTATTGAAGGATTTAGGCACAGCTATAGAAAAATTAAACAGAGAGAAAGGATATACCTTTTGTATGATCGAACATGATATGGATTTTATTGGACGATTATGTGATCCGGTAATTGTTATGGCAGAGGGATCTGTTTTATTTGAGGGTTCTGTGGAAGATGCAAAAAAAGATGAAAGAGTAATTGAAAGCTATTTAGGTAGAGGTTCAAAACTAAAAGATAATTAAGTATGGCATTTTTTGAGGGAAACAACATGACAGGTGGATATGGCAAGGGTCCAGATATAATTAATTCGTGCACTGTTAATGTTGAAAAAGGAGAAATAGTTTCCATTCTTGGACCCAATGGTGCTGGAAAATCTACAGCTATGAAAGCCATGTTAGGTTTATTAAATTTAAAATCAGGCTCTGTAATTATTGACGGTAAAGACATCTCAAAACTTTCTCCACAAGATAGAGTGAAAGAGGGAATTTCATTTGTCCCTCAAACAAAAAATGTATTTGCAGGAATGACAGTTGAGGAAAATTTAGAAATGGGAGCTTTCTTAGTTAATGAAGATTACAAAAATGTAATTGATGAAATTTACAATCTTTTTCCGATTTTAATTGAAAAAAGAAAACAATTTGTGGGAGAATTGTCAGGAGGCCAAAGACAACAAGTTGCGTTAGGAAGGGCTCTTATGATCAAGCCGTCTGTACTTATGTTAGACGAACCGACTGCTGGAGTTTCTCCAATAGTGATGGATGAACTTTTTGATCATATTATTAAAGTTAAAAAAACAAATGTTGCAATCTTAATGGTTGAGCAGAATGCTAAACAAGCTCTTAACATTTCTGATAGAGGATATGTATTAGTCACTGGTGAAAATCGATATTCTGGGACGGGTAAAGAATTATTAAACGATCCAAGAGTAAGAAGCTCTTTTTTAGGTGGTTAAATGGATTTTCTAAACGCGTTAATCCTTTTATTAAATTATATTTTTGTTCCTGCTCTTGCCTACGGATCTCAATTAGCGATTGGAGCCATATTTGTAACTTTGATTTATGGAATTCTGCGCTTTGCAAATTTTGCAACCGGAGACATGATGTCATTTGGTACAATGGTTGCTATACTTTTTACATGGTACTTTCAGTCAATGGGTTTATCCCTTGGGTTTTTACCCACTGCACTTTTAGCAATACCTTTCGCAATTCTATTTATGGGTTTATACATGCTAATAATTGATAAGTTTGTATTTAAATATTACAGGTTAAACAAAAGTCCCCCTGTTCAATTAGCAATGGTAAGCATTGGGGTAATGTTTGTTACTCAGGCAGTAGTAAGAATTATAATTGGGCCATCGGATAGAAGATTTTTTGATGGTGAGAAATTTTTGATTAAAGCTAATGAGTTTAAGGAAATGACAGGTTTAAATGAGGGACTTGCTATAAAATCAACTCAAGTAATTACAATTGTTATTACAATAATTCTAGTTTCAACTTTATTTTGGTTTTTAAATAAAACTAAAACTGGAAAAAGTATGAGAGCTTACTCTGACAATGAAGATTTAGCATTACTTTCTGGAATAGATCCAAAAAAGATTGTTATGATAACTTGGATGATTGCTGCAATTTTAGCGACAATAGGTGGGGTTTTGTATGGTTTGGATAAAAGTTTTAAACCATTTACTTATTTTAATAATATGCTCCCAATATTTGCTGCTGCTATAGTTGGGGGAATTGGTAACCCTTTCGGAGCTTTCCTTGGAGGCTACGTAATTGCCTTTTCTGAAATACTTCTGACTTACGCGTATAAGAAATTCTTTATGTATGTGTTACCAGAAAGCATGGAACCTGATGGTTTAATTCAGTTACTTTCGACTGATTATAAATTTGCAGTATCTTTTTCAATATTGGTAATTGTATTACTTTATCGTCCATCAGGAATATTTAAAGGAAAGATATTGTGAGAAAAAATTTAAATGTAATCGCAGCCTACAGTATTATGATGGGATTAATTATCCTTGTAGGTATATTTCAATCTTGGAATATTGCTTTATCTATCTTTAATTTATGTTTGATATCAGCTGTCATGACGATGGGTGCTAATATTCAATGGGGTTATGCTGGTTTAATTAACTTTGGAATAATGGGCTTTACCGCATTAGGTGGTCTAGCTGCAGTTTTAATTTCTGTAAATCCAGTTCAAGAGGCTTGGAGTGCAGGGGGTACTAACATTTTATTGAGTTTATTTCTTATTATTGGAATTGTTTTAGCTGTAAGATTTGTTATCAAAAAATATCAGAAATCTAAAGTTAGAAGTTATATTATAGCTGCAATAATTATTTTAGGAATAATTATCATACGATTTGTCTCTGAACCTGGTATTGAGGCAATTGAAGAGGTAAACCCAGCTAGAACTGGATTTCTAGGTGGGCTAGGGCTTCCAATAATTTTTTCTTGGATAGTGGGCGCTTTTTTTGCAGGAGGATTAGCTTTTGTAATTGGAAAAGTAGCATTAGGTTTAAGAGCTGATTATTTGGCGATAGCCACATTACTAATATCTGAAATAGTTATAGCAATTATAAAACACGAAGATTGGCTAACCAGAGGTGTTAAAAATGTAATTGGATTAAAGCGTCCTGCTCCATATGAAGTTAACTTACAAGAAACAGAATGGTTTATAAATCTAGTTGAAAAATTTAATTCAGGAAAATTATCTTTAATTTCTGATCTGTCAGAAAGGCAAGCAGCACTAAATCAATTTGTAATAGAAGGATCATCAGTATTTGTAAAACTTTGCTATTCAGGTTTATTTTTAGTTGTTGTGATTATTCTTTTAATCTTAACTCAGAAAGCTCTTTACTCTCCTTGGGGAAGAATGATGAGAGCTATTAGAGACAATGAGGAAGCTGCCAACGCTATGGGGAAAAATGTGGTTAAACAGCATTTGTTAATTTTTGTTTTAGGATCATCTATTGTTGGTATTGCTGGAGCTATGCTTGTGACACAAGATGGATTATTTACACCAGGAAGTTATAGACCTTTGAGATACACTTTTTTAATTTGGGTAATGGTAATTGTTGGTGGAAGTGGAAACAATTTTGGAGCAATTCTTGGAGGTTTTGTAGTTTGGTTCTTATGGATTGAGGCAGCACCAATCGGATTATATTTAGTTAATTTAACAACAGCAGGTTTAGAAGACACACATTTTTTAAAAGTTCATTTAATTGAAAGTGTACCTTATTTCAGATTTTTAATGATGGGAATAGGTTTATTATTAATTATGAGGTATAGACCAAAGGGTATACTTCCCGAAAAAATAGAAATAAAATAAGAATATGAAATATATAATTACAGGTGCTGCTATTGCTTGGGCTTTGTATATGGCTGATAAATATTTATTTTTTTAAAAAAACAAAACCCCCAACATTGAAGATGTCAGGGGTTTAATTATTTTAAGATAAAAAATTACCTTTGTTTTTTAGTTTTGAATTTTCCGCCTTTAACTTCTTGTTCTAAGAAAGAACCTTCAGCTTCACCGACGCTAGTAAAAGTAACTCCAGTTGCACCTTCGTAATCAACTTTTTTACCTTTAGCTAATAAATCTAAACCTTTTTTAAGTTGACCTGGATAGATTTTTGTTCCAGGACCATTAGCAACATCCATTACATTCTTTGCAATTGATGCTCTATCAGCCGAGTTACCTGCTTGCATAGCTAAAACTATTAAAGCGGCAGCATCATATGATTCTCCTGTGTATGGACCAGAACTATCTATACCAGCAGCACTTGCTACTTTAGCAAACACTCCAGCTCCTTTTCCAGTTGAGCCAGGTAATGAACCAAAAGATTTATTCAAATCTTTTCCAAATGCATCAACTAAAGATTGACCGATCATACCATCTGATAAAATAAATCTATCAAATGCACCAGAGTCCAAAGATGCTTGAATAATACCTTTACCACCTTGGTCTAAGTAACCTATTACTGCTACAGCATCACCACCTGCTGAAGCAAGTGTTGCTACTTCAGATGAATAGTCTGCTTTACCATCCTCGTGGGCTGTTACAGTAGTAACTTTAATACCATGTGCTTCAACAGCTGCTTTATAAACATCTGCTAAACCTTTTCCATAGTCGTTATTAGTGTATGTAATTGCTACACTTTTAATTTTTCTGTCTTTAGTAACATCAGCTAAGATTTGACCACCTCTTGCATCTGAAGGAGCTGTTCTAAAAAAATATCCTTTATCATCAAGAGTTGTTAAACCTGGAGATGTTGCTGAAGGTGAAATCATTACAACACCATTTGGCACTGCAACATTAGATGCAATCGCACCTGTTACACCTGAACAGTCAGCTCCCATAATTGCTGCAACACCTTGTGAAATAACACCTTCGGCTGCTGCTGTTGCTGCAGCTGAATCAACACAAGTTGAATCTGCTCTTACAACTGAAATTTTTTCACCACCAAGTAATGATCCAGAGTCTGATGCTTCTTTAAAAGCAAGCTCAGCAGATGCTGCCATTGCTGGTGTAAGGGATTCAATTGGACCTGTAAATCCTAATATAATTCCCATTTTTACTTCTGCAAAAACATTTGTTGTAAAAGTACAAACAAATATAAATGCAGCCACAAATAGTTTTTTCATTATTATCCTCTTTTATTGTTAACAATTTTTAAAAACCAAATTAAATCTGATTTATAAAAAGTTGCAATAAGCAAATTATTTAATTTTGTGTAGAAAAAACACTGAACTAATTACTATTATTCCACCCAATATGAACAAAACAGTTGGTACTTCACCGAAAATTAGATATGTGAGAACTATTCCAAATATTGGAAAAAGAGAATAAAAAGGAAAAATCTTACCCACAGTATAAAATTTATAGAGATAAAACATCAGCAGGTGGGCACATAAAGATACTATAATTGCTTGGTAAGATATGAGCATCCACGACTCAAAATTAATTTGCTCAATATTTTCTTGAACATTACCCTCAAAGAAAACTGAAATAATTATGAGTATTATAAAACCAAAAATACCGGTACTAGCATTTATCATACTTATTGGTAGCTCTTTTAGTTGCCTAGAATAAACTTGTGCTAGTCCAAAAAATAAAGCCATAAGACTAGCAAAAAATAAACCTAAATAGTTTTCTGTTAATTTAGGGTCAAAAAAAATTATGACTATTCCAAGAAATGATGTGAAAATCAAAATCCATTTATTTTTACTGATATTTTCATTTAATAAAAACGCACTTGCAAGTATCCCAAATGGTATCGCAAGTTGAGATCCTAAAATTATAGGAGCAATTATTGAAGAATGAAATAATGATAAATTCATGAATACATAAACTAAAACACCCATAGATATTGAAAATAGTATCAGTGGTTTAGAAAATTTTTTACTAGGTAATTTGAATTTCCAAAAAGGTATTAGTAATAAAAATACTAATCCCATCCTTAACGAGGCCATTAGAATAGGTGGAACAGAATTATTAAGAGCTAACTTAGCTACAGGAAACGCACTCCCATGAGCTATCATTATAAAAATTAAAATAAGTAAGTGTTTAAGTGGCAATTTTTTTGATTAGAAGTATTTTTTAAAGGTTTCATTAATTGATAAAACACCATAATCATTTAATCCACCAATAATTAACTGTAAAGCAACAAGCAAAATAAAACCTAAACCAATATAGGCTATCCAAAGATGTCTTTGAATATAGTTAGCTAAATAAGTAGCTAATGCACCAGTCAAAACAACTGACAAGATTAGCCCAAACATCATGTAACCAAAATTTCCTTTTGCAGCACCCACAACACCAATAACGTTATCAAAACTAATAGTTATGTCCGCAAAAAGGACTTTATAGATACTTTTAATAAATGAGGGCTCTTTTGATTTTTTAGTGGGTGATTTAATTTTTTTTATTTCAAATAAATCTTTTCTAAGGTCATTAACAATCCAGATTAAAAGTAGACCCCCAATTATTTTGACCCAATAAAACTGAAAAAGGTAAGTTGCAAAAATAGCGAATAAAACTTTAAAAACAAGTGCACCAACTACACCCCAAAAAATAATTAATTTTCTATTTTTAGGTACAAAATTTGCTGCGATTAAACCAATTATGATTGCATTATCTGCAGCTAAGATAATATCAATGAAAATGATCTGTAAGAGTATGAGTGATTCTTCTAACAAGGTAATATTATTTTAAAAAACAATTATAATTGTTAGTTTCCTATTGTCTATTACTAGTAATTAATATTTTGATTTTTCACCAGCTATAACTGCTTTTAGCTGGTCATATTCTTTACAATTACAATCTTTTAAAACCTCAAGTCTCTCAACTGCAAGAGAGTGTCTGTTTGTGGCCACATATAGTTCACCTAGGTATTCATTTATACCTACATGATTTGGATCGATACTTAATCCTTGTAAATAATATTTTTCCCCATTTTCAAAATCACCAAGTTTTCGAGTAGTAAAGCCTAGATAATTTAATGTATCAGCTTTATTAGGAGATTTTTTATTTGATTGAATTAATAATTTTTGGGCTTTCTCGTATCTTTTTTTTGCTTTATCTAACTTATCTTTTTTTTCAAAGTTTTTTGCTGCTTTAATATGTGTTACAGCCATATCATATTTTGTTTTAGTTTTAGAGGAATCACTATCGCTCGATCCTGCAGCATATGAGCTTGAGATAGCTAAAGTAGATATAATAAGAGAAATAAGTAAATTTTTAATCATATAAATTTTTTCATTTTATTTAGTGTTTCTAATCTTAGTCCGTTATCCAGTAAATTTTTTTTTATAGATTTAGCTGTTTCTAAAGAACTAATATTATCGCCATGTATACATACAGAATCGATTTCACAAGGTATTTGTTTCCCACTGTGACAATTAAGTGACTGAGTTTGCACCATCTTTAACACGTGTTTTTTTGCTTGTTCTGGGTCAGTGATTAAAGCATGAGGTTTTTTTCTTGATACAAGATTTCCATCATCTTCATAATTTCTGTCAGCAAATATTTCACAGGCAATTTTCATATCCAATTTTTTAGCAGCTTGTTCCATTTTAGATCCAGTTGGTACTAAATAAATCAAATCTGGATTTATTCTCTTAATTACTTTTGCTAAAGTCGTTGCTAAGTCAATATCTTCACATGCCATATTATTTAAAGCTCCATGTGGTTTTATGTGAGTTACATTTTCACCATGGTTAGACGAAATTGTTTGAAGAATTTCATATTGATCAGTTATTAATTTTTCCAACTCAGAGGAAGATAAATTCATTCGTTCTCTTCCAAAATTTTCAGGATCATTAAAAGATGGATGTGCTCCAATACTAACACCATTTTTTTTTGATATTTTTATAACTTGATTCATAGTTTCCTCATCACCTGCATGATAGCCACATGCTATATTTGCTGAATTAACTATCTTAAGTAAGTCAGGATCATGCTTGTTAGAATGATGTTTAGATTTTTCGCCTAAATCACAATTTATATTAATTTCAATACTCATTATTCTTCAGTATAACATGGCATGATAAAAAATATATCAAATCTTGGTGACGCAGCTTTATATTGTGATTTTGGTAAAGAGATAAATAAAGACATCAACACTCACGTAATCAAATACTTTAAAACTATTCAAAAAAAAAATATTCCAGGAATAAATAATATTACCCCATCATATAATAAATTAATTATTTCTTTCGATCTTAAAAAAATTAATTTTAATAAACTTAAAAAAATAATTGATAATATTGAGATCATTCAAAATGACAGTATTCAAAATAAAAAATTCGAAATTCCTGTTTGTTGTGAGAAAGGATTTTCTTTAGATATAAAAAGATTAGAAGAAAAACTTAAGATGAAAGAGGAAAAAATATACGAGAGTTTTTTTGAAAAAGAATTTTTTTGTTATATGACAGGTTTTATTGCAGGTATGCCTTTTCTTGGAGATTTAGATGAAAATCTTAGAGCAAAACGTCTTGATACCCCTAGGGTTAAAGTGCCAAAGGGCTCAATTGGTTTGACAGAGCAATTTGCCAATATCTATACATTTGAAAGTCCTGGAGGGTGGAATATCATTGGAAATACTCCATTAAATATTTTTGATAGCTCCAAAGAAAATAAGCCTAACTTAATTAATCCAGGTGATTTAGTTACATTTAAGAGAATTACTAAAGAGAATTACCAAAATTATCATGAGTGAAAATTATTTTGAAATTTTAAGGGCTGGTATTAATTCAACTTTCCAAGATCTTGGAAGGAATAATCTTTATCATATAGGTATCCCATTCAGTGGAGCCATGGATAAAAGAAACTATTTATTAGCTAACAAACTTACTGGCAATGATCATAACCATCCAGTAATAGAATTTGCGTATCAGGGCCCACATGTGAAATATCATGGAGATAAAATTAATATTGCTATTACTGGTGATGTCAGTTTTAAAATTAAAAATGGTAATAATTTAATTGATGGAGAATGTTATCAATCATTTATTTTAGAAAATGATGACGAGCTAGATATTATATCAACTAATAAATCCGTTTATGGATATTTAGCGATCAGTGGTACATTCGATTTAAAATTTCAATGGTCTAGTTGTTCAACTAATACTAAAGCAAAGATAGGATCTAATAATGGAGAAAAGTTGTCTGATAACCAAAAAATTATAATCAAAGAAATTAATAATAACTTTGTGAGTAGAAAACTAAATTATATTAATAAAAAGATAGAAAATATTAGAGTAATTAAAGGAACAAATTTTAATTATTTTTCTGAAGAGGGTAAGAAAATTTTTTTTAAAAATGAGTTTAAAGTCTCTAAATTATCTGATCGTATGGGAATGAGGTTAGAGGGAAAAAAAATAGAAAATATCGTTGATACTAATATTAGATCTGAGGGCTTAATTAAAGGCGTGATACAAGTGCCGGCTGACGGCAATCCAATAATCATGCTCTCAGATCATGGTACTATAGGGGGGTATCCTAAAATAGGCGTCGTTGTGAGTGCTGATTATGATAAATTAGTTCAACTAACTCCTGGCTCAACTATCAAATTTCAGGAGGTCGATTTAAATAGTGCAGAAAACCTTTTTAAATTGTATGACTTAGAGACTCAAAATTTAATTTCACAAATCTAATGAATATTCTAAAAAGTTTACCTGGCCCATTACTGATATTTTTTGGTGCTCTTAGTTTAAGCTTTGGTGGATTAATTGTAAAATCTTTTGAAGGAGCAACATTATGGCAGATATTATTTTGGAGATCCTTATTTTTCTCTCTTACCGTTTTAACTTTTTTGATAATTACCTACAAAAGCAAAGTTTTAAAATCGTTTTATGACTCTGGGTTACCAGGTTTTATTGGTGGATTAATATTATCTATTGGTTTTTGTGGTTATGTTTTTGCTATGTATAATACTAC
>CACJDV010000011.1 GCA_902592265.1 uncultured Pelagibacteraceae bacterium | reverse complement strand
TTATAAATTTTTCTGAGCTTGATTTTTTTTCTTATTGCTTCAGCAACAAGTAAGATTTTATTAGGAATATTTTCTCTTAGTTTTTTTTCAATTTGTCTTTTATTTAGTTTAAATATTCTGTCTAATCCTGAGAAACCAGTCTCAAGTGAGACTAATGCTTTTTGGAGAGACTCTTTAAAGTTTCTTCCAATTGCCATTGCTTCCCCAACTGATTTCATTGATGTGCCTAGAATCGCTGGAGAAGTTGAAAATTTTTCAAAAGTAAATCTTGGAATTTTGGTTACCACATAATCTATACTTGGCTCAAATGATGCTGGAGTAACTTTGGTAATTTCATTTTTTAATTCATCCAACGTATATCCAACAGCAAGTTTTGCAGCAACTTTTGCGATGGGAAATCCAGTTGCTTTCGATGCAAGGGCTGATGATCTTGACACTCTGGGGTTCATTTCAATTATTACCATTCGCCCATTTTTAGGATTTATCGCAAATTGAACATTTGAACCACCAGTCTCAACTCCAATTTTTCTCAAACATGCAATAGAAGCATTTCGCATTACTTGATATTCTTTGTCAGTTAATGTTAACGCAGGAGCAACTGTTACAGAGTCTCCTGTATGTACTCCCATTGGATCTACATTTTCTATTGAGCAAATAATTATACAATTATCTTTTTTATCCCTTACAACCTCCATTTCAAATTCTTTCCAACCTTCTAAACACTCTTCCACAAGCACTTGGCTTACCGGAGACTCGTGCAAACCATTTTTGATAATTTTTAGGTAATCTCTTTTATTTTTTGCTATTCCTCCTCCTAAACCTCCAAGCGTAAAAGCCGGCCTAATTATTGCTGGTAAACCAATTTTACTCAAAACTTTTGATGCTTGACTTATATTGTTTAGGATTTCAGATTTTGGAAGATCCAAACCAATATCAATCATGTTTTTTCTAAATTTCTTTCTATCTTCTGCGTTTGAAATAGCTTTTGAATTTGCACCAATTAATTCAATTTTGTATTTTTTTAAAACCCCTTTTTTCTCTGCTTCCATTGCAAGGTTTAGAGCAGTTTGGCCACCCATGGTCGGAAGGATTGCATCTGGTTTTTCTTTTTTAAGAATTTTTTCTAAAATTTCTAAAGTAATAGGTTCAATATAAGTTTTATCAGCGACATCTGGATCCGTCATAATTGTTGCTGGATTTGAATTAATCAAAATAACTTTGTAGCCTTCATCTTTTAATGCCTTACAAGCTTGAGTTCCTGAATAATCAAATTCGCAAGCTTGACCAATAATAATTGGTCCAGCACCCACAACTAATATTTTTTTAAGATCTTTTCTTTTTGGCATTTTTTTTCATGTTGTTAATAAATTCTTGAAATAAATAAACACTATCTTGTGGACCTGGGTTTGACTCCGGGTGATATTGAACTGAGAATACAGGTTTATTTTTTAACTTAATTCCTTCAATACTATTATCGAATAAAGATTTATGCGTAATCAGTATATTTTTTGGCAAATTTTCTCTAACGACCTCAAACCCATGATTTTGACTAGTAATTTCTACATTATCATTTATTAAATTTTTAACTGGATGATTTGCGCCTCTGTGACCCAATTTCATTTTTTTTGTTTTACCGCCCAATGCAAGTGCGAGTATCTGATGACCAAGACAGATACCAAATAATGGCATTTTTTTTTGAATAAGACCCTGAATTATTTTTATTGCATATTTTCCAGTTGCCGCTGGATCTCCAGGTCCATTAGATAAAAAGACACCATTAGGTTTAAGAGATAAAATTTTTTCCACAGTAGTTTTGCATGAAACAACTGTGACTTTACATTTAAAATCTGAAAAATATCTTAAAATATTTTTTTTTATTCCATAATCTATAGCAACCACATGAAATGAATTTTGATTATTTTTTCTATAGCCGTATTCTTTTTTCCAAGTTTTGTGTCCTTTCCAGATATAATTTTTTTTTGTGGAAACTTTTTCTGCTAGATCTAAATTTTTTAATCCCCCCCATCTAACTGTAGATTTAATAAGTTTATTAATATGAAATTTACTTTTCTTTGAGTAGGCAATAGTTCCTTTTGGAGCACCTTTATCCCTAATAAAATTTGTTAAACTTCTTGTATCAAGCCCAGTAATTCCAACTATCTTATTTTTTTTTAACCAAGCATCTAAATGTTGATAAGATCTATAGTTTGATGGTGATGTTATCTCAGAATTAAAAATAACTCCTTTAGTCCATATTTTATCAGACTCAAAGTCCTCTTTGTTCGTACCTACATTTCCAATGTGAGGAAAGGTAAAGTTTATTATTTGCCCAGCGTAGGAGGGATCAGAAATTATTTCTTGGTATCCTGTCAATGAAGTGTTGAAGCACACCTCACCAGTTGCCTCACCTTGGTATCCAATACCAATACCACTAAAAATCTTTTTATTTTCTAAAACTAAAATACCTGTATTGTTTTGTGAATTTTTTAAGTGAGCTTTTTTTACTTTTTTGATCAATTACAACTCATAAGTTAAAGGTTAATACAATAATTGATTTATTATCGCAACAGAGATGTATTATAAAATTGTAAAAAAACAATTTTTCTTTTGAAGAATTTTTTCTTTAAAGTAGATTAAAAATTATGTCATTAAAAGTAACAATTGAAACTGAATATAAAAATGCCTTAAAATCTAAAGATAAGATTAAAATCTCAACTTATAGGTTAATTTTATCATCAATTAAGGATCTTGATATAGCAAATAGGTCTGGCCCCACTAAAAAAGAAACAGATGACGAAGATATAAAAAAATTGTTAAAAAAGATGATGAAGCAAAGAGCCGAATCAATTGATATTTACAAAAAAAACAATCGTTCTGATTTACTAGAAATTGAGCAAAACGAATTTAATATTCTATCAAGTTTTCTTCCTAAGCAACTAAGTGATGCGGACACTAAAAAAATATGTGAAGAAATTATCTCTAAATTAGATGCAAATTCAATTAAAGACATGGGGAAAGTCATGGGAGAACTAAAAAAAAGGCATGCTGATGAAATTGATTTTTCAAAAGCTGGAGCTTTATTAAAAGAATTATTAAATAAATAATGAAATATCCAAAAGAATATTTAGATGAAATCAAAACACGTCTTAAAGTTTCTAATGTTGTTTCAAAAGTTGTAGCTTTAAAAAAAAGAGGAAAAGAATTTATTGGATTGTCGCCTTTTAAAAACGAAAAGACACCGTCATTCACAGTAAACGATGAAAAAGAATTTTATCATTGTTTTGCAACTTCAGAACATGGAAATATTTTTGATTTTGTGATGAAAACCCAAAACTTAAGATTTGGAGAAGCTGTAAAATATCTTGCCAACATCGCAGGAATGCAGCCGTATATGTTCACCAAACAAGACGAAGAAAGAGAAAAAAAATGGAAAGAGTATTTATCAATTTACAGCGATTATGTTGATTTTTATCACGAGGAACTTTTAAAAAATAAAAAACACTCAAAAGCCAGAGAATATTTAAAGAATAGATCTTTAGGTAAAAATGAAGTTAAAAAATTCAAACTAGGCTTTATTGATAAAAATCCAAGTTTTTTAAATATATTAAAAAAAAAATTTAGTGAAAAAACTTTGTTAGAATGTGGTTTATTTTATTTTGATGAGAAGAACAAAATTTTTGTAGAAAGATTTAGAGGAAGATTAATATTTCCGATAAATAATATTTCAGGACAACCTATTGCTCTAGGCGGCAGAATAATTGAAAATATAGATTATTTAGCTAAATACATCAATTCGCCAGAGACACCTTTTTTTAAAAAAGGTTCAAACCTTTATAACTTAGATCAAGCCAGAAAGTTATCTAATAATTTAGATCACATTTATTTGGTTGAGGGTTATATGGATGTAGTTGGATTAAGTAAAAATGAGATAGAAAATGTAGTTGCTAATCTTGGTACTTCTTTAACTGATAAGCAAATTTTAGTATTAAACCAATTTTTTAATGATATTATAATTTGTTTTGATGGAGACGAAAGCGGATACAAAGCTGCGTTAAGAGCTGCTGAAAATTCTATTAAGGAATTAAAACCTGAGAAACAAATATCTTTTTTGTTTTTACCAAATAAAGAAGATCCCGACAGTTTTGTTAATAAAAATGGTAAAAACTTTTTTTTAAATTTTACAAAACAAAATAAAATTTCAATTCATCAATTTATTTTTAGTCATTATAAAAAACAAACTGATAACAATCCTTCCTCTATGGCAATATTTGAAAAAAAGCTAAGATCTATAGCAAACACGATTAAAGATAGCTTTATAAAAAAATATATCCTCGAATATTTTTTAGAGAAAATTGCAGAACTAACACCTCATTCTAATCAAAATAAAAACAAATTTTTTAAAAGAAAAACAAAATCTCTTGAGTCTACAAAAAAAATTTATATTGAAAGCCAAACTGTTACTGGTGTTGAATTAAAAGAATATTCCCTATTATATCTACTATTAAATAATTTATCTTTTTTTCAATTTAACATTCATTTAGTTGAAAATATTAAGATATTTACAGAAATTAATAAACAAATACTGAAATCCATTATAGATAAATTAAAGTCCAAAGATCAAATTGATATTGATAAGCTTAATTTGGATGAACAATTACTTGATAAGATTAATAAATTTGCCCCGATTAAACATATTCTCAAAAATAAACCAAGTAATGATGATCAAGTAATAGAGTTACTTGATGATATATCTAAAGATCTTTTTAATCATGGGTTAGAGTTGAGAATTCAAGAATTAGAATCGAAGTTTTCAAAGGATATGAGTGAAAGAACCTTTAATGAGCTAAAAGAGCTCAAAAACGAGAGAAAATCCAATTAATCCAAGTAAATTAGCAATGGATTTTTGCTAATTTGATATTATATAAGTCTCTCAAACTTATTTTGCTGTGGAAAGAATAATTACAAAGTCATTTGCTAGATTGATGGGCCGTGGAGTCCACCGAGGTTTTATAACTCACGAGGAATTAAGTAAATCGTTGGGTAAAAGAAATCTTTCAGACGAAAACCTTACCCAAGCCTTTATCCATATTTTAGATGAGGGAATTGTACTGGTAGAAAAAAAATCAGATTTTAAAGTTTTAAGAAAAAAGGAAAATTCATCTAAGGAAGAAGGCAAAACAATAGAGAAAAGTGATGATCCAATAAGGATGTATTTAAGAGAAATGGGTGGTGTTGAATTGCTTTCAAGAGAGGGTGAGATTGCAATCGCCAAAAGAATAGAAGCTGGAAAAGATGTAATGTTAATTGCTCTTTCTCAAAGCCCAATAACTGCTCAACAATTTTTTGATTGGGACGAAAAATTACAGAAAGATGAAATCCTTGTAAGAGAAATAATTGATATTGATACAAATTACATGGAAGATGAAAATACAGGCCCAAGCGCAAAACAAAAGAATGCTGGAGAAGACGAAAAAGAAGATAATTCTAGTGACGATAGTGATGATGATTTTAACCCAACTCTTGCAGCTATGGAGTCAGAAATAAAACCAAAAGTTTTAAAAACAGTTCATTTACTTACTAAAGAATATCGTAAATTAATTAAGTATCAGAGAGAAAAGCTAGACTGTGTTCTAAATTCAGAAACTTTTTCATCAGCTAAAGAAAAAGGATATGAGAAAATAGTAAATGGTATTTTAGAAAGTATAAAATCTCTTCAATTATCACCGTCAGTATTAGAGGAGCTAGTACAAAAACACTATGTAGAAAATAAAAAGATAATATCCTTAGAGGGTAATCTTTTGAGGTTAGCTATGGATCAAAAAATACCAAGAAATGAATTTATTAAATTTTATATTGGAAATGAAATAAATCCCAATTTAAAAAAATTCTTAGATACTAATTCTTTATGGAAGCAATTCTTTAGCAAAAATAAAGATGAGTTTAAAAATATAAGAGAGAGATTAATTGAGATTAGTCATAAATTAGGAATGTCTGTAACTGATTTTAAAAAATTGGTAAGTAGAGTTCAAAAAGGTGAAAAGGAGTCAAGAATTGCAAAAAAAGAGATGGTAGAAGCAAATCTTAGATTAGTTATTTCAATTGCAAAAAAATATACTAATAGAGGCCTTCAATTTTTAGATCTGATCCAAGAAGGAAATATTGGATTAATGAAAGCCGTAGACAAGTTTGAATATAGAAGAGGATATAAATTTTCAACATACGCTACATGGTGGATAAGACAAGCAATAACAAGATCTATTGCTGATCAAGCAAGGACAATTCGTATACCAGTTCATATGATTGAAACTATAAACAAGATCGTTAGAACACAGAGACTTATATTGAGTGAGTTTGGAAGAGAAGCTACCCCAGAAGAACTAGCAAAAAAATTAAGAATGCCACTTGATAAAGTTAGAAAAGTATTAAAAATTTCAAAAGAGCCAGTTTCTCTAGAAAAGCCAGTTGGTGATGAGGAAGACAGTAGTTTGGGCGATTTTATTGAGGACACAAAAGCATTAGCACCATTAGAACAGGCTATAAAATCAAATTTAGGAGAAGCGACCACAAAGATATTATCTACTTTAACTCCAAGGGAGGAAAGAGTTTTGAGAATGCGGTTTGGTGTTGGAATGAATACAGACCATACACTAGAGGAGGTTGGTCTTCAATTTTCAGTTACTAGAGAAAGAATTCGACAAATTGAAGCTAAAGCTTTAAGAAAATTAAAACACCCAAGTAGATCTAAACAATTAAAGAGTTTTCTAGAGAGTTAATTTGGGCCGTTAGCTCAATAGTAGAGTACTGCATTGACATTGCAGGGGTAGTTGGAGCGTAACCAACACGGCCCACCATTAAAATTTATTTATGAATTTCCTTAAAAATTTTTTTTATCTTAATATTATCAAGTAAATTAAACAAAAAATTCCTGTAAAATAATTTTCTAATGACTTTTCTAAAAAAATTTTTTTTGCTAAGGAAACGATATTCTTTACCAAGTTTACTTTTTAATTCTCTAAAGTATTCGCTATGTCTATAATCAATCGCCCATTCATTTTTAGCATTGTTTTTGACCTCTTTATTTGAAAAACATTTTTTACTATCAACAGAAAATACTACAATTGATTCAAAAAATTCCACAAAAAATATTTTTTTGGCATAAAAATTTAGGTTCTTATTTAACAATGGTGATCTTCTATGGATAATATCAATAATATTTTTGGCATAATTTATAAATGAATACTTTGAGGGATTATAAAATTCTTTTTTTACATAACTTACACATGTGTCTTCAACAACTATTTTCCCACCGTCCTTTATATATGGTAAAGAGTAATGTACAGTGCTGATTTGTTGTAAGTTTTTGTGGCCACCATCATCTAAAATTAGATCAATTTTTCCCTCTTTTTTATAAAAATTTTCCCAAAAATTTTTATCACTCTGACTACCTATATAAATCTTAAATCCATATTTTTCTAACTTTTTTGCATTTGGATTTAAATCTATACCAATTATTTTTGCCTTTTTGCCAAAGAATTTCTGCCACATAAATAACGATCCACCATTAGCAACACCTATTTCTACAAATTTAATTTTCTTATTTTTATATTTTGAAAATATTTTTTCATAAACTTGAAAATAGCTACTCCATTTAATTGAAAATTTTTTTGACTTTTGAAATAATTTAAATATCTGAAGTTTTCTTGTACTTTGATTCATAAATTTATATATAACCGAAAAACTAATGATATGGATATTAAAATATCTCGACTTGCGTGGTAAAGAAAAACATTGTAAACATCATTAATGTTTTTGGGCCTGTAGCTCAGTTGGTTAGAGCAGTACACTCATAATGTATTGGTCCCAGGTTCGAGTCCTGGCGGGCCCACCAAATTATATTAGACAAAAAATTTAATTACTGGAAAATTCTTCTAAAACTTTAAATAAAGCGTCAATATTGTTATCATTGGAGCTTAAAACTGACGCGAATTCCTCTTTTTGAGTCCTTGCAAGACTTAGACCCTCAATTATTAAATCTCTTATAAGAGGGTTATTAGGATCTTTTGTATAAATTCTCCAATCTATGTTTATTTCAGGCCTTTCATTGGTGGCTTTTAGTAAACTATTTACAATAGTGTAATTGTCATTAAGTTTTTCTTTGTTAAATACGTCAATTTCTGGATTTGTGTACTCTGCTAATCTGCTAGAGAAACTTTTTAAAAAATATACCTCGAATAATTTAGCATATCTTTTTTTTTCCTCTTCATTTAAACTCTTTCTCTTTGAACCAAGCGTATAAAAACCAATACCTCTTATATCAACTGTCTCCTTAGCAATTAATTTCAATTTTTCTATTTTTTCATCTTTAGAAATATTTTCACTTAGTAATTTTGAAGCTCTATTAACAGTAGACTGGACAAAAATATCTGGTTCAATTGAGAGAGAAACTGATGAAATTGAAAAGAAAATAATTAAAAATGTTAAAAATTTCAGTCTCATTATTTATGAATGAAATTATTGTGTTTCTATTTCTTCCCAATCACTATCGTCTTGAGTTTCAATAATTTTCGTACTGTTCAAGATTCTTTGCTGTCTATCCTGCAAGTAAAGACTTTTTACAGATGCATAAAAGTCTAATGAATTTTTTTCTAAATTTTCTATTGAGTCGAAATTTTTCGCTCTAAAATCTACCCCCGCAGTTACCCTTGATGCATAGTAATCAATATCTCTAAAATAGTGAGTGTCATTTTTCACTGTCACATTATACCAAGCATCTCCACCGATAAAGTTTGTCAAAGACGCTATTGTATCTCTAGCAGTGCTTGGTCCCAAAACAGGAAGTACCAAGTAACATCCAGGACCAACACCATGAGAAGCTAAACTTTGTCCATAATCTTCTTTAACATATTCAGTAAATCCTAAATATGTTGCAACATCAATCAAACCCAGAATACCAACTGTAGTATTAATTAAAAATCTCCCAGTATTAACACCAGCCATAGCAAATTCACCTTGAAGAATATTATTTGGTATAGTTACTACATTCGATAAATTATTTAGCGAGTTGCTTACACCAGTTTTAACAGGTGATGGCAATACTCTATATACACTCGAGACTGGTTTAAAAATAATTTTATCCAACCCCTGATTAAGAGCAAATGATGCTTTGTTGAACGTTTCAGAACAATCCTTAATTTCTGAGGGTTCATTTTTTTTTAAAATAATCTCACCATCAGAACCAGCATATACATTTGCAACTAACGTAAAAGTTGTAATTAAAATTACTATAATTTTCTTCATCATCTAATGATCTGTATAATACAATGTTAAATAAATTAAAATAAGAATAAATCATTTTTATAGCTTAAATGTGGCCTAAAATATTAACAAATTATTCACCTAACTTTAATGCAATCAAAAGATCAAAAAAAAATATAAAATTTATTATTATTCACTACACCGGCATGAAATATGAATTATCGGCATTGAAAAGACTTTGCAATATTAAAGCAAAAGTAAGTGCACATTTCTTTATAAAAAAAAACGGTTCAATTTTAAATCTTGTACCCCCACTTTATGAAGCCTGGCATGCAGGCAAGTCTAGCTGGAAAGGTTTAAAATCACTTAATAAGTATTCAATAGGTATTGAAATACAAAATTCTGGTCATGATAACAAATATGAAAATTTTTCACAAAAACAAATTTTCTCAACCAAAAAATTGTTAAAATATTTAATAAATGAATACAGAGTTAAATCAAAAAATGTTTTGGGGCATTCCGATATTGCTCCAGATCGTAAAAAAGATCCCGGAGAAAAGTTTCCGTGGAAAGAGTTAGCAAAATCTAGATTATCCCAATGGCACAATTTGAGTGAAAACAAACTCAAACAAAAAAGATTAATCTCATTAAATTATATTGAAGAAAGTAATTTTATGACGAATTTGAGTAAAATTGGTTATTTTAAAATTTCACAACAAAACAATAATGTAAAAAAAAGAAATATTATTAAGGCTTTTCAAAGACATTTCAGGCAAAACTTAATAAATGGAATTTCTGACCAAGAATGCTTAATGATTAGCAAAGATTTATTAAAATCTTAACAATTATTGTTGAAAAAAATCAATTTAATTATAGATTGTGAGTGCCAGATGAATGACTTATCGCTTTAAGTAATTAAAGAGGAAAGTCCGGGCTCCGCAAGGATACAGTGCCAGGTAATACCTGGCGGGGGCAACCCTAGGGATAGTGCCACAGAAAATAAACCGCCATAACATGGCAAGGGTGAAAAGGTGTGGTAAGAGCACACCGGTTCTATTGGTAACAATGAACGCTGGAAAACCCCACTGGGAGCAAGACTAAGTAGAGGTGACACTGTTGAAAAACTAAAAGCCATCCTTGGCTAGTCACCTGGGTTAGTCGCTTGAGTTTGGAAGTGATTTCAAACCTAGAGAAATGATAGGTTTAAATGACAGAACCCGGCTTATAGTTTATCTGGCAAACTTCTCTTAATTTTAACTATCAACAATTTATGAATTAAATTACTCAAATTTTCTCATTTAAACCATAAATTGTATGTATTGACACCCAGCTTAAAAACCCATAATATCCCATATATTCCCATACAAAGGGAATAAAGGAATTTATGGTTTATGTTTTTATCAACCTACGAAAACAAATTGGACAAAAAAGGAAGGGTGTCAGTGCCAGCGAGTTTTAGATCTTACTTATCTAATTTAGGTTACAATGGGGTGATTTGTTATCCATCATTTAACAATCAATCAATCGAGGCGTGGCCTCAAGACAGAGTTGAAAAAATTTCTAATTCAATAGACGCTTTGAGTCCATTTGAGGAAAAAAGAGATTTTTTTGCTACTTCAATATTATCAGAAAGTGCAAATTTACAATTTGATCCTGAGGGGAGAATTTCACTTACACCAAAATTATTAAAACATGCAAAAATTAAAAATAGCATGGTGTTTGTTGGTCAAGGTAAGACTTTTCAGATATGGGAACCAACAATTTTTGAAAAATTTAAGGTCAATGCAAGAAAAAAAGCAAATTTAAATCGTGCAAGTCTTAAATGGGAGAATCAATTAAATAAATAAAAAGAGGGGGATAACAAAATGACAATTAACTTTAAAACTCCTGAGATTAAAGAGTTACAACCAAGACTTTTGGTAATGGGAGTAGGTGGTGCAGGTGGAAATGCAATTAATGAAATGATTGAAAATGGAATGCAAGGTGTTGAATTCATTGCTGTCAATACTGACGCTCAAGATTTAAAACATAGCAAAGCAAAATCAAAAATTCAAATTGGTTTAAATTTAACCAAAGGTCTTGGTGCAGGTGCCAAAATTGACATAGGTCAAGCTGCAGCCGATGAATCTTTAAATGATATCGTTAATGTTTTACAAGGTGCAAATATGGTTTTTATAGCCGCTGGAATGGGTGGTGGAACAGGAACTGGTGCTGCTCATGTAATTGCAAGAGCTGCAAAAGAATTAAATATTTTAACTGTCGGAGTAGTGACATTACCATTTTTATATGAAGGCCCATCAAGAATGAGAAGAGCTCAGATCGGTCTTGAAGAATTAAGAAAACATGTGGACACTATTATTGTAATTCCCAACCAAAATTTATTCAAAATAGCAAATGAGCAAACTACATTTGAGGAGTCGTTCAATTTATCAAATAATGTTTTAATGCATGGGGTTCAAAGTGTGACCGACCTAATGGTAAGACCTGGGATCATTAATTTAGATTTTGCAGATGTTGAAACGGTTATGGCATCTATGGGTAAAGCTATGATGGGAACAGGAGAGGCTGAAGGCGAGGGTAGATCTATGAAAGCTACCGAGATGGCAATCAGCAATCCTTTAATTGATGACTATACTCTTAAAGGTGCAAAAGGATTACTTGTCAATATTACAGGCGGTAAAGACCTTAAGTTATTTGAAGTTGATGAGGTGGTTAACAAAATAAGATCTGAAGTTGAGGCTGATGCAGAGGTAATTATAGGTGCAATAACTGACCCATCTCTTGAGGGTAAAATTAGAGTATCAATTGTTGCAACGGCTTTAGATGGACAACAACCCGAAACAAAATCAGTAATTAATATGGTTCATAGAATCCAAAATAGAAATCCTGGATATTCTGATTTTTCAAATCTAGGATCCAATACTTCTTTTAATTTTTCAACTAGCACGCCAATATCAAGTGGTGCTAATGCATTGAAATTAGAGAATGAGATATCGACTGAAAATATTAGTGAAACTGTTGCGAATGATAATATTAATCAAATTAATGATCAATACCATGAGGAATTATTAAAAAATCAACAAGTTGAAAACTTAGTTGAAAACACCAATGAGGATGAAGAAAGTTCTTTTACTCAAGAGGCCATAGGTGAGTCAACTAATGTAGATGAGATAAAAAATGATCTAAGAGAGTTTGGAGTAGATAATGATGCACCAGACTTATTTAGCTCTGAAAACGAGACGTCTTCAACAGAAAATCTGTTGTCCCAAGAAAATGAGGAACAAGAGGACGATTTAGAGATACCAGCATTTTTAAGAAGACAAAAAAATTAATGGTCTTCGTAAAAATAAATGGAAGCCACCATAGTACAGGATAAAACAAGACATTATCCAGTACTGCTAAAAGAAATTATTAGCATTATTTCCCCTCAATATGGTGGCACATTTATTGACTGTACTTTTGGTCAAGGAGGATACACTCGAGAAATTCTAAAAAATAAAGAAAATAAAGTAATTGGTATCGACAGAGACTCAGAAAGTTTAAAAATCGCAAAAGAGATTGAAAGTGAATATCCAAACCGATTTATCTTTAAGAATTTAAATTTTAGTAAATTAGGAAATTTAAAACTCAAAAATGAAAATATCAGAGGTATATTATTTGATTTAGGTTATTCATTCACACAAATTAAAAATTTAGAGAAAGGATTGTCTTTTAATTCTAGTGGATCATTAGATATGAGGATGGGTTTAAATGAATTCTCAGCAAAAGAAACAGTAAATAAATTAGATGGAAAAAGCCTTGTAAAAATTTTCAAATCTTTTGGTGATGAAAGGGATGCAAAATTAATCGTTAAAAATATTCTTAAAGAAAGATTGTTGAAAGAAATAGACACTCCTCAGCTAGTAAGAATTATTGAAAAGTCAAAAAAAGGAATTAGTAAAAAAACCCATTCTGCAACTAAAGTTTTTCAGGCATTGAGAATTTTTGTTAACAAAGAAATTAGTGAGTTAATTTATGGAATGATCCATGCAGCTAAAATTTTAAAAAAAGATGGACTTTTGGTTGTTGTGACTTTTCATTCTTTAGAGGATAAAATTGTAAAATATTTCTTCAGAAGTCTCTCAGAACATAAAAGTGTATCCAGATATCAACCTGAAGAAATACACAAAGAAATCTTATTTAAATTACATCAAAAAAAACCAATAGTGCCATCAAATCGAGAACTAAAAGAAAACCCTCCTTCTAGGTCTGCAAAATTAAGGTGCTTAATAAAAAAGGAAAATTTTTACGATTTTAAAACTGATATTTTAGACAAATTTAAAGATCTAATAGAAATTGAAAATCTTGGACTTGAATTATGAAAAAAATTCTAACTATTAGTTTAATTTTTTCACTTATTGTAATTACCACTTTTATAAAAAACTCTACGAAGAAAATTGATGAAGAATTGTTCAGTTTAAAAGAGAATATATCAGATTTAAATTTAGAATTAGATAATGAAAAACTTGAATTCGATTATTTAAGCTCTGCAGAAAAACTAATAAATTATCAAAATCTTTATTTTGAAAATAAATTGACCCAAAAAAGTATAAATGAAATAGAAATTATCAACTTTGCAGGAAACAAAATCTTTACAAACGATGTCAAAATTACAGATAACGAAAAATGAAAATATGAAATTTATCCTTCAGGAAAATAAAGAAGAATTTGAATTTAAAAAGAATAAAAAAAACTTTGATATTAGATTTAATAGAGTTGCATTCATTTTTTTTGTTTTTTTTCTTATTTCAATAATTTATTGCATTCATCTTACTCATCTTGGATCTAGAGATTTAAAATCTAATATTTCAAAGAATTACGGATCTTTTAATAAAATCCAGAGAGCAAATATCTTAGACCGAAATAATCATTTTTTAGCTAAAACAGTAAATTCTATTGATATTGGAATAAATCCTATTGAAGCGATAGATAAAAAAAAATTATTACTTAATCTAAAATATATTTTTCCTAATAAAGATTTTAAATTAATTAATTCTAAGCTTTCAAAAAATAAATTTTTTTGGTTCGAAAAAAGAATTTCACAGGAGAATTATGAGAAGATTATGATGTTAGGTGATAAATCAATAAAGCCACATGAAAATCTTACAAGAATTTATCCTCAAAAAAATTTATTTAGTCATATAATTGGACAAATTGATGATGATAACCTAGGAATTTCTGGGCTAGAGAAATCCTTAGACTCAATTTTAAAAAAAAACAATAAATCTATTAAGCTTACTGTCGACAAGGATATTCAGTATTTAATTAGAGAGGAGTTACTAAGGTTTAATAAAATATTTAAAACTAAGGGCAGTGCCTCAATTTTAATGGATATTAATAACGGTGAGATATTATCGATTATTTCACTGCCTGATTTTGACCCAAATCAAAGACAAAATATCACTGATGTGAATTTTATTAATAGAGCAACTAAAGGTGTTTATGAATTAGGCTCTGTCTTTAAAACTTTTACCTTAGCAGCAGCTCTAAATGAAAAAATAATAGAGCCAAATACTAAGTTTAAAAATTTAGAAAAAAGTATTACTTGTGGAAAAAATAAAATAAGTGAATACGATAAAAAAATTCCCTCTAACTTAACTGCTGAAGAAATACTAATCCGCTCAGGCAACATAGGTTCAGTAAGAATCGGCCAAGCAATCGGGATAGAAAAATATAAAAAATTTTTAAATGATCTCGAGTTAATTAACTCAATACAATTTGATATTGAGGAAATGGGCAAGCCAATATCTTTTAATTGGGGAAAATGTAAGCTTGCAACAACTTCATATGGACATGGAATAACTACTACAATTTTACAATTAACTAGCGCTTACTCTACTATTGCTAACGGTGGTTTTAGGATCAATCCAACTCTTATAAAAAAAGAAAAATATTTTAAAGGGGATAGAATCTTAGAGGAAAATGTTTCATCAAATCTTGTTTCAATATTAAGAAAAATTGTAACTACAAAAGAAGGTACAGCAACTCTAGCTAACGTAGAAGGTTATGAGGTTGCAGGGAAAACTGGTACCGCAGAAAAAATTTTAGAGGGTGGATATTCCCGAAAAAAAATTAATACTTTTGCATCAGTATTTCCAGCCTCAAATCCCAAGTATAGTTTGGTAGTAATGTTGGATGAGCCTAAAACAAATAGTGAATACGTTTATAATTATAGAGATGGATCAGGAATAAAATACAAAGGAACTCCTTTTAATACTGCGGGTTGGACTTCGGTTGAAGTTGTTGGTCAAATTATAGAAAAGATTGGGCCTATTTTAGCCACAAAATACGCGCAAATTAATTAACAATGTTATTAGGCAATTATTTTACCAATATAGATAATAGTAAAAAAAAATTTTTTTTCTCAGGGATTTCATTCAATTCAAAAGATATTAAAAAAGATAATATTTTTTTTGCTATAAAAGGAAATAATTTTGATGGAAATAAATTCATTTCTATTGCAATAAAAAAAGGCTCTAAAATTATTATAAGCGAGAAAAGAATTACAAATCTTCAAAAGGATATTTTATTTATTCATACTAAAAATATAAGAAAACTTTTAGCAGAGATCGCTTTTAAAATTTATAAGAATAAACCAAATAATTTAATTGCTGTAACTGGAACAAATGGAAAATCATCTGTTTCAGATTTTTATTTTCAATTGTTAAAACTTAATAAAATAAAAGTCGCCTCAATCGGAACATTAGGTGTAAGATCAAAAAATATTAGCTTCAATTTACCAAACACTACAATAGACCCAATTCGAATGGGACAAATATTATCTAAATTAAAATCTCAAAAAATTAATAATGTAATTATGGAAGCATCTAGTCATGGTCTAACTCAACATAGGTTGGATGGTCTAAAGTTTTCATCTGGTATTTTCACGAATTTATCTCAAGATCATCTAGATTATCATAAAAATTTTAAAGAATATTTTAAAGCAAAACTGTACCTCTTTGAAAATTTGATAGGAAAGAAAGGAAATGTAATAACAGATCAAACAATACCGGAATTTAAAAAAATAAAAAAAATCGCGATTTCTAGAAAATTTAAATTGCAGGTTTTAAATAATAATAAAAATCAATTTCAAATTTTATCTCATAGTTATAGAGGTGAGAAACAAATATTAAAAATAAGATACTATAATCTAACAAAAGAAATAAATTTAAATCTTATTGGAAAAATACAATTAAAAAATATTTTAATGGCGATTATTGCAGCAAAAAATAGTAATATAAGTCTAATCAAAATTCTAAATGTCTTATCACAACTTAAGCCGATAGACGGAAGATTTGAAAAAATAGGTAAAATCAAAAATAGGTCTAAAGTAATACTTGATTATGCACATACACCAGATGCACTTAGAATATGTCTTTCAAACCTTAAAGAGCAATTTCCAAATAAAAAAATAATTTTACTCTTTGGTTGTGGTGGAAATAGAGATCAAAATAAAAGATTTAAAATGGGAAAGATTGCATGTGATTATTCTAATGAAATTTATTTAACAGATGATAATCCTAGATTTGAAGATCCAAGAAAAATAAGAGATGATATTAAAAAGGGTATTCAAGACACTTCAATAAAAGAAATTCCTGACAGAAAAAAAGCTATTTCTCAGGCTATCAAAAATTTAAATACAGGTGATATTTTGTTGGTTGCTGGAAAAGGTCATGAGAAAACACAAGATTTTGGTAAAAAGAAAATTTATTTTTCAGACAAAAAAATTATTTTAGACTCTATAAAACTAAAGAATACAAACTTATCAAAAAACTTAAAGATAAATATTATTAAAGAAGTATCGAAAATCAAAAATAAGATTCCTCTAGTTAAAGCAGATAAAGCAAGAATTAACTCCAAAGAGGTAAATAAGAATGATATCTTTTTTGCTATTAAAGGAAAAAAAAATGATGGAAATAAATATATTGGAGAGGCATTTAAAAATAAAGCATCATTAGTTGTAGTAAATAAAGTTCAAAATAAATTCGATAGCAAACGTCAGATAAAAGTAAGAAATACATTAAAATTTATGACTGAAATTTCAAAAATATTTAGACAAAATATCGATACAAATATTATAGCTATTACAGGAAGTTGTGGAAAAACTACTCTCAAAGAATTATTGGGTAATGTGTTAGGAAAGATTTCTAGTGTTAGTATTTCTCCAAAATCATATAACAATAAATTTGGAGTTCCATTAAGTTTACTTAATTTAAAACATAATGATGAATTTGGAGTTTTAGAGGTTGGTATGGATAAAAAAGGAGAAATAGATAATTTAACGAATGTTATAAAACCGAATGTTGGCTTGATAACTAACATAAATTATGCGCATGCAAAAAATTTCAAAAATATCAAACAAATTGCTTTAGCTAAAGCAGAGATAATTAAAAATATATTACCCAATGGTTTTGTTGTCTTGAATGCTGATGATAGTTTTTTCAATTTACATAAAAAAATTGCTGAAAATAATAATATTAATGTGATTTCTTTTGGGATTAAAACTAAAAAAGCAAATGTTAAGTTGTTAAATATTAAAAAAGTTAAAAAGGCATTTAAAATTAAAGTTAAACTTAATGATAAGTTTAAATATTTTATAATTTCTAATAATTTTCAAAGTAATATTTATAATATTTTAAGCGCTTTAAGTGTAATAAGTATTTACAAAGATGTGCTTAAACTTAATGAAAAAATTTTCTTAGATTTTAGAAGTCCAGAAGGAAGAGGAGATCATTCTACAATAAAGATAGGTAACAAAAAAATAAACTTAATTGATGAAAGTTATAATTCTAATCCTCTATCTTTAAAATCAGCCTTAAAAAATTATGACAATATAGATACAAAAAAATATCGTAAATATCTTTTGCTTGGAGATATGATGGAACTTGGTTCACATTCAAAAAAACTTCACCAATCAATAGTTCCTTTAATAAATCAGACAAATATTGATAAAGTATTTGTTATGGGAAAAATGGTAAGAGAAATATTCGATAATATTGTGAAAGTAAAAAGAGGAAGAATTTTAGAAAATAAATCAGGAATTTTTGAATTAATTAAGAAAGATTTTAATAATAATGATTATTTAATGATTAAAGCCTCAAATGCGACAGGTTTCAACAGTATAGTAAATAGCTTGAAGGGTTTAAATTAAATGCTTTATCAATTTTTGCTAAATTTTATTGATAATTTCAGTTTTTTAAATGTATTTAAATATCTAACATTTAGGACTGGTTTATCTTTTTTTACTTCATTAATTATTGTTTTAATTATTGGTGGAACTTTTATAAAATTTTTTTCAAAACAAAAAATTTTAAATCCTATTCGTAATGACGGTCCAGAAGATCATATAGTCAAGAAAATAGGAACTCCGACTATGGGTGGAGTAATTATTTTGATTGGTTTGTTAATATCAGTAATATTCTGGGCTGATTTATCGAATTTAAATGTTTTATTTTGTTTATATATCGCAATTTCTTTTGGTTTGCTTGGGGCATTCGATGATTATAAAAAAATAAAGCATAGTAACTCTTCAGGTATCTCATCAAAGTTAAAATTAACTCTTCAAATAATACTAGCAATAATTGGTGTGACTTTATATGTTTACTTTAATGACTATCAAGATTTAACAAATTTATATTTTCCTTTTTTTAAAAACCTTATCATTAATCTTGGATGGTTTTTTATTCCTTTTTCAATATTTGTTATTATTGGCTCATCAAATGCAGTAAATCTTACTGATGGATTAGATGGTTTAGCTACAGTACCAGTAATACTTGTAGCTGCTTGTTTTGCATTTATAAGTTATGTTACAGGAAACATTGTATTCTCAAATTATTTACAAATTCCTTACATAGAGGGAACTGGGGAAGTTTCAATTTTTTGTGGAGCAATCATTGGCTCTTGCTTAGGCTTTTTATGGTTCAACGCACCTCCAGCAAAAATTTTTATGGGAGATACTGGATCTTTGTCTTTGGGTGGCTCTCTAGGAGCAGTTGGTATAATAACAAAACATGAAATAGTTTTAGCAATTACTGGAGGTTTATTTGTTCTTGAAGCAGTTTCAGTGATTGTGCAAGTAATATCATTTAAACTTACTGGTAAAAGAGTTTTTAAAATGGCACCAATCCATCATCATTTTGAGAAGAAAGGTTGGCCTGAATCAACAGTTGTAATTAGATTTTGGATAATTTCTATTATTTTAGCGATGATAGGACTTGCTACGTTAAAACTAAGATAATGAGTGATAATTCACAAATTTTCTTTAATAAAAAAATTTTAATTTATGGATTAGGAAAAAGTGGCCTCTCATCGTTCAATTTTTTAAGAAATAAAAATGATGTTTATTTATTTGACGATAACCCGAATCTTAAAATAAATAATTCGATTAAAAAAAAAACTCTCAATTTTAAAAAATTATTAAAAACCAAATTTGATATAATTATATTAAGTCCAGGAATTGATATAAAAACATGTAAGTTAAAAAATTTACTCAAAAAAAAACAAAAGAATATTTATACAGATCTAGATGTTTTTTACTCATTTTATAAAAATGTCTCATTAACAATAACTGGCACAAACGGAAAGTCCACCACATGCAAACTTTTATATGATATCTTAAAAGATCAAAAAAAAGATGTAAGGTTAGCGGGTAATATTGGTAAACCAATACTATCTATAAATAAGATCTCAAAAAAAACAATTTTCGTTATTGAGGCTTCATCCTACCAATTAGAATATAGTAAAATTTTTTCATCAAAATTTGCCGCTATCCTTAATATTGCCCCAGATCATTTGGAGAGACATGGCAATATAAAAAATTATATAGAGGCAAAATTTAAAATTTTTAATAATCGAAAAAGAGGAGCAATTGGATTTGTAAATAAAAATGATCATTTAATTCAAAAAAGAATTAAAACAATAAAGCCTAAATTAAAACTGGTAAATGTAGATACAAAATTGAACAATTTAATTTTGAAAAAAATTAGAAACAAATATTTTTTATCAAGATCAAATCAAGCAAATCTCTCATTTGTTTTAGAAATGATAAAAAAATTTAATGTAAAACCAAATAAATTATTAGAAAGTGTAAATAAATTCAAAGGATTGAATTATAGGCAGAAAATTATCTATAACAAAAATAAATTAATCATTATTAATGACTCTAAATCAACAAGTTATTCTTCTTCAAAAGAATTATTAGAAATGTACAAAAATATTCATTGGTTAATTGGTGGTATTCCAAAAAAAGATGACAAAATATCGTTATCAAAAAAATATTTTAAAAATATCAGGATTTATGTCTTTGGCAAAAACTTTAAAAAATTCTCAAAAGATTTAAAGAAAAATGCAGAACTTAAAAGTTTTAAAAATTTAAATCTTGCGGTATCAGCAATTTTTAAGAATATTCATAAAAAGAAACACTTAAATAATACAATCTTATTTAGTCCAGCCTCTGCATCATTTGATAGTTTTAAAAATTTTGAGGAAAGAGGCTCATATTTTAATAAGTTGATAAAAAGATATATTAATGAAAGAAAAATTATTTAGTTATATTTCTTTTTATCAATGGTGGAAAAGTATTGATAAACCTATTCTATCATTGATCTTAATTTTATTTTTGGCGGGTTTATTCTTCTCACTAGTATCAACTTCCCTAATTGCATCTGATAAATTAGATACAAATAATTATTTCTTTTTTTTTAAACATACAGTTTTTGTTTTTTTTGGCTTTTTTTTAATTTTTATTTTATCTTTTTTACCTGAAAAAGAAATTTATAGAATTTCGCTCATATTTTTCTGTTTATCATTAGTTTTGTTGTTCCTGGTTCCTATAATTGGAGTAGAGATTAAGGGTTCCAAGAGATGGATTGATTTGTTGGTATTGCCAAGAATACAACCTATTGAGTTTGTAAAGCCTTTTTTAATAGTGATAATGAGTATGATAATTTGCTCTCAAAAATATACTAATTTTAATTTGAAATACTTTTTATCTTTTTTGTTAACTATATTGATATCGGGTCTTTTGATACTTCAACCAGATATTGGTCAGACTCTTTTAATCGGTTTTAGTTGGTTAGTTTTGATTTTTATTTCTGGTATTAGTATATTTTTTTTGAGCATAGTTTTTTTTATCTCTTTAACCGCAATAGCATTTATCATAATTTACCTTCCACAATTTAAATACATAAAAGATAGATTATTTTCTTTTTTTAATCCTGAAACGGGTACTCATAACTTTCAATCAGATAAAGCATTAGAAGCTATAGTAAGTGGAGGTTTCTTTGGAAAAGGTATTGGAGAGGGAACATTAAAAAACAGAGTCCCTGAAGCTCATACTGACTATATTATTTCAGTAATTTCAGAAGAGTTTGGAGTAATATTCATAATGCTAATTTTATTAACTTACCTAATATTGATATTTTCAGTTCTAAAAAAAGTTTACAAAGAAAATGATAAAAAAATCAAACTAATACTAACGGGATCTATTAGCTTAATACTTATGCAAGCAATGATTCATATAGGAGTAAATATCAGATTATTTCCAACTACTGGGATGACTTTACCATTTTTAAGTTATGGGGGGTCATCAATTATAAGTATTTCTATTATGTCTGGTATAATTTTGAATTTAACAAAAAGAAAAATAATTGAATGAAAAATTTATTAATCTCAACAGGAGGATCAGGAGGACATGTAGTGCCAGCAAAAATTCTAAGTGAACATTTGCAATCAAATTTTAATGTTTTTATTTCTACCGATTTAAGAGGATTGAAATATCTAGATAGTAAAAAAAATGATATTGTTATAATAAATACCCCAAAATTAAATCTTGATGTATTTTTTATATTTAAAATATTCCAATTAATTTATTTGGTGATTAAAACAGTCTTATTACTAAAAAAAAATAAGATTAGTATTATTTTTTCAACAGGAGGATATATGTCTTTACCTGTTTGTTTTGGTGCAAAATTATTAGGAACAAAAATATACTTACTCGAACCCAACATTGTTTTAGGTAGAGCAAACAGACTTTTTTTGGGTTTTTGTAATAAAATTTTTACTTATACAGAAAATTTAAAAAACTTTCCTGAAAAATTTAAAAATAAAATTCAGGTAATATCCCCACTAGTTAAAAGGAATTTTTATGAGAAAAGAGAAATTAAAACAGAAAATAATGTATTCAGTCTTTTAGTTATTGGTGGTAGTCAAGGAGCGAAGATTTTTGATAATGTAGTAAAAAATGTTATCGTTAATTTGTCAAAAAAAAATCAAATTAAAATCATTCAACAAACTCATAAAAGTAATATTGACAATTTAAAGAATATTTATGATGAGGCTGGAATTGAAAATACCATTTTTGATTTTGAGGAAAATTTAGCAGATTTAATAAATCAATCAGACCTATGTATTACGCGCGCCGGTGCATCGACTTTAGCAGAATTGTCAACTATGAATAAACCATTTCTAACAATTCCTCTAGTTTCAGCAAAAGATAATCATCAATTTGAAAATGCAAATTTTTACCAAAATTTAGATTGTTGCTGGATTATGAGTCAAAAAGACTTTAATGAGGCTAATTTAGAAAAATTTTTAGATCATATAATTATGAGTAAGTCTGAGTACAATGTAAAAAAAAATAATTTAGAAAAACATAATTTTCAAAACTCATGGGATGATATAAACCAAAAAATATTGGAAACTATTAATGAAAATTGAATTAGCTAAAAAAGAGATTATCCATTTTGTAGGTATTGGTGGAATAGGTATGAGTGGTCTCGCATTGATTATGAAGGCAAAAGGTTTTCAAATTCAAGGAAGCGATATAAATAAGAATAAAAATATTGAAAAATTAAAAAAACAGGGTGTTAGAATTTTTATCGGTCACAAAAAACAAAATATAAAAGGTGTTACAATTGTAGTGATTTCCTCTGCAATAAAAAAAAGTAATCCAGAATTACTAGAGGCTAAAAGAAAAAAATTACCAATAATAAAAAGAGGGAAGATGTTGGCAAATCTTGTTTCTTTAATGAAAAATATTGTTGTAGTTGGATCTCATGGTAAAACAACAACGACATCTTTGGTAAGTTCTATTTTTGAAAATACCAAGTTGGATCCAACAATAATCAATGGAGGCATAATAAATTCAATAAAGAGCACTGCAAAATTAGGCAAGAGTGACTGGTCTATATTAGAGGCAGATGAGTCAGACGGAAGTTTTACTCATATTTCTCCTACATATTCAATTATTACAAACATAGATAGAGAACACATGGATTTTTATAAATCAATAAAGGATTTAAAAAATCATTTTCTACACTTTATAAAAAAAGTTCCATCTTTTGGGAAATCTTTTATTTGTATTGATGATAAAATTAACAATGAATTAATTAAAGATATCAGAAATAAAAATTTTTTTACATATGGTACTAAGTCTAACGCTAATTTTCATATCAAAAATATGATTCAAAACAAACTTTTCTCAAAATTTGATTTATCTATAAATTTACCAAATCAAAAAAGAACAATTTTAAAAAACTTTCAGGTCCCATTATTAGGTGTTCATAATATAAGAAACTCCACAGCGGCAATTGCAGTTGCTCTTACTGTAGGAATCCCAGAGTCTAATATTAAAAAGGGTCTGAAAAACTTTAAAGGTGTCCAGCGAAGATTTAATAAAATATTTACATTTAATGGAGTTGATTTTTATGATGATTATGCTCATCATCCAACAGAGATAAAATCTGTGTTAGAGGGAGTAAAAAAAGTTTTTGATAAGTGTGAAAAAATCTGTGTTTTTCAACCACATAGAATATCAAGATTAAAGGATTTAAGAAATGAATTCAGTCATTGTTTCAGAGATGCAGACACAATTATATTATGTCCCATTTTTACAGCAGGAGAAAAAATTAATTTGGGTTTCCATTACAATGATTTTGCAAAAGAAATAATTAAAAACTCAAAAGTAAAACTATTTATGATTAAAAATAATAATGAATTAGCAAAATTTCTTAAACAAAATATTTATGGAAATAAAATAGTTATAGGAATGGGCGCTGGTTCAATCTCAAATTGGATGAAAAAATTACCTGAATTAATGTAATGCAGAAACCTCAGCTTAAAGATTTGTTAAAAGACTTTAATAAAAATGTAATTTACGATCAAGATTTAAAAAAAAAAAATTGGTTCAATATTGGGGGAAAGTCCAAAGTTTTTTACAAGGCAGAAAATTTAAGAGATTTAGTTAAATTTCTCAAAGTACTCGATAATAATGAAAAAATCTTTATTATTGGTGCAGGCTCTAACACCTTAATCTCAGATAATATTTTTGATGGTGTTGTGATAAAGCTAAGTAAAAATTTTAATAGAATATCTTTATTAAGAGAAGACGTAATTATTTCTGGAAGTGGCGTTTTAGATAATAGCTTATCTAGTTTTGCTGCTGAAAATAATTTGAGTGGATTTGAGTTTTTATCCTGCATTCCAGGATCCATAGGTGGGGGTATTAAAATGAATGCAGGATGTTTTGGAAGAGAATTTAAAGATATTCTTCTCTCTATCCAAGCTTTAGATAAAAAAGGGAATTTAATAACAATTCCCTCAAAAGAAATAAATTTTGGTTATAGAAAAAATGATTTATCCGAAGATTTGATTTTTTTAAGTGCTTCTTTCAAAGGAATTAAAAGTAATTTTAAAAAAGTAAATAGTGAAATAATGAAAATGAAATCTTTAAAAGAAAAAAATCAACCAATGAGAGTTAAAACTGGTGGGAGCACCTTTAAAAACCCGATAAATCAAACAAATAAAAAAGTTTGGGAACTGATAAGAGAATCAGTCTCAATAGATACCAAGTTTGGTGATGCACATATTTCAGAAAAACATTCAAATTTTTTTGTAAACAACGGTAATGCAACATTTGATGATATGAAAAAATTAATTGATTTTGTTTCAAAAAAAGTTCTAGAAAAAACTGGCATAAAATTAGATAAAGAAATTAAAATATTGGAATAAATTGAAAAAAAAAATTTTGATAATTTCAGGCGGTATTTCTAAGGAAAGAATTATCAGCTTAGAGACAGGAAGGCAGGTTGCCAAAGAATTAAAAAAAAATAATTACATTGTAAAAACATGCGAGCCAGACAAAGATTTAATATCTGTAACAAAAAGTTTCAAACCCAATTTCATTTTTAATGCTCTACACGGGCAGTTCGGTGAAGATGGATACATACAAACAATCCTTGAGACAATAGGTATACCTTATACCCATTCAGGTGTGATTGCCTCTGCTAAAGCAATGGATAAAGAAATTTCTAAAAAAATTTTTATTAAAAATAAAATTTTGACACCTAAATATTTCATTTTTACTTTTAATAAAACTAATAAAGAACTTATTAGTTTAGTAAAAAAAAAGTTAAACTTCCCTGTTGTTATTAAACCAATAAATGAAGGTTCTAGTGTTAATGTTTATATTTGTAATAAAAATAATTTATCGAGAAAAATAAAATTGTTAAAAGATTATAAAAAAATATTAATAGAACAATTTATTCCTGGGAGAGAAATTCAATCAGCTATAATTGGAAAAAAAAAACTTGGAGCAATTGAACTTAAACCAAAAAGAAAATTTTATGATTATCAGGCAAAATACAATTTAAATGCTAAGACTGAGCATATTATTCCTGTAGACTTACCAAAAAAAAAATTCGAAATTCTTATGGATACAACTTTAAAAGCGCATAATTTGATGGGGTGTAGAGGAGTTACAAGATCAGATTTTAAATATTTCAAAGGAAAATTTTACCTTTTAGAAATTAATACCCAGCCTGGAATGACAAAACTATCTTTAGTTCCGGAGATATCAGCCTATATTGGAATTAATTTCATAAATCTAATAAAATTAATTTTAAAAGATGCATCTATTAATAAGTAAAAAAATTATAATTTACTTATTATTGTTTTGTTTTCTTGTATCAATAAATAATATTTCATTAATAAATGTAAGTTTTCCAAAAATTAATCAGATAGAGATTAGTGGTTTAAATCTTGATGAAAGAAAGAGAATTGAAAGTATTATTTATGATTCTAATTTTAAAAGCATATTTCATTTAGATAAGCAATATTTAAAAAAAAAAATTAGTTCAATTAATATTATTGAACAATTTGAAATATTTAAAAATTATCCATCAACATTAAAAATCTTTATAGAGAAAACAGAAATACTTGCACAAACAAAAAGAAATGGTTTTGATTATTTGATTGGATCAAATGGAAAACTAATTGAAAATAAAGATTTTGTATTAGAACTACCTTTTATTTTTGGTGATTTGGATATTTCAGAGTTTCTCAAGTTAAAAAGGAAAATTGATAGCTCGCTTTTTGAGTTTAGTGAAATTTCAAACTTATATTTATATAAGTCAAACAGGTGGGATATTGAAACTCGTAATGGAAATTTAATAAAACTTCCAAAAAAAGACATCGAAAAAATATTAAATTTATACGTTCGAATGTCTAATGAAAAAAAAATTAATGAAAAAACAATTGTAGACTTTCGCCAAAAAAATCAAATCATATTAAATGAGAAATAGTTCAATTAATAAAATATTTATCTTTATTAGTTCAAATAAATTAATAATTATCTCACTTGGTGAAGCAAATAAAATTAATTACAAAAAAGAAACTATCTTAAAAAATCAAAATAAAAATTTTGATTTTGATTTATTTAGTGAATTTTTAAATGAAAACATTTTTAAAATTGAAAAAGAATTGGGTGAATTCATAAAAGTTATCTATTTAATAATTGAAAATGAGGAGATTTTTTCAGTTAATCTTTCAATTAAAAATAAGATTAATGAGACTCCTATAAATACAAAAATCATTAATAATTTATTAATAGAAGCAAAGAATTATTGTGAAGAAACTTTAAAAAAAGCAGAGGTTATTCATATGAAAATTGATCAATTTTATATTGATAATGAATACTATAAACTTTTACCAGATAAAGATAACTGTGAGAATTTATCTTTAGACCTAAGTTTTATCTGTGTACCTAATAATATTTTGGATAATTTAGAAAAAGCTTTAAATAAATTTCAGATATCTGTTTATAGAACAATTAGTTATAGGTACCTTGATAGTTTTTTGAGCATTAACAGCAATAATTTAGAATTAGTTGCACAAAAAATTCTGACTGGTTTTAACGAAAATGAAGTGACCTTAATGAAAAAAAAACCAAAAAATCCTGGTTTTTTTGAGAAATTTTTCAATTTTTTCGATTAATCTGTATTTTCTCGTAATATTTGTTGTTTTTAATTTTGTGTGACTCAGGATTAATACTACAACGTGTCTTTATTAAACCAAAAAACAATTAAAAAAAAAGTTTCCTTCAGTGGGGTAGGACTTCACAGTGGCAAGATAGTTAAAATTTGTATTAAACCTTCTGAGCCAGATACTGGAATTGTTTTCAAAAGAATCGATTTAAAAGAAAATAATCTCATCTATCCAAACTTTATGAACGTGAGTAACACAGCTCTTTGCACGACTATAAGCAATAGCTACGGCGTAAAGGTTTCAACTATTGAACATTTAATGGGTGCGTTATTTGGACTTGGAATTGATAATGCTTTAGTAGAAATTGATAATGAAGAAGTTCCAATTTTAGATGGATCAGCCAAGTTGTTTATAAATGAAATTTTATCAGTAGGTTTGGATTCAAGTAATAAGCCAATTAAGATTATAAAAATAAATAGAAAAATTGAATTTAAAAGCAATGATAGGTTTATTTCAATTGAACCTTCAAAGTTAAGTCTAGACATAGATTTTCAGCTTAAGTATCAGAATCAAGTTATTGGTAACCAAAGAAATAAGGTTAACGTTTATGAGGATAATCTCGAAGAAATTTTCAATTCAAGAACCTTTTGTTTGTATGAAGATATCGAAGCAATAAAGAAAAATGGTTTAGCAAAAGGTGGTAGTTTAGAGAATGCAATAGTTGTTAGAGGCGAAAATATTTTAAATCCAGATGGTCTGAGAAATACAAAAGAATTTGTAAATCATAAAATTTTAGATTGTATCGGTGATCTTTTTACCAGCGGATATAGAATGATAGCAAGTATAAACTGTTCTCAGGGAGGGCATTCTATGACAAATAATTTGCTAAGAAAAGTATTTGAAAATAAAGATAATTTTTCAATTATTGAAATACAAGAGAGAACACTTCCACATACACTGATAAATAGAAGCTTGTTAAGATCAATAGCTTAATAAAATATTCATCTTTGCAGTTTTTTTAGTATATATTTAAGATATGTCTAAGATTAAAATTATTTTAATTTTATTTACTTTTTTATTTTTTAATTCATGTGGAAAAGAAGCAGAAAAAATTAAACTAATTAAGGAAACCAGTCAAAGCGAAGAAATTATTTCTGCATATAAAGAAGGTATGGACTTTATAGAAACTGGTGATTATTTTGCTGCAAGTAAAAAATTTTTAGAAGTTGAAATATTATTGCCACAATCTAAATGGGCACCAAAGTCGGTTTTAATGGCATCATATTCGTACTATCTTCAAGGTTATTATTCTTTAGCAATCGAGAATCTTAAAAGATATTTTAAAACTTATCCTAAAGATAAAAATTTGGCATATGCACATTATCTTTTAGCGATGTGTTATTATGAGACTATTGAAGGTGAAAAAAAAGACTTAGCTCCCTTAATTCTATCTAAAAAAGAACTTATTTATATTGTTGAAAATTATCCTGACACTGATTATGCTTATGATGCGAGATACAAAATTGACTTAATTAATAATATATTAGCTGCTAAAGAAGTATATATTGGTAGACATTACTTTAGTAAAAAAAAATGGATACCTGCTCTAAATAGATTTAAAAATGTATTAAATAATTATGACACAACAGATCATGTAGAGGAGGCAATTCATAGATTAGTAGAAATTTATTACATACTAGGCATGGAGGAAGAGTCACTTAAATATGCTGCATTACTGGGTTACAATTATAATTCAGGTGAATGGTATAAAGAAACATATAGAATTTTTAATAAAGAATACAAAGTTTCCGTTCGAGACAAAAAGAAAGAAAATAGTAAAATCTTAAGTACAATAAAAAGCCTTTTTTAAAAAATGATTGATGAGAGAATTAATCGAAAATATCTAAATAAAATTAAATTATTTCAAAAATACAACAAACATTACTATAATTTAAATCAACCTTTAGTTGATGATAGTGAGTTTGATAAATTAAAATTGGAGATAATTGATTTAGAGAAACAATATAAATTTTTAAATCACAAAGATTCTCCCTCTAATTCCGTAGGTTTCAAACCTTCTAAAATTTTTAAAAAAATAAAACATAAAACAGCAATGTTGTCCCTGAGTAATGCATTTAGTGAGGAAGATCTTATAAATTTTGAAAAAAAAATTTTGAATTTTCTCAATAATGAAACAGGATTAAATATTGAGTACAGCGCTGAGCCTAAGATTGATGGAATATCGGCATCTTTGTTGTTTAAAGATGGAAAATTTATAACTGGTTTATCAAGAGGTGATGGAAAAGAAGGAGAAGATATTACAGAAAATTTAAAAACAATTAAAGATATACCACACGAAATTAAATTAAAAAGTTTTCCTAAAGAAATAGATATAAGAGGTGAGGTATTTATTCAAAACAGCGATTTTAAAAATTTAAGAAATAAATTTGCAAATCCTAGAAATGCAGCTTCCGGCTCGTTGAGACAAAAAGATTCTAAAGAAACACAAAAGATTCCATTAAGATTTATAGCCTATACTTTTGGTTATGAAAAAGGTTTAGAAGTTTCTACTCAAGAAGATTACTTAAAAAAATTAAAAGAATGGGGTTTTAAAATAAATCCTTTAAACAAAAAAATTGGAACAATAAAAGATTTAATGAAAAATTATAATGAAGTTGAAAAAAAAAGAGATCAAATAGATTTTGATATCGATGGAATCGTCTACAAAGTTAATGATTTTGGATTACAAAAAAGATTAGGAAATGTTGCAAATGCTCCAAGGTGGGCTATTGCACATAAGTTCTCTGCCAATAGTAGTGTCTCAAAAATTGAAAATATTGAAATTCAAATTGGTAGGACTGGCGCCTTAACACCTGTAGCAAAAATAAAACCAGTAAAAATCGGAGGTGTTGTTGTTTCAAATGCAACTTTGCATAATGAAGAAGAAATAAATAGAAAGGATATAAGAATTGGAGATACGGTTTTAATTGAAAGAGCGGGAGATGTTATACCTCATGTAATTTCAGTTGATTTAAAATTGAGAAATAAAAATTCAAAAAAATTTAATTTTCCAAAAAATTGTCCATCTTGTGGGTCAAAAACTGTTAAAGATTTTAATTTTACCACAAAAAAAGAAGACGCTGTAAGAAGATGTTCAAGTGAAGGGTATGAATGTGAAAAAATGGCAATAGAAAAGATAAAACATTTTGTTTCTAAAGAAGCTTTCAATATTGATGGTTTTGGAAAAAAAATTGTTGAAAATTTTTGGAATTTAAATTTAATCAAATTTCCACAAGATATCTTTAATCTTGATTACGTAAAAATAGAAAGTTTAGAAGGATGGGGAAAGCAATCAGTTTCAAATTTAAAATATTCAATTAACCAAAAAAAAATAATTTCATTTGAAAAATTTATTTACGCATTAGGAATTAGACATATAGGTTTAGAAAATGCAAAAATTATAGCAAAAAATTTAAAATCATTAGGAAATTTTATTTCTTTATCCAAAAAAAATAATTTTGATAATTTAATCAATATTGATGGGATTGGTGAGACTCAAATTAGTTCAATAAAAAATTTTTTTAAAAATAGTACAAATTTACAAGTTTTACAGAACTTAGAAAAAATACTCACAATAAAAAATGCTGAAAATAAAAAAACCGATGGCATATTAAATAATAAAACTTTTATGTTCACTGGTAAACTTTCAAACATGAGCCGTTCTGAAGCAAAATCTCTAATAGAACAAAATTCGGGGTCAATAGTTAGCAATGTAACAAAAAAACTTGATTATCTAATAGTCGGAGAAAAACCAACAAACAGAAAAATTGATGTTGCAAGAGGTTTAAAAATAAAAATTTTAGACCAGTCTTCTTGGCTTAAAATGCTTAAATAAATCTAGCCAACCATTTTTTTTCATTCTTGTTGAGAAATGGCGATAATTTTGAATATACCTCTAAATGATATTTAAAAAGATAACTTCTCTCCTTTTCATTTAAAAGTTTATAATTAATTAAATCTATTTCTATTGGTGCCAAAGTTAAATTTTGGAAAAATAATCGACCTTTTATTTTTTTTGCATAAATTAAATTCTCAATACGTATTCCAAATTTACCTCTTTTATAATATCCAGGTTCATTACTCAAAATCATTCCATTTTCAATTTTAATTGTATTGTTTTTTGAAATAGCTTGTGGACCTTCATGAACATTTAGAAAATAACCTACACCATGTCCGGTTCCATGAGAGTAATCCATATTATTTCTTTTAAGAAATTTTCTTGCTTCAATATCAATTAGTTTTCCAGTTTTCTTTTTATTTAAATCTATATTAGCAACTGCAATGTGTCCTTTCAAAACATTTGTGTAAATATCTTTTATGTATTTTTTTTGATTGGAAAAACAAATTGTTCTTGTAACATCTGTTGTTCCAAATTTATATTGTCCACCAGAGTCACATAATAAAATTTCATTTCTTTTTAAAAGTTTGGTATTATATTTCGTTGCTCTATAATGAACAATTGCTCCATTTTTTCCACTTCCAGCTATTGTTTTAAAACTTGGAAATAAATATTTTGAATTCATTTTTCTAAATTTTTCTAATTTATTTTGGGCATCAACCTCTGTGATGTCTAATTTTTTTTTATTTTTTATCCAATAAATGAATTTTGTTAATGCGACCCCATCAATGATGTGAGCATCTATTGTATTTTTAATTTCAGTCTTATTTTTGATTGACTTAAAGAAATAGATCGGATCTTCTTTTTTTATTAATCTAAATTTTTTTTTTAATACTTCTTCAAAATGTAAAGAGCAGGTTTTCTCATCAATTAAAATGCTTCCTTTATCTAAACTTTGAAATAAAGAAAAAATATTTTTTGGATCAATTATTTGAATTTTTTTAAATCTTTTTTCTTTAGTAAGATTTTTTGATTTATATTTATCAACAATTAAATAAATATTTTTTTCTTTACTCATAACAAGATAACAATTCGGTATTGGACTAGTTGGGTTATCATATCCTCTTATATTTAATAGCCATGCAATATTTTCTGGAGCTGTGATAAATATATAATCAGATTTATTTTTTTTTAAGTATGAACAAACTTTAGAAATTTTCTGTAAATGACTTTCACCAGTAGTTTCTTTATTCAGAGTATAAAAAGGAACTTTATTTTTATTTTTGAATTTAAAAATTTTATCAATTAAATTTTTATTGATTGAAGTCACTTTGTTATTTTTTAAAAAAAATCTTTTAATCTGATTTGAAGTAAATAATGCTGGGTCAATTCCTAGATTTAAATTTTTAAATACATCTGTATCTACTATTTTTTTGTAATCAAAAATTTTAAAATTCTTACCACTTTCAATTTTTGCTTGAATTGAATATCTTCCATCAACAAATAAAAAATTTTTTTTTTTTAGAATTACAGCATATCCAGCTGATCCAGTAAAATTAGATATAATTTTAAGTCTATCTTTATTTGAATATTCTGAGAAAAATTCATCATTTTTTGGTACAACATATCCATCAATATTGTATCTAAGAAATTGATCTTTTAATTTATCTATTATGTTTTTAGTCATTTAATTCTTTTTTGATATCTAATCCAACCCGGACTTCTTTTGGGGTCATCATCTAATTCTATGTCTTGATTGAACTCAAATTCATCAAATGAATCATTATTTTCGTCAAAATATGAATTTTTTTCTAAATTATTTTCGGGAAGTTCGTCAATAAATCTTGAAGCCATACTATCTATCCAATCTCCCTGATAAAATCTATTCATTGAGAAAGAAATAATTGCATTTTTTTTAGCTCTAGTAATTCCTACATAAGCCAATCTTCTTTCCTCCTCTAATCCACTATGTCCTTTTTCTTCAATTGATTTTTGATGAGGAAATAAACCTTCTTCCCATCCGGGTAAAAAAACCACATCGAACTCTAAACCTTTAGCTGCATGCATTGTCATCATATTAATTTTTTCACCTTCCCAGTCTTGATCAATAGAGGTTGCAAGAGATACATGATCTAAAAAACTTTCAAGATTATCAAACTCTTTCATTGCACTTAATAATTCTTTTATATTTTCTAAACGGTTTTCATTTTCTAGATCTTTTTTGTTTTTTAACATAGATGAGTACCCAGACTCGTCCAAAATTATCTGCAGTAATTTGACATGATTATATTTTTTAATTTTTAAATCATTCCTCCATTTTGAAATTAAATCTAAAAATATACTTAAACTTATTTTTGCTTTGGGTTTTATTAAGTTTTTTTCTATCATCTTTCTTGCTGAGTACTCCAAACTTATCTTATTTTTCTTTGAGTATTCATGAATAATTTTAATCGTGCTATCACCAATTGATCTCTTTGGATTATTAACTATTCTTTCAAAGGCTAAGTCATCCTTCTCTTGATTAATTAATCTTAGATAAGCAACACAGTCCTTAATTTCGGCTCTCTCATAAAATTTAATCCCTCCTAAAATTCGGTAGGGCATACCTATCTTTAAAAATCTTTCTTCAAATTCTCTTGTTTGAAAAATAGCCCTTACTAAAATTGCAATATTATTCAACGAATATTTCTTTTTTATTTTTTCTACCTCATCAGAAACTCCGATTGCTTCATCTTTTCCATTTTTAAAACAGTTTAACTTAATTAAATCACCTTCCTCCATTGTTGATCTTAAAGTCTTCCCTACTCTATTTCGATTATTAGATATTAAGGAAGAAGCCACGGACAAAATATTTTTTGAGGATCTGTAATTTTTCTCCAGTCTTATTACTTTGGTATTTTGATAAATTTTATCAAATTCTAAAAAATTTTTTATTTCAGCACCTCTCCAACTATAAATTGACTGATCATCATCACCGACACAGCATATATTTTTATTTTTTTCAGCTAACAAATTTAACCATTGGCTTTGTATGTAATTTGTGTCCTGATATTCATCTACAAGTATATATTTAAAATTCTTAGAGTAGATTTTTCTAATATCTTCATTTTTTTCTAAAATTTTAACAGAATGTAAAATTAAATCACCAAAGTCACACGCATTTAATTCTGTCAACTTATGTTGATAAATTTTATAAACTGGCAAAATTGTTTTTTCATAAATATCTTTTGGATTAATCTTTACTTCACTGGGATATAATCCTTTATTTTTCCATTTATCAATTATGGCAATAACATACCTTGGAGATAGTTGTTTGGTATCGATATTTTCTGCTTTACAAATATTTTTAATTAATCTGATTTGATCATCAGTATCAACAATTGTAAAATTTGAATTAAGATTAACCGCTGAAGCATGCTTTCTTAATAATTTTGCACAAATTGAATGAAATGTACCAAGCCAGGATAAACCAACCGC
>CACJDV010000010.1 GCA_902592265.1 uncultured Pelagibacteraceae bacterium | reverse complement strand
ATTTTTTTTATTTGGTATATTTTGTGAATAATTTTTTATATCAACATAATTGTTTAAAATTTCATTTTTTTTTTCATTTATTAAATCATTTAAGTCGTTACCTTCAAAATAAATCCAAACAACATTTTCAGTATTTATTAATGGCAAAAATTCTTTAAGTATTCCTAATTCTATTAATGGGCCATTTCCACCAAAGCCAAGATTTAAAACTCCTTCTTCATCTTTAATTTTTTTTCTTAAATTGCTCCCGATATCGTAAGGTCTATTTACGGCGTATCCATAAGTAAATGAATCACCAATCAACATATATTTGATCTTCTTTTTCTCCCATTCTTGATCTGGATTATTAAATCCATATCTGTCACTTAATATAATTGCGGTATAACCATTTTCATTATCAATAATTGTTCTTTTGTTTGGGTAGCTCAGTAATGGAAAAAAATCTAACTTATTGTCATTCAGGTAATTTGCTGGTACTTGAACTAATACTGTATTTTTATTTTTCACAAGTTCATCTCTAAGTACCTCTTTATTTGATCTTAAATCATACTTTTTATTATATTTTAGCTCGTACATTTTTATGTTTTTTTCTAATTGTTTCATTTTATTATTTTGATCTATTTTAATTGAAATAAAACTATGTAAATTCAAACAAATCTCTAATAGATAAAGAGAAAAAACCAATGATGTTACGACTAATAATGATTTAGATTTAATATTATCATTTACAAACCAAAGTAACAAAAAAAATACAAATGATGATATTGAGATTATGTAATATTTTTTATAATAATTAAATTTATTACCTTCCCATACAAATTCGGCTCTATAAACTACATATAAAAATAGAACAACTGAAAGAAACAAAAATAAATATACAAAATTTTTAGGAAGTATATTTTTCACAATTCAAACTTAAAATAGTTTTATTTTTAAATTAAAGTTTTTTGTGTTTTCATGTCTGATTTTTTTATTCCTGCTACTCTCACTGGTTTTTTCATTGCATCTCTTCTGAAAGGCTCTCCAAGCTCTTGATTAAGTATCACCTCTATAAATGTAGTTAGACCTTTCTTTTGGTCTTCGCAAGATTGTTTGATTGCGTTTGTGGTTTCTTCCATGGTTCTAACTGTTACACCTTTTAAGCCACATGCATCAGCTACTTTTGCATAACTTAATACCGGATCTAATTCTGTTCCAACAAAATTATTATCAAACCAAAGAGTTGTATTTCTTTTTTCTGCACCCCATTGATAATTTCTAAAAATCACCATTGTAATTGCTGGCCACTCTTCACGTGCACAAGAGCTCATCTCATTCATACTTATTCCAAATGCACCATCTCCCGCAAAACCAATGACGGGTGTATCAGGACAACCTATCTTTGCGCCCAAAATAGATGGGAAACCGTATCCACATGGGCCAAATAATCCAGGAGCCAAATACTTTCTCGGTTTTTCAAAAGTTGGATAGGCATTTCCAATTGCACAGTTATTTCCAATATCACTAGAGATAATTACATCTTCAGGCATTCCAGCTTGTATTGCTCTCCAAGCTTGTCTTGGTGACATCCTATCTTTATCCCTCTCTCTTGCTTCTTTATTCCAAACTGTTCCCTCATCATCATCTTCATGATCTAGACTTGATAATTTTTGTAACCAAGCTGATTTTGTTTGATGAATTAAATCTTTTCTTTTCTGTCTATCTGTATCTCCAGCACTTGATGATAGTTTTTCTAAAATTTGTGTCGCAACTAACTTCGCATCACCACTAATTCCAACTGTAACTTTTTTTGTTAATCCAATTCTATCTGGATTCATATCAACTTGAATAATACTAGCGTTCTTAGGCCAATAATCAATTCCATATCCTGGGAGTGTTGAAAAAGGATTTAACCTTGTTCCTAATGCTAAAACGACATCTGCTTTTGAAATTAATTCCATCGCAGCTTTTGACCCATTATATCCTAAAGGTCCTACAGCTAAAGGGTGGCTTCCTGGAAAACTATCATTATGTTGATAACCAGAACAGACTGGTGAGTCTAATTTTTCAGCAAGTTTTTTGGTTTCCTCAATCGCACCTCCGATCACAACTCCTGCACCAGATAAAATAACAGGAAACTTTGCGTTCGATAAAAGTTTTGCAGCTTTATTTATCGCTTCCGCTCCACCACCTTGTCTTTCTAATCTAACTATTGGTGGTAATTCAATATCAATAACTTGTGTCCAATAATCTCTTGGAACATTTATTTGCGCTGGTGCTGAGCCTCTTATTGCTTTTTCAATTACTCTGTTTAAAACTTCAGCCATTCTAGATGGATCTCTAACCTCTTCTTGGTAACAAACCATATCTTTAAATAAATTCATTTGTTCTACTTCTTGAAAACCTCCTTGACCCATAGTTTTATTTGCTGCCTGAGGTGTTACTAATAATAGTGGTGTATGGTTCCAGTAAGCAGTTTTAATTGGGGTCACTAATCCAGTGATGCCTGGCCCATTTTGTGCAATAACCATAGACATCTTACCTGTGGATCTTGTATATCCATCAGCGATTAATCCACCATTAGTCTCATGAGCAACATCCCAAAAAGTAATACCAGCATCTGGAAAAATATCAGAGATAGGCATGAATGCTGAACCTATTATTCCAAAAGCATGTTCAATGCCGTGCATTTGTAAAACTTTTACAAAAGCTTCTTCTGTTGTCATTTTTGTCATTAGTAGAACCTTTCTAATCTAGCAAATGTAATAATTTTTTATAAAACTATTTCTTAATTGTCGCGATTAATATATAAGATTTTTGAAAATTCAAACAAACAAATCGACACGATATAATGGCTACTGACATCATAATTCACGATAAAAAGGATAATGTAGGGGTTGTAGTAATAGAAAAAATAACACCAAAACAAGACTGTAAATGCTGGATTATGGAAGATGATAGCTCGACAGATATTCAATCAATGGATGAAATACCATTGGGTCATAAAATTGCTATGACGGACTTAAAAGAGGGAGACACAATTTTAAAATATGGTCACGACATAGGAAAAGTTGTTAAGTCCATAAAAAAAGGCGAACATGTACATGTTCATAACGTCAAAACAAAAAAGTGGTAAATTAATGGAAATTCCAAAAAGTTTTTTAGGTTACAAAAGAGAAAATGGAAGAGCGGGGACTAGAAATCACGTAATTATTTTACCAGTAGATGATATTTCAAATGCTTGCGCAGAGGCAGTCGCAAACAATATAAAAGGAACTATCGCATTACCTCATTCATATGGACGATTACAGTTTGGAGCGGATTTAGAATTACACTTTAGAACAATGATAGGTACTGGAAGTAACCCTAATGTTGCTGCGGTGATTGTAATAGGTATTGAACCAAAGTGGACTAAAAGAATTGTAGATGGAATAGCGAAGACTGGAAAACCTGTAGAAGGTTTTCACATTGAAAGGACGGGTGATATTGGAACTGTTATGAAAGCATCCAAAAAAGCACAAGAATTTGTAATGTGGGCCTCAGAAAAACAAAGAGAGGAATGTCCGATAAGTGATTTATGGATTTCAGTAAAATGTGGAGAGTCAGATACTACTTCAGGTCTTGCGTCAAATCCTACAGTTGGAAACTTAATGGATAAACTTGAACCACTTGGTGTTCATTTATGTTTTGGTGAAACTTCAGAGCTAACCGGAGCTGAAAAAGTTTGTGCAAATAGAGGTGCCACAAAAGAAGCTTCAGATAAATTTATGAAAACTTGGAGCGCATATAATGATTTTATATTAAAAGAAGCAACAGATGATCTATCAGAGAGTCAACCAACCGCTGGAAACATTGCTGGAGGCTTAACAACTATTGAAGAAAAAGCATTTGGAAATTTTCAAAAAATTGGTGATTGTAAATTTATAGATGTTTTAGAGCCAGCAGAAGAACCAAAAAAAGGTAATGGATTATACTTTATGGATACTTCTTCAGCAGCAGCTGAGTGTGTAACACTTCAAGCAGCAGCAGGATTTAATATTCATCTGTTTCCAACTGGGCAAGGTAATATTGTTGGAAATCCAATTGAGCCAGTCGTTAAATTAACTGCTAATCCATTGACTGTTAAAAGTATGGGTGAACACATTGATTGCGATGTATCAAAAATTCTTTCAAGAGAAATGAATTTATCAGAGGCAGGAGATAAACTTATTGAAACAACTATTAGAGTTGCTAATGGAAGATTAACTTGTGCAGAAGCTTTAGGTCATAAGGAATTTGTTATGACCAAACTTTATAGAAGCGCATAATCACTTTATAATAATGCTCTTAAAAGATTACTTGGTGTTAATACCAGGTATAATACTTGCATTTATTCTTTATTCCCTTTCTCAAGGTTTTAATAATATTATTGGTATTGAACTTTTAGGATATAGCAAAAGTCCGATCTCTACAGCGATGATAGCTATTCTATTAGGAATTTTTTTTGGAAATTTTTTTAAAATTCGAGAAAGTTTTCAAAAAGGACTAGATTTTAGCAGAGACTATATTTTAAAACTTGGAATAATTTGTCTAGGTATACAATTAAAACCTTTTGAATTTTTAGAATTTGGAAAAATAGCAATTCCATTGATAGTAATTTGTATTGTCAGCGTCTTAATTGTAATAAAGCTAATAATTAAAAAACTACAAATACCAACAAGGATGGCCTACTTAATATCAATCGGTAGCACTGTTTGTGGTACCACTGCCATAATGGCGACTGCACCAGTAATAAAGGCTAATAAAAGTGAAATTTCTTATGCAATTGCTAACATTACTTTATTCGGAATACTCTCGATGTTGTTATACCCTTACTTTGCGAATTTTTATTTTGAAGGAAACTCATTATTTGCAGGTCTTTTTTTAGGAACTGCCATACATGAAACCTCACAAGTAGCTGCAGCAGGATTGATATATGATCAGCAGTTCAGTAGTCCTGAAACTTTAAATATAGCAACTGTTACAAAGCTTATAAGAAATACTTTTTTAATAATTATGATCCCTCTTTTTGCTTTTCTTTATAATAGAGGTCAAACAAAAGAAAAGGGTTACTCAATTTTAAGTATATTTCCATATTTTGTTTTAGGGTTTGTTGGGATGATAATTTTAAGAAATGTAGGTGATGAAGTTTTCTCAACTGATAATAATTGGATCGATTTCATAAACACAATTAAAGCTTCTTCTAAAATTTTTTTGACTATGGCTATGGCAGCTATAGGCTTATCAACAAATTTAAAAGATATTAGAAATATGGGTTACAAACCTTTTGTTGTTGGATTTACATCCATGTTGACTGTAGGAATTGTAAGTATATTTTCGATTGAGGTCTATATAAAATTTTTTATTTAGATTGTTTAACTGTCTTTTTAAAATATTTTTCTCTAAACTTTGAAATTGATCTTCTAATAAATGCAGCACCTATTCCTAAAATAACAGCAAATAAGATTGAAAATAATCCATAGAAGAATGGCATATCTTCTGAAAACTCCCTAATAAATTTTGAGAAAAAATTTAAATCTGGTGAACTTATGGATGTAACTCCGTTCTTAATCTCATCAGCAAAAAAAGTATCATAAGCAATGACAATCCCAACTATTAATAATAAAATTGCTAACAAAGCTTTTAATCCAGAGCTGTCAATCTGCTCACCAAGCTTCTGACCTACTTGAACTCCTACTATTGATCCCACAACTAACATTAAAACTAACATTAAATCAATTGACCCATAATTAATTGAATGAAGAAATGTAACGATCACACTAACAAAAATCGTCACAAACAAGGAAGTCCCAGGCACTAATTTTGTTGGCATCTTAATAATATAAATCATTGCTGGTACTAAAATAAATGCACCGCCGATACCCATAATGGCTGCTATAAAACCAACAATTAATCCAATTATGATAGGTGTAAATATACTCTCATATAATTTGGATTTTGGAAATCTCATTCTAAAAGGAAGTCCATGGATCCAATAATGAACATGTAATTTTTTCTTCTCTACAATATTTTTTTTGGCTTTATCAATTTCACCTAGACTTTCTACTAACATCAAAGTCCCTATTATTGCAAGAATGTACATATAAGCTAAAGAAATTACTGTATCTATTTTTCCAATATCTTTAAAATAAGTGAATGTTAAAATACCCAATATAGTTCCTATTGTTCCACCAATCACAATCATTAATCCCATTTTGTAATCTAAAGTATTTTTTAACCAATGAGTGGTAGATCCAGACACTGAAGTCGCTAAAATATTGTTAGCCTCATTAGCTACTGCATAAGCTGGGGGAACACCCATAAAGATTAAGAAAGGTGTCATTAAAAAGCCACCTCCTACACCAAATAAACCTGAAAGAACACCAACAATGGCACTAAGCAAAAGTATTTCAACAGGATTAATAAAGACTTGGGCTATTGGTAAAAAAACGTCCATCAAATATAAAACTTAGAATATTACTTATTTAAAAGTAATAAAAGTTCCAACTAAGATAACACCCCAACATGCAGCTATAGCTGAGAAAATTCCAGTTTTAATAAAAGTTGTTTTTTTGTTAATTATTTTATTAAGAATTTTAAAATTTGAAAGATGCATCTAAATCCTTGAATACACCTAGTAAAAAAATTGTCAAACTTTAATTAATAGATTGTTGCTCCAAAAATCTTGATCTCACCATCCTCAACCCCCAGTACCATTCTTCCTAGAAACTCCCCAGGTATTTCCTTGTTAGTCTGTTTGATCAATACTGTTATATGCTCGCCACGTCTTAAGGTTCCAAAAGGTTTGTAAGTTTCGTCTAAATTTGTGATAATTTTATTGTTTGCCCACTGTTTACCAAGCTCTACTTCGTTAGCTCCAAATAACATTTGTGTTGAAAAATCTTTAGTAAAACCTCCATAATCCTTCATATTTGAGGCTCGTACTAGATTTTCCCAAAAAGGTTTGCCAATTGTAAAAATCTCTTCATCTGACTTTGATAAAAGATCCATAAGTTTACTTAAACTAAATTATGAGGCCTTCTTTTTCTCTTTTTCATCAACAATATGATAAACAGGAACCTTTTCTAATGTAAATTTACCAGTTTTAGGATCTCTTCTTGAAACTGTTAAACAATGCCAATTTTCATCATCCAATTTCATGTGATCACCTCTGTAATAATAACCTGGCCAACGAGTTTCTTCCCTAAATAAAGTATGCTCGGTCACACATTGTGAGGTTAAAGCTCTATGTTTTAACTCCCAAGCTCTCATTAACTGATGATAATCTTCCGCACCAACATGCTCTAAATCCTCTTGTAGCCAAGCTAAAAGTTCTAAAGCTTTTTTGAGTAGATTTCCATTAGTCATATAATTTGATGTAATACCCCCAACGTATTCATCCATAATCTTTTGTAATCTTTGTAATCCTTGTATCGGTGAAATATAACTTGGTGAAACAGTTCCTCCAGTTATCTCATTTTGAGCAACTGTGTATGTTTCTAAAGGTTTGTAAACAGCTTTTTTAAAATTATCACATTGTTTATCTGTAACATTAATTCCTTCAGCTTTTTTATCTTCAATATATTTTACTGCTGCCTTTGCTGCCAATCTGCCCTCTGTAAAAGATCCTGATGAAAATTTATGTGCACTACCACCCACAGTATCTCCTGCACCAAAAAGCCCGTCGATTGTTAACATTCTATTATAACCCCAGAAGTATTCTGGTGGAGACAAATCTTCAGGTCCACTAACCCATGCTCCTGAACATGTTGCGTGCGATCCCATAACGTAAGGTTCAGATGTTGTTAATTCAGGATTTGTATACTTTGGATCAATATTTTGTGATGCCCAAACAACAGCTTGTCCAACTGTCATTCCTAAAAAATTTTCCCATCCAACTGTTTCTAAATGTGGATCTTGAAAAGCCTCTTTAGTAACCATGTGGATCGGTCCACCGCCTGCAGCAACTTCTTGTATAAATGCGTGATTTCTTAAACAAGTAGGAGTTGGATGATGATCAATATATTCACCAACTAATTCTTTAGTTTGATCATACCATTTTTTTTCATAATTTTCGCCATTAGCATTTTGTGTGTATGTTTTTAAATGTAAAAAATATGCTCCAACAGGTCCATAACCATCTTTAAATCTACACAATACAATTCTATTTTCCATTTGGGTCATCTTTGCGCCTGCAGCAATAGGTAGTGCATATGCAGATCCATTACTCCATGGTGCATACCAAGTTCTTCCCATACCCTCTCCAACCGCTCTCGGTTTAAAAATATGCGATGCACCACCTGCAGCAACAATAACTGCTTTAGCTCTAAATACATGAAAATCTCCTGTTCTCATATTAAATCCAACAGCTCCACCAATTCTATTTTCTTGAGCTTCATCCATTAATAAATGAGTGACCATTATTCTATTATAAATTTTATCTGCAGATTTTTTTGCTGCCTCAGCAACGATTGGTTTATAGCTTTCACCATGTATCATGATTTGCCATTTACCTTCCCTTAAGTATCTTCCAGTTTTTTCATTTTTCATCATTGGAAGACCCCACTCATCAAACATGTGAACAGTTGAGTCTACATGACGAGCCATGTCATAACCTAAATCTTCTCTAACCATTCCCATTAAATCATTTCTGGCATATCTTACATGGTCCTCAGGTTGATTTTCATCCCATTGCATACCCATGTAACAATTTATTGCGTACAAACCTTGTGCGACTGCACCACTTCGATCAATATTTGCTTTTTCAACACAAACAATTTTTAAATCTCTTCCCCAATGTCTAGCCTCAAATGTCGCTCCAGTACCAGCCATTCCTCCACCAACAACTAATACATCACATTCCTCATAATGTGTTTTTTGCTTAGCCATTAATAATAAACACCTTTTTTAAAAGACTCTTTTGGAACTGATGGTAATTCTTTATTAGTATTTAAACCCTCTGGCTCACTATATAATCTTTGTGAATTAATTTCTCCTTGGTTAGGGGTGTCACCCTCGGCAAGTTTGGGTATAAATTTTCCCCAAGGCTTTGTTGTTATTGGGGATACGAAATTTTTCTCTGTTCCATTTCTAAATTTAATTTTCCAAGAGATAGTTCCTTTTTCTTCTTCTCTTCTAACTCTCACACTGTGACCCATAGGAGCAAAATCAGCATAACCTCTTACGTCAATTGCATGATTAGGACATGCTTTAACGCATGAGTAACATTCCCAACAAAAATTTGGTTCAATGTTTTTTGCTCTTCGAATATTTTCATCTATATGCATGATGTCCGAAGGACATATATCTACACAATGTCCGCAACCATCACATCTTGTCATATATACAAAAGTTGACATAATTTATTTTTCTCCTTTTTTTAATAACATATTAATAGTGTTTTGGCTCTTCTCTTTTTATACCTAAGCCAAATTGCTCAGGGGCATCTGCTGGTGGAGGAAGATTGTCCCTTGAACCATCAGCCTCAGCTAGATTTTTTTGTATTGCTGCTCCAGGTTTGTAGAACATATGGGCAAATTTAGACCAATAAACGCCACCAAATAAAATTAAATTTGATGCAACAAATAAAGTTAAAAATAGATAAGATAAACCTGTTTGACCATTAAATTGAGTAAAAGACCAAGCTAACCCAAAAGTTGAACATGCGAGTAATGCTAAAACAAATAAATCAGCTTTAATGATTCTATACCAAGGATGAGCTTCCGCTGATACGTCTACTCTTAAAAAAAACCAAAACCAATACCCTCCCAAGCAAGTTAATATTGCTCCTGCATGCCAAATCAAAGACCAAGTTTGAGAACTTGGTTTATCAGCACCCGTATAACAAAAAACTAAAATAGCTGAAGACACCCAAAATAAAATTGTTCCGTACATTCCTAGAACATGGGCAAGCCTTCTTTTACCAAAACCTAATTCAGAGGTAGTGCCAATATCAACGACAGTTGTTTTAGCAATGACGGAAACTTTTTCTCCCACACCTAATTCTTTTGTTGCTGAAAGTTTTGCTTTTTTTGCGTTATTAAAAAAATAAGTCAAATTTTTATGATGTATCATTTGAATAATAGTTCCGACTGCAATCAACAAAACCATTGCGATAATAAAAGATTGCATTGCAAATGGTGAAATGGTTTCTGATAAAATTGAAAATGGATTGTTGCTTAACATTTCCGCCTTTTGTTAAATTTTGAATTAATTTTTTAAAGTTTTATATATATAGTTGAATTTATAGTTCAACCTCAAACTGGGGTCAATTTGTCTTTTATAATAGGCTAATTATTTCTTTTATAATGTTGTTTGTTAGGAATAACCGATCGCACTCCACCCTGAGGATTATCTACATCTCCCTCTCTTCGGGGAATCAGATGAAAATGACAATGTAGAATAGATTGACCAGATACAATTCCTATATTTGTTCCAAGATTAAATCCTTTAACTAATGGATCTTTATTGGTTATTTCTTTTTTTACAATTTTTAAAAGATCATTACAAGCAACTAATTCATCATTAGATAAATCAAAATAATCTTTTATGTGTCTTTTAGGTATAATCAAACAATGATGTTTTGAAACTGGATATGAGTCATAACTCGCATATGCCAATTCATTTTCATGAGCACATCCACTTTTTTTAACATTACAAAATAAACAAGGATTGTTTGGGTCTTTCATTTGCTAAAATCTATAAGAGTTACATTTATTTATAACTGCATTATATTGTTTTGATAGAAATTTGAATTTTTTTAAGTTTTTTCTTTTCCATTTGAGTTCATTTATAGTTCTAACTGAAGTAACACCTTTGCCAGATCCTATTAATAATATTTCATCATAATCTTTTATATCTTTAACCAAAATATCTTTTTTAATTATCTTCATTATTTTTGTTTTGAAAAATTTATAAGTATTTCCCTCATAATAATCCTTTTTTGGCGTAAAAAATTTTTGATCTTTAACAAATAATAAATTTGAAGTTCCAGTTTCTAATAATTTTTTATTGGATACTAATGCAATATCTGATTGGGAGTTATCCATTTTAGATAAATAAGATAAGATCTTTTTGTATTTAAGATTTTTAAATTCTGGTTTTTCCCTTTTTAATTTTACTAACCTCAAATTAAAATTTAATTTTGGTTTAACTCTTTTTCTCAAAGATATTGAAATAATTTCCTTATTTATGGCAATTCTCAATAGATGATTATATTTCCTCTTATTGGATAAATTTTTATTAATTATTTTTAAAATATCTGACTTTAAAGATTTCTTTTTTATTTGATATTTTTTTAATGATAAAATTAAATTTTTTAAATGATTATCGAAAAATAAAATTTTTGCTGGTTTGCCAAAAATCCACATCGTTGTAAAAATTCCATGATCTCCCCAAAGATCTTGGAACTCTATCTGTTTTAAGTCTTTAAGCTGATAAGATTTTTTTAATAAGTAAGTTACCATTGATAGTTAAAAAAGATTCTGGGTGAAATTGAAATCCATATATTTTTTCCTTTTTATTTTCAAATGCCATCGCGACTTTTGAATTTAAACATCTCATAGTTATCTCAAAATTATTAGATTTGAAAGGCTCTTTTAATTTTAAAGAATGATATCTGCCAACTTTAAATATTTTTCCTTTTTTGAATAAAGATTTATTAGAGATAACTTTTATATTTGATTGAAAACCATGATAAATTTTTTTTTGTTCAACAATTTTTGCACCTTCACAAAATAAAATATGTTGAAACCCTAAACAAATCCCTATGATTTTTTTTTTACCTTTGTATTTTTTATAAATTTTTGAAGTGGTTGGATAATTTTTTGGATTACCTGGTCCAGGTGAAAAAATTATTGTTGATGCTTGCTTAATTTTATTTTCGCTAATTTTATCATAATTATCACACGCAACTTTATCAAACAAAGCAAATTGGTGAACTACATTATGAGTAAAAGAGTCGTTATGATCAATTACATAAATCATTTAAATAAATCTATTAACGCCTTAGCTTTAAGAAAATTCTCATTAAATTCGTGATTGGCATTACTATCTACAACGACACCTGAAGCAACTGAAATTTCGGATATGTTCTTAAAATTTAAAATTGATCTTATAATTATATTAAATCTCATATCACCATTAAATTTTATATAACCAAAACTTCCTGTGTAAATATTTCTGTTTTCTTTTTCCTGATTATTTAAAAGATTAAGTGTATTTATCTTTGGACATCCAATAACAGAACCACCTGGCATCATTGCTTTAATTATTTCAAAATTATTTATATTTTTTTTTAATTTTCCCTTAATTAGGCTAACATAGTGGAAAAGGTCTTTATATTCCTCAACGATTTTTTGTTTAGACAATTTTACTGAACCTACCTTGCAAATTCTTGATAAATCATTTCTTTCCATATCAACAATCATATTATGCTCTTTGGTTTCTTTTAAATTTTTTCTAAAATAATTTAATGCTTTTATTTTATTTAACCCCTTAGTTTTTTTTACAGTCCCAGCTATTGGTTTTGTAGATATATCGGTTCCTTTTTTTATAATTAAAGTTTCTGGGGAACAGCTAATAATTGAATAATTATCATCTTTAATCATAAAAGCCTCTGGCGCTAAATTGGTATCAGATAACCTTGAAAAAAAATCTAACGGATTGATTTTTGACTTTGTTTTATATTTAGTGCATATTTTAATTTGATATGTCTCGCCACTCTTTATCTTTTTCTTAAATTTATTGAATATTTTTGTATAATTTTTTCTATTAATATTGATTTTAAAATTCCCACAATTGAAATTTTTGAAATCATAATTTAACTTGTTACTAAGTTTAATCTTTTTTTCTGGTTTATAAAAAATACCCTTTGGAAAGTTGAAATTTTTTTGTTTAGGAACTTTTACATCAATCAGATTATTTAATAACTCATATCCAAAAAAACCAATGAAAAGATCAGTATTGTTTGATTGTTTTTTATTTTTTTTAGTTAAAAAACTTTTAATATTTTCATTATTTAAAATTATTTTTTTTGAAAAATCGGTGTAAAGATCAAACCCTTTTTGAGATTTATAAATAATGTAGGGTTTCCCCGATAAGTGTATTTTTGTTAATTGATTTGTTCTATTCAATTTATTCTGTTTTTAATCTTAAAACTGGTTCTTCCTTTATTGGTAAATGAATTATTGCCGCAAAAACAGATAAAGCAATTGCTAAATACCACGCATAGTCATATGACCCATAAGTATCGTGAAATAAACCTCCCAGATAAGCTCCAAAAAACGAACCAATTTGATGACTTAAAAAAACTATTCCATATAACAAGCCCAAATATTTTGTTCCAAAAAGATGGGCAACTATTCCACTTGTTGCTGGTACTGTCGATAACCAGAGGAACCCAAAACTTGCTCCAAATATAAATGCTGCAATATTACTAGCTGGTGTAAATATAAAGAATATTATTGAAACTCCTCGCAAAAAGTAGATTGCACTTAAGATTATTTTTTTACTCATTTTTGCAGAAAGATAGCCACTTAATAAAGAGCCAAAAATATTGAATAACCCAATTAAAGATAAAATAGCTGCAGCAGTCCAATCCTCAAGACCTCTATCTATTACATACTTAGGAACATGAGTTCCAACTAAGGTAATATGAAATCCACAAACAAAAAAACCAGATACAAGTAAAATATAACTTTTTGTTTTGAACGCTTCATTGAGTGCTTCAGAAAACGATTGGTCTGATGTTTTTTCTACATTTTCAGTTGCAGATGGAGATCTCACGAAGTAAGCGGCTACTAAACCAGCAATTAAAAGCATTCCGAAAACGAATAAAGTATAATTCCATCCAAATTCATTTAGAGAGTAACTTGTGAAAATTGGAGACAAAAAGTAACCAAACGATCCAACAGCAGTCACAAAACTCATTGCAATAGTTCTTGTAGATAAAGGAAAGTGTTTTCCAACAATAGACATTGGAATACTTATGGCTGTTCCCCCTAGTCCAATTCCAATTAACAACCCCATGTGTATTTGAAAAAAGATCCCTGTATTAGGTCCTGTATATAAAAAGAATATTCCAGCGGCATAAAAAATAAATGCTGAAATTATTGCTATATGACCACCATACTTATCTGCAATAGCACCAAAAATAGGTCCAGTTAATCCCCACATTAACATTTGCATTCCTATCGCAAAACCAAATGCTGTATTGCTTATTTTGAGACTTTCATTGAAATCCATGAAAAACAAACCAAAGGTTTGTCTTACACCAAGAGAAATTAAAACAACAAAACAAGCCGCAAATAATGTGATTAATGCTGTTCTTGATTGAAAAAATTTTTCCGTACTCATTTTAAATGCCTTAATGCTTGTTTTATATCAGCAACTAAGTCATTTGGATCTTCAAGTCCTATATGAAATCTGACTAAATGTTCATCCTTTGCTAAATTCATGAATTTTCTTTTTCCAGTTTCCCTAAATTCTTGATGTAAAACTAAACTCTCAAAACCACCCCAACTATAACCATAGCCGAATAATTTAAGAGAATTTACAAATTTTCTTACAGAATTTATATTCTTTGATTTTATTTTCAGCCCCATTAATCCTGAGGCACCAGAATAATACTTTTTCCACATTCTAAAATTCATGGAATTTTTCTTAAATGGATAAAGAAGTGTAATCTTTTTATTTTTTGACAAAAAAGCTGCGATTTTTTTTGCATTTTCTCTATGTCTATCTAATCTAACATCTAAAGTTCTCAAACCTCTAGTAATTAAATACGCATCATCAGGTCCCAATCTTAAACCTGTTATTTTTTCAGCTGTTTTTACTTTTTGAAAAACTTTTTTATTTACTGCTAGACTTCCACCCATAACATCAGAATGACCAGAATAATATTTTGTAGCAGACACAATAGACATATCAAAACCAAGTTTTATTGGTTTGAGATAGTAAGGTGTGCCCCAGGTATTATCTATAGCTGTTAAAATTTTATATTTTTTTGCAATTTTGATAATTTTTCCAAGATCTTGGAAGTCGAAAGTATTACTCCCTGGATTTTCAACAAAAATCAATTTTGTTTTTTTTGTTATGCTACTCTCTAAAGTTTTTAAATCATGTGGATTATAAAAAATTGTTTTAATATTAAATTCTTTTAAAAAATCTTGGGTTAAAATTCTCGTAGGGCTGTAAACTGGATCTGCAGCAATTATTTCATCACCTGGTCTAACAACGCTAAATATAGCTAAAAAGACTGAACCAAAACCTGTTGGTGTAGTAAATACATGATAACTTTCTTCAAGTTTAGTTAAAATCTTTTGTAAAATATAAGTTGTTGAAGTTCCTTGTCTTCCGTAATCGTAATGACCACCAACTGGATTTTTTTGAGCTTTTTTTTGAGTTTTTCTTATATGCTTCATTGACTTAAATATTATTGTTGAAGCTCTAACTACTGGTGGATTTACTGACTGATTATGAAAATCTTTTGTAGTATGTTTTAAAAATGTCTTAAATGATTTAACCATAAAAAAATTGATAACTTTAAAGGACAATGCTATATCCCTCACATAATTTCAATTAAATTATAACAGAAGGAAATAATGGGATATCCAAAAAAACATAGAGGCCGAAGAAAGATGGGCTCAAAAAAAAGAAGAGCTAGAAAAAAAAATAAAAAGAAATAGTCCTCAATGAATTCAATTGAAAAGGCAAGATCCATTAGTATATGGATATTTATAATCCCTTTTGTTGCGGTAAATATCTGTTTAATATTAGTAACTCAATTTCATAGCTTATTTCCAAATCAGACAGACATTTTACACAATACTATTCCTTATTTTGATGGTGGTGCCTCAATCAGTAGAACAGCTAGACCTTACCCTTCCTGGTTAGTATTTAAGCCTGCAATGTTTTTGACATCTTATTTATTAATCAGATATTGGTTATTTAATAGAGATATCATTAAATATTTTGAAGTTGACCATAAGAATTTAAAGAAAATAGTTTTTTTTGGTATTGCCTCGGCAGTTGCACTAACTGTACATTCAATTTTTTTAGGTATCAAATTTGATAATGATTTATACAAACTTTTTAGAAGGGTAATAATGCTATCGTTTGTTGTTTTTGAAATTGTTGCTCAAGCTTACTTGGTATCAACTTTTTGGTCTTTCAAAGAAAAATTGAAAGATTATATAAACCCAATAGTGCTTAATCTTAAAATAATGTTAGTTTCAATGTTAATTATAGTTGCAGTAATAAGTATACCTATAATTAGTCTACCTGGTGATGATTTTTTTGGGATTCAATTAAAGTTTTTAAAACATGCGTTGGAATGGGATTACTTTATTGGAGTAATTACTTTTTATTTATTAACATTTTTTATGTGGAAAAAACTAAATTAATTTTTGATCCAACCGCCGCCTAAAACTTTATAACCAATTTCATCTTTATTATAAAAAACGCAAGCTTGTCCTGGGGATATTCCATCTTCAAATTCTTCTAAATTTACTTGGGCTGTACTATCATTATTAAAGCTTAATTTTCCCACAAGAAGTTTGCCTGTTGATCTTACTTTAACAAAAATATTATTTTTAAATTCCTCCCGATTAACAAGTAAATTTAATTCATGAAGTTTAATATCTTTTTTTCCAAGTTTTTCTTTTGGGCCAACAAAAATTTCGTTTTTTTCTGCATCTATCTTAATTACATATAATGCATCTTTATCTGAAACTTTAATTCCTTTTCTTTGACCTATTGTAAAATTGATAATTCCATCATGCACTCCAATTACTTTTCCATCTAGATTTTTTATGTTTCCTTTTTTGAAAGAGTCTGGTTTAAATTTTTGAATAACCGAAGCATAGTCGCCATTAGGTACGAAACAAATATCTTGGCTATCTGGCTTATCTGCTACATTAAGATTTAGTTTTTTTGCTATAGATCTTGTTTCATCTTTAAGCATGCCTCCTAATGGAAATCTTAAATAATTTAATTGTTCTCTAGAAGTATTAAATAAAAAATAACTTTGGTCTCTATTTTCATCGATAGCTCGATACATATTTGTTTGATTGTCAACAGTAACACTTTTTACATAATGACCAGTAATCAACGCATCTGCCTTTAGATCTTTCGCTACTTCAAATAAATCCTTAAATTTTACAGTTTGATTACACTGCACACATGGAATGGGAGTTTCGCCTTTTAAATAACTATCAACAAAGTTGTCTATTACTCCTTGTTTGAACTTGTTTTGATAATAGAGAATTTTGTGTTCAATATCTAATTTTTGAGCGACTCTTTTTGCATCCATTATGTCCTGACCTGAACAGCATTGTTTTGATGCTGCAACCTCCTTGCCATCATCGTAGAGTTTTAAAGTTATGCCAATAACTTTGTAACCATCTTTTTTCATCATTCCTGCAACAGTAGATGAGTCCACTCCACCTGACATTGCAACAACAACCGTTGTTTCTGAGGGATTTTTATTTAAGCCAATAGAATTTAAATTATTATTCATTTGATGGTATTTATACTTATTTCTAATATAAATTAAATTAAATGATTTTTGATTTTGAACCAGGCGACAAAGTTTTCAACCCAGCAAATAAAGATTGGGGAATAGGACAAGTTCAATCAATAATTAAAGGTAAAATTACAGTCAATTTTCAAAATGTTGGTAAAAAAGTGATAAACTCTGAAAATATAGAATTAAAAAAGATAAATGACTCAAAGTGATATTAAAAAAATTGTTAATAATCTAATTCAAACTTTTTTAGATGCAGGGAAAATTTCTTTAGATCTTAGGAAAAAAGGTCTTACTAAAGAAATAAAATCCGATAATACACCTGTAAGTAATGGTGACTTAGAAGTTAATAAAATTTTGAGTAAAAAAATATATAACTTAACGCCAAATATCCCAATAGTATCCGAGGAAACATCAGAAAATAAATCAAAAAATAACCTAGAAAATTTTTGGTTGATCGATCCAATAGATGGAACTTATGACTATATTAATGATTTGGATGAATTTACAATTAATGCAGGATTAATCATTCAAAAAAAGCCTGTTGCTGGATTAATCTATGCTCCAGCAAAAAATAGAATGTTTTATTCTTATGGAGATGATTTTGCTTTTGAATTAATTAATGGGGAACCAATTAAGTTGGATAACTCAAAAAATTTTAATAAAAATGAGATAAAATTTGTATCCTATTCTAATAAAATTAAACCAGAAATAAATGAAATATACAAAAAACTTAATGTTAAAAAATATGTAAGAATGAAAAGTTCTCTAAAATTTTGTGTTATTGCAGCTGGAGAGTTTGATGGTTATGTTGCAGAGCCAAGGGCATCAGAATGGGATATAGCTGCGGGCCATGCGATATTGAAACATTCTGGTGGAAGTGTAACTGATTTCAATGGACAAGAAATTTTTTATGGAAAAAAAGATTTTAAAAATCCCAGTTTAATTTTAAAAAGTAAGAAAATTCAATAATGGATGAACAAATAAGAATTATTTTAATTATAATTGTTTCAGTTTCAATTTTTGGTTTACTTATTTTTGTTTTTGTCAAAAATTATATAAAAAATAAGATTGATTTTTTAGTAAGAGAAAATAAAAAAAAAAAATTAAAGTAATTTTATTATTTTTATAAAATCATCTTTTTCAATTTCCATTACTTTTTTTGAAGTTTCAAAATCAAATCCGTTTCTTGCTAATAAAGATATGTCTTTTTTGTAAAATAGTGATCTATTGTCCTCTGTCCTCGCAGGGCCAATTCTTTTTTTTTTACATAATTTTATTGCTGAAAAAAAATCTTGATCTGAATTATCATCATGTATTTTGTTTACTGTTTCTTTTATATATTCACTATTTATACCCTTGCCTATTAAGTAATTTCTAATTTTGTTTATTGAGCTTCCTCTTTGAATCATACTTTTTGCTTTGCTTTCTGAGTAAAATTTATCATTAATAAACCTATTTTTTTCTAAGTCTGAAAGGACAATGTTAATCAAATCAGTAACATCTTGTTTTCTAACATTTGGCACAGAAGTTTTTAAGTATTTTTTAAGTAAATAAGTTTTAAGCTGTTGTTTGGATGGAGCATATTTTTCTATATAAGCAAATGCAAAATTTCTCATCTCCTCGACAGTTACTTTTAAAGTTTTTCTTTTATTTCTTATAGGAATCATAGACAGATTTAATATAATATATTTTAAAATGATCGAACAAATTTATAATTATTTTACGATAGATATGCTCTACTATTGGGTGAATTTAGGTATTCTTCCATTTTGGTTAATTTTAATTTTTTTTCCAACATCTAATCTTTGCCGATATTTTGTAACTTCAATATTTCCATTCTTTATATTGAGTGGAGCGTATATATTTTTATTATACAAATCTTATTTAAGCTCATACGATTTTGATGTTAATTTTAGTCTATATCTGGGTATTGATGACACAACAGATTTATTTTCCAACAAAAATTTTCTTATGATGTTCTGGATACATTTTATATCCATCAATCTATTTGCTGGAGGTTGGGTCGTGAAAGACTCGCAAAAATTTATGATAAATAAATTTTTATTATCAATACCGCTAATCATTATATATTTGATTGGACCCATTGGTTTGTTAGTTTATTGGTTGATAAGAATTTTCTATGCCAAAAATATAAGTTTATATGACTAAAAAAATCGATTTTTATTTTGATTTTATCAGTCCTTATTCATTTTTAGCGCATAAAAAAATAATTAATTCCAACGATAGGAATAAGTTTAATTATAAAGCAATCCTACTTGGTGGACTTCATAATTTAAGTGGTATCACCGCCCCTGCTTTTAATGAGAGAAAAATGAAAAATATGAAAAATGATTGTAATTTAATTGCTAAAAAAAATAAAATTGACTTTGTTTGGAATGAAAAATTCCCAATTAATTCTCTTTACCTCATGAGAGGCTTTATTTTTATTAACGATGAAAAGAAAGATAAATATTTTGATCTCTGTTTTGATGCTTATTGGAAAAATAATGAAGATATTTCAAAAGATGAAACTGTAAAGAATATATTATCGAAATGTGAGATAAAAACTAGTAATTTTGAAACTGGTATTAAAGACCAAAAGATCAAAGATGAACTTAAACATTTGACTAATAGTGCTTTCCAGAATGATATCTTTGGTGCTCCAACATTTGTTGTAAATGATAAATTATTTTGGGGCCAAGATAGACTTGAATACGCTTTAGATGAATTAAATAATTAAGTAATTTTAAATTTACTTTGTTTCAATGCACTAAAACCACCATCAATATGAGATACTTTTTTAAATCCCATATCTTTCAAAGATTTTGCGGCAAGAGCTGACCTCATTCCTCCAGCACAAAATAAAACCATTTCTTTATTTAAATCTAATTTACCTTGTTTAAAATATGCGCTATCTGGGTCAAGCCAAAACTCCAACATACCTCTAGGAATATGATTTGAATCTTGAATTCTTCCCTCTCGTTCCAATTCTCTTACATCTCTTATATCAATTAGGTTACACTCGTTTTTATTACATTTCTCATAAGCTTCATCAGAAGAAATAGTATTAATCTCCTTTAGAGCTTCTGCTACGAGAGTTTGGGATGATTTAATTGTCATTATATTGTAAATATTTATATCATAAATAAAAACATATGAAAAAGTTTTTCATTAAAATTTGTAAATTTTTGGGCTTCGAAATTATTGATCAAAATAAATTTATCTCACCTACATTGAATAAAGAATTAAACGAAGATCTCTCAATTATAAATAAAAAATCAATAGTCTTACCTTTGGGAGAAGTTAAAATTACAAGAAAAGTTAATTCAATCTTAATAATTATTAGAGTAAATACAGAAATTGAAGTTTGGGATCAAAATAAAAGAAGATTATTCGAACAACCAAAAATAGAATATTCAATTCGATCAATTAAATCATTGATAAACTCTATCAATCTTTGTCAAAACAAATACTCAGGTTTAAAAATAAAAATAATAATACTTGATGACTCCTCAAAAGATGAAAATCTCAACAGAATTAAGGAAATAATCAAAGACGCAAACGGCGAAATTATCTCCCTAGACACCAAAAAATTTGAGACCAAAATAAAAAAACAAAAAACTCAAGAAACTTTTTCTAATTTAGCAAGTTTGCTTCAATGTTTTGAGATTGGAAAAGAGATTGGGGAAGATCTAATTTTCTTCGTTGAGGATGATTATCTTCATTTTGAAACCATGTTAGAGGAAATGATTACTACTTATGAAAGAGTATCATCTCAAGTAGGCAAAGATATTTTTATGTGTCCTGCAGACTATCCATATCTTTATATGAACAACGAAAAAACAAATATTCTAATAGGAGATAAAAGACACTGGAGAACAATAAACAAGACTTTATGCACTTTTTTGACTAGCAAAAAATTACTGGATCTATACTGGGAAAATTTTTTAAAAAATTGTGAAGATCGTCATGATCCTTTTGAGAAATATATTAATGAGATTTATAAAAACGAGTTTTGTATATCTCCTTTAAAAAGCTTATCTATCCATTTGACGAATGTTAATTCAAGTTACGGCTTATCACCTTTTATAAATTACAAAAAATTATGGGATCAGAATGAATAAGCCCCTTGAGGGAGGGGCTTATTATTTAACTAACTAAAAGAGAGTTAAGGGATCCTTCTATGAGTATTCGCTGAGAATATACAGAGAGCGAAGGATCCCCTTGTTGTTAACAACTAGTCACGTATTGCATATGCAATTACACCTGTCTCAGTAACATCAGTACCTTTGGTTTCACCTTCTTTACTTAACCTTAGGCCAATAGTTGCTTTAATAGCACTAAACACTATGTAAGCGACTACGAATACAAATATGTTTACTGATAAAACTCCTATTAACTGTGAACTGAAAGCTGCATCTGAATTTGTTGCTGGAACAATTAAAGTTCCCCAAATTCCTGCGAACAAGTGTGCTGGTACTGCACCTACTACATCATCAATTTTTAATGAGAATAATAGTTTTGTACCATAAACTACAATTAAACCACCTACAGCACCAATTAGGATAGCTGCGAATGGTGATGGAGCTAATGGCTCAGCTGTTACTGCAACTAATCCACCAATACATCCATTTAACATCTGAACTACATCCGTTTTACCAAAATGTAATCTAGTTATTACAGCGGCACCAATTACTCCACCTGCACCTGCTAAAAAAGTATTCATGAAAATAGTTGATACAGCAATTGCATCAACAGCAGTTCCCATTGCTAACTGTGAACCACCATTAAAACCAAACCAACCTAGCCATAAAATAAATACACCAATCGTTACTAACGGAATTGACGAAGCTGCAAACGGTTTAAGTGGCGCTGGAGCACCAGACTTTGTAAATCTTCCAAGTCTAGGACCAATAATCATTGCACCAGCTAAAGCTGCAGCACCCCCAGTTGAGTGTACTAAAGTTGAACCAGCAAAATCAGAAAAACCTAATTCTGCTAACCAGCCTCCACCCCACTGCCAACCCATTACAATTGGGTAAATAATTCCTGATAAAATTGCAGCAAATACGAAGAACGGCCATAATTTAATTCTTTCAGCCATTGTTCCAGAAACAATAGAAACTGTGGTTGCACAAAAGACCATCTGGAAATACCAATCTGATCCATCTGAGTAACCTGTATCTACAGCACTTGCATCTGACCATGGTATAAACTTACCAATATAACCACCTTCTGGTATACCGTATGCTAAGTTATAACCTACAAGCCAAAACATAATTCCTGCAATTGAGAATAAACCTATATTTTTTGCACAGATAACGGATACACTTTTTGATGTAACCATTCCTGATTCTAACATTGCGAATCCAGCCGCCATGAACATAACCAAGAATCCACAAATTAAAAAAAGTAAGGTATTAAATATAAACCCTACCTCGGCAGAAACAGTTGTGTCTGCCATTCCAGCACTACTCATGTTTAATAAAAAAATTAAACTAATAAGTGGCGCACTTATTATCTTCATTAATTTAGTCATAAGACCTCCCTGTTAAAGAAAGCTCTTTTATTTTATTGAGGGTTAATAACTAACGCTGATTAGGAAAATTGGGTATGCAATATTTGCATATAGAAACAGCCTTAACGAGATTTTCGTTAAGGCTGTAAAAAAGACATTATTTGTTGAATACTTCTTTTAAAGCTTTTGCAGGTAAGAACTTAACTTTTTGTGATGCAGCAATTTGAATCTGCTCACCAGTTCTTGGATTTCTTCCAACTCTAGCTTTTCTTTTAGCTACTTTATAAGTACCAAAACCAGCAATTTTTACTGAGTCATCAGCTTTTAAAGCATCTAAAATTGTGTTGGTAATTGTATCAAAAGTTCTCTCGGCATCAGCTTTACTAAGATTTAGTGCCCCTGAAATTTTGACAACTAGTTGTTTTTTATTCATTTTAGCTCCGGTTTTATTAGGTTATTTTCATTGTTGCCAAAAGTGTTGATAAATCAAGACTTTTTTTTAGTATATTAAAAAAAGTTATACACAATATATTGTGTAAATCAAAAAATGTTGATTTTATTGTGTTTTTTAACTTTTCAAGAAAATATTAATTAAATAATCCTAAGTCTTTTAGGTCATTGAAGGTCGTAAAAAACATCAAAGATATCAATAAAAACAATCCGATTCGAAAAAAACCTTCTTGTGTTTTTTGTGACAAAGGACGGCCTAAAACTTTTTCAAATGCATAAAACATCAAATGCCCCCCATCAAGCATTGGAATTGGAAACAAATTAACCAAACCAAGACTGATTGAAATATATGCCATCATGCTAATAAACGCCAAAATACCAAATTCTGCAACTTGTCCTGAAATTTTTGCTATTCTTATTGGTCCACCTAATTGAGAGGTGTCAGCTTTTCCAAAAATCATTGCACCTATATATTTTAAAGATGAAGTTCCTACATAGTAAACTTCATAAGCAGCGTGGTATATAGCTTGCGCCGGTCCTAATTTAACATGATTGATTTCATCATTATAAGCTCCTAGTTTTATTCCAACTATTCTTTTATTTAGTTTATTGCCTAAATTATCCACACCTGGGACAACATTTGGTTTTATTTTTAATATTAATTCATCATATGAACGTTTCACTTTAAAATCTATAATTTCATCAGTTGACATTGTAATGAACTTAGAGACATCCATTATACTTTCGACTTTATTGCCATCTATTTCTAAAATTATATCATTTTGTTTTAATCCACCTGTCATAGCAGGACTATCTTTTTGAACTTCATTTATAACTGCTGGGGTAAAATCTTTACCAACAAAAGTATAAATTGAAAAAAAAATTACTAATGCCAATAAAAAGTTAGCTAGAGGGCCTCCAAATACAATTAATGTTCGCTGATATAAAGGTTTTAAAATAAATAATTTTTTTTGCTCTTCCTCATTATACTTTTCTAAAATTTCTTTATGATCTGCCTGAGAATACACATTTCTATCCCCAAAAAACTTTACATACCCACCCAAAGGTATCCAGCATATTTTCCATCTTGTTCCTGATTTATCGTTCCAACCAAAAATTTCTTGACCAAAACCTATAGAAAAGTCTGTAACACCTACTCCATATTTTTTGGCAAAATAATAATGTCCATACTCGTGGATAAAAACAACAATTAAAATTAGAACAACAAAAGGTAAAATATAACTTAACATTTCAAATCAAATTTATATTATCTAACCAGTTTTTTAACTCAATCATTCTTTGTGTCTTATTTGACACAGTTATTTCTTTTTTGATAAACAAAATGTGATTTTTAATTTCTTCCTCATCTTTAAATGCTTTTCTCGTTTGGATTAATCTGTCTTTCCTAAACTTAATTAAACTTATCATTTTTTCGTAAGTTATTTCAGGATGATATTGTAATCCATAAATTTTAGATATACCTACCTCAAAATATAAACATTGAATTTTATTGACTCTATTTGATGCTAAACAAATCCCGTTTGTTGGTATCTTAGTTACCTCATCAAAATTAAACGCTGGAGAATTGAAATTATTATTCTTATCTTTATAAATAGGATATTTTAATCCCTCATTATTAATCATAATATCATTTGCAATTCCAATATGAGATTTTTCTGCTTTTTTTACCTCTCCTCCAGCAGCAGTCACTGCAACTTGCATTCCCCAACAAATCGCTAAAATATTTTTAACTTTTTTTTGACATTCTCTCATAAATTCAATTTGTCTTTTTATCTCTGGTGTATTGTTATAAATATTTAAACTGCTTCCACCCCAAATTAATCCATCATATTTTGAAAGTTTATTTTTTACCTCATGTAAATTTTGGTCCGAAGATGGATTAATAACATCAAAATGATAATTATTATTAAATACACTAAGACTATCTTTTAAACTCTCAGTATGTGTTTGAATACCTACTTTTAAAAAATTTTGATTTTCCTCTTTTAAATTTCCCTCAACTATTAAAATATTGAAATTTTTCATTTAAAACAAATTACCAGACATGCTGTGTTGATACATTATTTTCATGTCTTCAATATTCAATTTTTTTGGATTACCATTAGTTGATGGATCCTCTAAAGCCATTTTTGATAAACGATCAATTTGTAAATCTTTTTCATTTATGACACTTGATAATTTATGTGGAATTTCAAATTTTTCTCTTAAATCCAAAATCCATTTTAAAAAACCGTCGAAAGACTTATCTTTAAATTCAAGATATTCTGAAATCTTTGCAACTTTACTCTCAATAACATCTCTATTGAAAGTTAAAACATATGGCATGAAAATTGCATTTGAAAGACCATGATGAAGGTTATTTAAAGCATTTACTGGATGGCTCAAAGAATGAATTGCGCCTAAGCCTTTTTGGAATGCGGTTGAACCCATACTTGCAGCAGAAAGCATGTTCATTCTGGCCTCAAGGTTAGATCCATTTTTATATGCCTCCGGTAACCATTTAGAAATTAATTTCATGCCTTCTAAAGCTATTCCATCAGCCATTGGATGATACCCTGGGGCACAAAATGCCTCTAAATTATGTGCTAGTGCATCCATGCCTGTTGCGGCTGTCATTTTTTTGGGTAAATCTTTTGTTAAAACTGGATCTAAAATGACTATGGACGGTAAAAATTTTGGATGAAATATAATTTTTTTAACTCCTAGCTCTTCATTCAAAATAACAGATGCTCTCCCTGTTTCAGAACCTGTTCCAGCTGTAGTGGGTACTGCTATAATAGGAGCAATCTTATTTGAGTCAGCTTTGTTCCAATTATCACCAACATCCTCAAAGTCCCACAGTGATAAAGTTTGACCTATCATGAATGCAATTGCTTTTCCCACATCAAGACCACTTCCACCACCAAAAGCAATAACGCCGTCACAATTTTTTTCTTTATAATGTTTTACTCCATCGCTTACATTTTTACCTGTTGGATTACCAATCACATCATGAAATAATTCGACTGACAAATTATTACTTTTTAAATGTAATAAAGCATCTTTAACAATAGTTGATTGTCCAAGACCTTTGTCAGTCACCAATAAAGGTTTTTTTATATCTAAATTTTTACAAGCTAAGCTTAAATCTTTAATTCTATTTTCACCTACCCACATGGAAGTAGGATAATTCCAATTAAATTTTTCCATAAATTTTTATTTTATAATATCTGATATTTTTGAAATTTGGCCAATTTTAAAAATAAGTGCATCCTCTTTATTAAATCCATATTTATTAGCATTATCTTTGAATCTTATCGGTGGTTCCATAATTGGTTCTAAAGATAATACAAATGTTCCCCAGTGCATACCTAGAACTTTTTTACTTTTCAAATCTCGGCTAATTTTAAGGGCCTCTTCTGGATTGGTATGATAAATAGATTTATCTTTATAAGGCATAATTGGATAAAAATTATATGCGCCAATGTTGATTATGGTTAAATCAATTGGTCCATATTTATTTCCTAAATCTTTATAAATATTTCCATATCCTGTATCGCAGGCAAATAATATTTTTTTTCCATTATATTCAATTAAAAAACTTCCCCACAAAGTTTTGTTGGTGTCTGTTAAACTTCTTTTTGACCAATGAACAGCCGGAAGAAAAGTAACTTTTAAATTTTTATTAATATTAATTTCATCATACCAATCCATCTCATTGATATCTCGATATCCATTCGTTTTAAAATATTTGCTAAGTTTTAGTGGAACCAAAACTTTGGAGTCCTTAAAAGGAAATCTTCTTATTGTCATCATATCTTGATGATCATAATGATTGTGAGTGAGTAAAAATAAATCAATGTTAGGTATCTCGCTTAATTTCAATGCTGGTTCAGTAAATCTTTTTGGTCCAAATATTAGTGGACCTGCATTCTTCGAAAAAACTGGATCAGTAATAATAGTAGTATCTCCTAATTTGATAATAAACGTAGCATGACCAATCCAAGCAATATAATCATTATCTTTATTTTTTTCTAAGTTTCTCAATACTTCATTTTTTTCTAAAACGTGACCTTCAGAAATCGTCATATCAAGTTTCTTTTTCTCTTGATTAAAAATTTTATACGACCATTTTACATTTGGATCTCTTTTTGGTGAGCCTTCAGGGTTCCTAAAAGTACCGTTAGAGAGATGATGATAAGGTTTTTTTTCCATAGCAAATGTCAAATTGTTTAAACTTAAAACTAAAATTAGAAAATATAAAAAATTTATCATATATATTTTCATTTTATATGAATTTAAAATTTTTTATTCTTTTATTATTTCATACTCAAAGTTTTGAGTAGTTTCATTAACTTGTAAAAGTTTAGCACCGTTTTTACTGTGAAATTTAGTTGCCATCTCAGTCAGAGGCGAAAGTGTAACTAATCTATTCAAATGGTTTGATTTTTTTATTTTCTTGTAGACTTCTTTAACAATCAACTTTCCCCCTCCCTTTTTTTTTGACCAAACAGTATATGCAATAGCAATTTGACCAACATTTTGACCTCTATGAGTACTCTGTAAATGAGCATCTTGACTAAACTTGTCTAGTTCTTCAACATTTCTGGGTATTTCATTAGTGTAAGCAAAACACATCACAGCGTGAATTTCTTTTTTATATTTCACACCATAAATTTTTCTTCCATAATTTCTTCTAAAAGAAACATCCAATTCAGGTCTAACTGGGTCTTCAGAGGTATTGCAATCTTTGAGCTCAACTAATTCTGCACCTTTAACCCAGCCAAAGAAATCATCGATATTTTTATTGATAATTTGTTTGTTCTTTCGGATTCTAGCTTTTATTCTGGATTTAAATTTTTTTGGGTTTTTTAGGCTACTATTGTCTAAATACTTCTCAGCTAGTTTATTTTTTACATTTTTAAAAATTTCCTTCATTTTCTAATTTTTCATAAATCTTAATTAAAAATATAATAAAGCAATAATTATTCCTAAAATTATTATGGAAATCGTTGCAAAAATATAATTTATCTTAATATTAAATTTTTTATAAATCGTATCATTTATTTTTTCCCAGAAAATTACTATCAAAAATACAACAATTGCAGGTATGATAAATTTAATCATCGTCTATGTGTTTTTGTCTCCAACATAAACAGAGACACCCCTTGAGTTAATATCAACATCAAATTTCTTATGTAAAGGTGGGAAAGCTCTCTGTGAACAGTCTAATCTATCACACGTTCTACATGACACACCTATTGGTATTTCAGTAGATTTATCATTGATATTTAAATTTTCCGAATAAATAAATTCCTTAGCATATTTTGCTTCACATCCCAATCCAATAGATAAAATGCTTTTTGATTGACCAAATCTTCCAATTCCTTTCTCAACTGTTCTTGCAATGCATACATATTTTTCACCATTAGACATTTTACTAACTGCAGCTTGAATAATACCAGGTCTTGTCAAAGCTGAATAAACGTTCCAACGTGGACAAGCGCCTCCATATCTTGGAATTTCTATTCCTGATAATGAAAATCTTTTTGATATATTCCCGGCCATATCTACTCTTAAAAAGTGAAATGGTATTCCTGGAAGTTTTGGATCTTGTAAGCATGTAACTCTATGAGCCACCTGTTCAAAGGATGTAGCAAAGGTATTTTGTAATAACTCCAAATCATACTTTAGCTTTTTACACTCTGTGTGAAAAAGTCTGTAAGGCATCAAAATTGCTGCACCGCAGTAATTTAATAACGCAATTTTTGTTAATTTTTTTGACTCATCAGATGGAAAAGTGAATTTGGATAAATATTCCTCAATTTCTATATCTGAACCCTCTTGAGCTATTTGAGCAGCTGCATGTAGTTTTTTTGTTTCTAAAGAACTATAATCACTCAACAATAGTTCTTTTTTATTTTTCCTATAGAGTTTTGAAAAAGGTTTATTTTCTTCAGGAATAACATCCTTTACTGTTATGTCATACTCTGATTTTAAATACTCACAGAGTGCAATATATCTAGTCCTATTATTTTTTTGAACTTTCTCAAAAACTTTATTTGCAAAATCTTCTAATTTTGGAAAATAGTTTTTATTTTCTTGTAAAAAGTCTGAGATAACTTCGCCTGGAAATGAATTCTTTCTATTATCAACAATCTTGCCAGAAATAGTTTCAATTTTATTGATCATTTCATGATCTTTCTTTTTTAAAATATCTCCTAGTCTTACAATTGCTCTCCCGATTTTTGGGTTTGTGCCAACAAGATCTCTCACTTCCGGACCTAAAATATCTAAATCCTCGAACAATTTATCATCAAGTATTTCTGACAAAGTATTTTCTAAATTGATATCTGATTTTGAGGTTAATTGAGAAAGTTCAATATTCAATTTTTCACAAATTTTTAATAGTAAATCTCCATCTATTTTTCTTTTTCCTCCTTCAATAAGGTTCAAATAACTTGGAGATATATTTAGTTCTTCAGCCAATTTGTTAGCTTGAAGACCTAATTGTCTTCTAAAAGCCTTAATTTTTGGTCCTATTTTCAAATCTAATTGACTCATATTTTCTATTAGTAAATTTTGTAAATTTATTTTTACAAAATTTTTCTTCAATTTACAAGGCTTTTATGCTTTTTTGTAGATTTTGTAAATCCTGTAAATTATAAGATTTACATGGACGAAAAATTAAAAAACAACGAAAATGAGGCTCAAATCATAAAACATGAGGACCTTGCTAGGCACAATAGCAGAGGTATTTACATGAGAGATGATCATTGTGATTGGGGTTCAAGTGGAATGAAAGATCTAGTTGAGACCCTTAACGACTCTAACTAATTTTTCAAACACTAAAATTCATTTTCAATAACTTAACCTAACAGGGAGTAGTAATGAGTGCAGAAAATATTTCTTACGATTTAAAAAGATTTGCAGGTATTAAAAGAGATTATACTCCTGAAGAAGTCGAAAGACTGAGAGGCTCAATTAAAATTGAGTATTCGATTTGTAAACAACAATCTACAAAACTTTGGAAATTATTAAATACAGAAAATTATGTTAATACTTTAGGGTCGTTGTCAGGTAATCATGCAGTTCAACACGCAAAGGCTGGATTAAAGGCAATTTATTTAAGTGGTTGGCAAGTAGCTGCTGATGCAAATAGTGCTGGGGAAATGTATCCTGATCAATCTTTATATCCTTATGATAGTGCACCTAAATTAGTAGAGTCTATGAATAATGCTTTAATTAGAGCTGATCAAATCCAACATATGGAATTAAAAGATGGTGACATGAAAAAAGAAAAAAGAGTAGACTACATGTTACCAATTATTGCTGACGGTGAAGCCGGCTTTGGTGGACCTTTAAATGTTTTCGAACTTGCAAAAAAATTTATTAAAGCAGGTGCAGCTGGTGTTCATTTTGAGGATCAATTAGCAAGTGAGAAAAAATGTGGTCATATGGGAGGAAAAGTTTTAGTTCCAACTGGTACAATGATTAAAAATTTAAAAGCCGCTAGATTGGCAGCCGATATCGCAGATGTTCCTTTAATTATATTAGCTAGAACAGATGCTAATGCAGCAAAATTAATTACAAATGATTACGATGAAAATGACAAACCTTTTTTAACAGGAGAAAGATCTCCAGAAGGTTTCTATTATGTAAAAGCTGGTATTGAACAAGCAATATCAAGAGGTCTAGCTTATGCTCCGTACTCTGATTTAATATGGTGCGAAACAGCAACTCCCAATTTAGAAGAAGCAAAAAAGTTTGCTGATGCAATTCATGAGAAATTTCCGGGTAAACTTTTAGCATATAATTGTTCTCCATCATTTAACTGGAAAAAACATTTATCAGACGATGAGATAGCATCATTTCAACAAAAAATTAGTCAAATGGGTTATAAATTTCAATTTATTACTTTAGCAGGATTTCATACACAAAATATTGCAATTTTTGAGTTAGCTGAAAAATATAAAAATGAAGGTATGACAGCATACTCAAGAATTCAACAACAAGAATTTGCTCGTGAAAAAGATGGATATACTAGTGTTAAACATCAACGTGAAGTTGGTACATCTTATTTTGATGCTGTATCCAATACAATAAGTAGTGGAAAAAGTTCTACCACGGCAATGGCAGGTTCAACAGAATCTGAACAATTCTAATAAAACTATCCTTCTTAATTAGAGTTATTAACTGGCCCAGAAATGGGTCAGTTAAGATTTGATTTTATAACCTTTTTTAAGAAGAACTGTAACTACTGTTATACAAATGAATAAAAATAAAAACATAGTTCCAATACTTATCCAAATATTAAAGTCAGAAACCCCATAAAAAGAAAATCTTAAACCATTAATTAAGTAAACAACTGGATTAAAATAAGTCACAGTTTGCCAAAATGACGGCAGCATATCTAATGAATACAAACTGCCACCTAAAAATACCATCGGTGTCACAAACAAAGTTGGAATTATAGACATTTGCTCGAAATCTGAGCTCATTAAACCTATTAAAAAACCAAATAATGCAAAAGTAAATGCCACCAAAATTAACAAAAATATCATTAGCAATGGATATTTGACTTGGACATCTACGAAAAATAATGACGTGATAAATATTATTATACTTACTATAAGTGTTTTTGTTGCACCAGCTCCTACAAAAGCAAGTACGACCTCTAATGTTGAAATTGGGGCAGCTAAAATTTCATAAATCGTTCCATTAAATTTTGGAAAAAAAATTCCAAAAGAAGTGTTGCTGATTGATTGAGTTAATAGTGTTAGCATCAATAGACCGGGCACGATGTATGATCCGTAGCTTATTCCATCAATTTTTTCGACATAGCCTCCAATTACTGATCCAAAAACTATAAAATATAAAGAAGTTGTTAATACTGGAGATAATACAGATTGAGTTAAAGTTCTTCTAAAACGATCCATCTCATGAAGATAAATTGCTCTAAATGCATAAAAATTAATTTTCATTTTTCTCCTTAACTAGATTTACAAAAATTTTTTCTAAAGTACTTTGTTCAGTTTTCAAATCTTTCAATTTAAGTCCTGCATCTTTTAAATCTTGAAGTAAATTTGTAATTCCTGTTCTTTTCGCTTGAACATTATAAGTATAATTTAAGCTCATCAAGTCTGGAGTAAAAGATAAGTTGTATTTTTGTAGTGTTGTAGGTATTTGATTTATTTTTTCTTGTAAATCTATTGTAAGTTTTTTATGACCCATTTTTTTTAATAGTTCCTTAGTTTCATCGACAACTACGATCTCTCCCTGATTTATAACACCAACTCGATCAGCTATTGCTTCTGCTTCTTCTATATAATGAGTAGTTAAAATAATTGTAACACCAGTTTTTCTCAAATTTTCAACAACCTGCCACATTTCTTTTCTTAGTTCTACATCAACGCCAGCTGTAGGCTCATCTAAAAATAGAATTGTCGGTTCATGAGATAAGGCTTTCGCTATTAAAACTCTTCTTTTCATTCCACCAGATAACTGCCGAAGTTTGAGATCTTTTTTATCCCATAAACTTAGTTGTTTTAAGACTTTCTCGATATGATTTGGATCTGCTTTTTTCCCGTATAGACCTCTTGAGTAAGAAACATTGTTAAAAACTGTCTCAAATTGCTCTAAAGTTAATTCCTGAGGAACTAAACCTATTCTTGATCGAGTTTCTCTGTAATCTTTTATGATATCATAATCATCTACAGTAACATTTCCTGAGGTTGGATTTACGATCCCACAAATAATACTTATCAAAGTAGTTTTGCCTGCTCCATTAGGACCAAGCATTGCAAAAATTTCCCCTTTTCTAATTTTTAAATCTATATTTTTTAAGGCACTAAAGCCATTGTCATAAACTTTAGATAGATTGTTTATTAAAATCTGATTATCCCGCATGGAAGCATTTATATAGCTATTAATTACTTTAATACAATCAACTTATATGAAGCTTTTTAGCTTTAATAATAAGCAAAGGTAGAAAGGTCGCTACAATAAAAGATAAAAAAAGCAATGATTGTGACACTAAAGATGGAAATAAATCTTTTGGTATGAAAATTCCTACTAATAAACTTTTAGAGAAATCGGGTGAAGGGAACAGTAAAAATCCACCTATCAATCCAATCAAAATAGAAATATAAGCTAAATTTTCATTAATTGATTTATCATAAAAACTCAGAAAAACAGTTAATACAAAAGCACAACAAAACAGGTCTGCTAATAAAAAAAGATACAAAATATCAAATCCTTTTGATGCAATAATAAAAGAGATAAACGATAAAAATAAAATTATATATTTGGAAAAGTTTAAATAATTAGTTTTTTTACTCAAATTAAATACTGCTTTTCCATCTAAAATTACCAAACTCGAGATTGCATTAATTAATGTGTCCACAGTTGAAATTGTTAATGCCATCCCCAGTATAATTACAAATAAAGATAAAAAAATTGTTTGCTCTTTAAGTAACAATGAAAAAAATCCCAGATCTGGTCTAATATCAGGGTCAATTGAGAAAGATACCATTCCTGAAAAGCCCATAAAAAAAACAATAGGAATTATTATTAAAAAAGAAATAATTAAGCTTTTTTTTAAAGTTTGGTAATTTTTAGCTGCATACACACGTTGCCAATTACCTTGATGGAACAAATTAGTTGCAGCTACTGCTATAAAAAAAGTTAAGCCTGCAGTATAATTTGGAATGTAATTACTACTCAAAAGTTGAGGATTTTTTTTAGTCACAAAATCAAAAGAAAATTTAGAACCTGTAAATGAAGTAATATATATAAAAGAGATTGTTAACAAAACTCCTATGACAATCATTTGAATATTATCAGTAAAAATTGAAGCCTTTAATCCACCATATAACGTATAAATTAGAGTGGACGAAAGAACTACTAAAGCTGTAATCCAAAATTCAGTACCAGATATATAATTGATTAAAACTGAAATAGCGGTTACCTCAGCACACAAAAAAATGAACATATAAAATATGGTCATTAATAAAATTAGCTTAAATAAACTTTTGCCAAATTTTCTTCTCATAAATTCTATTAAAGAAGATCCTTTAGGGAATTCGTTTCTAATTTTTTTTCCTAAGTAAATTAAAAAAAATAGTGGAAAAGCTGTTCCTAAAGAATAGCCAATAACCGCACCTATACCTCCCCAAGTTGCAGCAGAAGCAGGTCCAAATAAAATCCATGCTCCTAATGCTGATGCTGTTAAACTGGTGGTTAATGAAAAGACACCAATATTCCTATTAGCAGTTAAATAATTATTTAACCCTTTGAATTTTTTAGTGTGGTTAATTCCCAAAAAAGCAAATAACAAACTGATTGCAATTATTAAGATTAATGAAGTGGATTGATCTAAAAAAAAAGAATTATTCATTTATTTCCCTTTCTGAATTACCGGACAGGTTCATAGGGTTTAATCTCAGTCTAAAAAGACACCCCTTAAAATATAATACTTTAATATTATTAAAAATAAAGAGGAATAATGTTTAGAAATTAAATTTCTATTTTCTAAAACAGTTATTCACTAAAATTGCCATTAAAATCCACATCACAAATACCTCGCCATTTGTAAATGAATAATCAGCTCCAGCAAATCCCGCTATAAAATTTATTGCATAAATTATTATAGTTGAAATAACTAAACTGGTTACAAGATTTATAAGTCCGCTTAAGTAGTTCATGATTAATCTTAACTGCAATTTAATTGAATGCAAATCAAATTTCTATTTATAGGGGAAGATTTTTTTGATGCTCGGATACTACAAAAGAGTCAGGTTGTATTCAAGAAATTAATTTTGATTTTAGTTAAATATATTCCTTGAATACAACCTATCTAAAATTTATCTTTTTTATACAAGGAGGTAGTTTTAATGAATCAAATGCCACCTGACACTTAGCTGGGTAGCTTTATATTTCATAAAAACATAAACGAAAAAAATAAAAGTCCATTAGGACTTAAATGCCAAAAAGGCGACTAAGGGGAGCTCTTTTGGTTGGAGAACGAAAGAGCGAACCCCTTCGTTTAATCTAAAAAATTTAATGTGGTGCTCTAAATTTACTATGACAAGCTTTGCAATTACTCCACATCATTTGAGTTAAAGTAGCTCTTACATCATCAGCATCCTCAAATAATGAGGATAATTTAACCATATCGTTTGATGCTTTTTTCATTAAATCATTAAACTCTCTTTTATTTTCCCAGATTAAAGGTAGAGCCTCAGTTTTAAAACCCTCTTTTGTATTATCCGGAAAATATTCAATTAAAGTCTTGTAATTTTCACTCATTTCAATCATTAAAGATTTCGCCTTATCAAATTCTCCTTTGCTAGCCAAAGCTTGCACTCTTTTTGCAGTACTATAATTCTTACTAAACAGGGCCTTTCTTCCTTTTATTATTTCCTCAACCGACATTTCAGAATTAGCTGGAAGCGACAATATTACGAAAATTAAAATACAGAAAAAATATTTGAATACATTTATGATATAGTTAATCAACATATGAAATTAAAAAATACTCTAACAGAATATGGAGCTATTTCCAGAATATTTCATTGGTTAAGTGCCACAGTATTAATTATTCAAATTCCTTTAGGTATGTATCTAGTAGACATGGATTTCAGTGAAAAAAGATTAACCATAGAAAATATTCATGTAGCAGTCGGTATAAGTATATTTTATTTAACTGTATTAAGGTTAATTTATAAAGCATTTAATCCAACTCCAAAATTAAATAATAGTATTTTTCCTGGACAGAAAATAATTGCAAAATTAAATCATGTATTTTTATATATTTCAATTTTAATGATAACAATCTCAGGTGCTTTAAAAAAATTATATAACGGTGAAGAGCTTGATATGTTTTTTTTCAATCTTGAAATTCAAGATAATTTTGATTTAGCAGAGATATTTTACGAAATTCATATCCTTGGCAATTATACACTTATCGCATTAATATCTTTACACATTTTTGCTGTTTTAATTCATAAAATATTGTTTAAGGAAAATTTGCTTAAAAGAATTTTATAAAATAATACAAGTTAATTTGTCTTTAAATTTTAATTTATTTTTATAATTTAATTCGATTTCTTGAATACCTTGTATAAGTTGTTTTTTTTGATAAGGGTATTAACGTAGAAATATATCTATTTTTAATCATATCGAGATATTTTTTTTTGCTTATTCTTACATTAAAAATAAATTTTTTTTGAATTCTTTGAGGATATAAATTTG
>CACJDV010000009.1 GCA_902592265.1 uncultured Pelagibacteraceae bacterium | reverse complement strand
GTTTTTGAGAAAATTATCAAATATTTCAGATCCTGAAAAGAAAAGAAAGATAATAGGAAACTTGTTTATAAAAATATTTGAGCGTTATGCCAAAAAAATTAAAAATGTAAAATTTTTAGCTCAAGGAACTCTTTATCCTGACTTAATAGAAAGTAAATCAGTTACTGGTAGCCAAACATCGAAAATAAAGTCTCACCATAATGTTGGAGGTCTACCCAAAAAAATGAAACTTAAATTAGTAGAGCCATTAAAATTTTTATTCAAAGACGAGGTTAGAAAACTTGGATTAGAACTAAACTTAAGTAGAGAAATTATTTCTCGTCATCCTTTTCCAGGACCTGGACTAGCAATACGAATGCCAGGAATAATAACTAAAGAAAAAATTAATATTTTAAAAGAAGCTGATCATTATTTTATTCAAGCTTTAAGAGATCACAATCTATATCATAAAATTTGGCAAGCTTATGCAGCTTTACTTCCAGTTAAAACAGTTGGAGTAATGGGTGATAATAGAACTTATGAGTATTTGTGTTTGCTCAGAGCAATAACATCTGAAGATGGTATGACAGCAGATTTTTATGAATTTAAAAAATCATTTATACAAGAAATTTCAAATAAAATAGTGAATAGTATTAGAGGGATTAATAGAGTAGTTTACGATATAACTTCGAAACCACCGAGTACAATCGAATTAGAGTAAATGAATAAAAAAATTAAAAAAATTCTTAATAAAAAGAATAAATCAAAAATTATTTGTCTTACGGCATACTCAAAAAATGTTGCCACAATCCTTGATAAACATTGCGATTTAGTATTGGTTGGGGACTCATTAGGATCAGTTTTGTATAATTTCAAGTCCACCAAGCAAGTAACTTTGCAGACCATGATTAATCATTCTAAAAGTGTCAGACTTGGTATTAAGAAATCATTAATGGTTGTTGATATGCCTTATAATACATATCGAAATCCAAGCGAAGCTTTGAAGAATTCAAGATTAGTTATGAAAGAAACCAAATGTGATGCTGTTAAGTTAGAAGGGGGAAAAAAGATAATTCCTATCGTTAAAAGATTAATTAAAAATAAAATACCAGTTATGGGACATGTTGGAATATTACCTCAGACAGATAAAAAATTTACCTTTAAAGGGAAAAAACTAAAGGAAAGTGAGAGATTACTTAAAGACACTAAACTTTTAGAAAATGCTGGAGTTTTTTCGATTGTATTAGAATGTGTAGAAACAAAGTTATCAAAGAAAATTTCTAATCATATAAAAATTCCAACAATAGGAATCGGTTCTTCAGTCAATTGTGATGGTCAAGTTTTAGTAATTGATGACTTAATAGGATTAAGTCAAAGTAAATTAAAATTTGTTAAAAAATTTGTTGATATAACAAAGATGATCGAAAATGGTGTGAAAAAATTTAAATCTGAAGTATTAAAAAAACAATTTCCTAAAGCCAAACATTCTTTTTCAAAATGAAACTGAATAAAATAGAGCCAAAATTTATTAAAAAAAATAATCCAAGAATAGGTTTAATAACTTTAGCTAGTGATTTTAGAATTGAAAAAGACTTTAACGACATAATTTATGGGAAAGATATAGATTTATATTCAAATAGGATAAATTGCTACAATCCTCTTACCAATGAAACTTTGAAAAAAATGGCAGATGATATTCCCGAAGTAACCAAAAATATTTTACCAGATCAAAAATTAGATTGTGTCGCCTATGGATGTACATCAGGTACTATTGCTGCAGGCTACCAATCAATCTATGAAAAAGTAAATTTAGCAAAACCTAATACAAAAGTAACGACACCTATTACTTCTGCGATTAATGCCCTTAAAACACTTAAGATAAATAAGGTTTCAATATTTACTCCGTATACAGATGAGATTAATCAATCAATTATAAAATATTTTAAAAATGAAAAAATAGAAATTTCTGAATTATCTTATTTTGATATTGCTTCTGATTTGGATATAGGAAAAGTTGACCCGCAACATTTATTTGATGTGTTAGTTAAACAAGATTTGTCAAACAGTGATGCTTTGTTCGTATCTTGCACCGCACTCCCAGTATTATCAATTATAAATGACATCGAAAAAAAACTAGGCAAGGTAATATTATCAAGTAATCAAACCTTAATTTGGGATACACTTAAACAAATTGATAATCAAAATAAGGTTGATGGTTATGGGGTGTTGTTTAATAATTAGTTGATGAATTTTTCAATTGAAGAGTACAAATCTAGATTAAAAAAAGTTCAAAATTCAATGCAAGATAAAGGTATTGAAATTTTGATTTCACAAGATCCTTCAAATATGAATTATCTTACTGGCTATGATGCATGGTCTTTTTATTATGCACAATGTGTGATTGTTCATGCAAATGCTGAAGAACCAATTTGCTTTGTTAGAGATCAAGATGCTGGTGGTGCTTATATAAAAACTTACTTAAAAGATGAAAATATCGTTAAGTATCATGAAAAATATATCCATACTTGGCCGTTACATCCATACGATGCTTTAGTAGATTTAATAAAGGAAAAAAAATGGGATAAATTATCTATAGGCGTTGAAATGGATAGTCATTATTTCACCGCTTATTGTTATGAAAAAATAAAACAAGGATTACCCAATGCAAAATTAATAGATAGCAAACGATTAGTAAATTGGGTTAGGCTTGTTAAGTCAGATGCTGAAATAAAATATATGAAGGCAGCTGCGCAGATCACTCAACTTGGTATGAAAAAAGCATTTGAGGCTATTAATCCAGGTGTAAGACAATGTGATGCTGTCTCAGAAATATGGTCAACTTTAGTCAAAGGAACCCCAGAATTTGGAGGGGATTACGCTTCAATAGTGCCAATGCTTCCAACTGGAAAAGGCACCTCTGCATCCCATTTAACTTGGTCTGAGGATAAATTTGTTGAAGGAGAAGCCACAATAATAGAATTATCTGGCGTAAATAAAAAGTATCATTGTCCAATGGCCAGAACAGTTTTACTTGGAAAACCCGACCAAAAAAAAATTGATACCATGAAAAAAACTAACGAGGCACTGCAAGCGGGTATTGATAAAGTTAAAGCAGGAAATACGGCTGATGATGTTGCACAAGCTTTTTGGAAGATATTAGATAAATATAAGATTGAGAAAACTTCAAGAACTGGCTATTCAATTGGGATAGGCTATCCTCCTGACTGGGGCGAACATACTTTAAATATATCAAAAGGTGACAAAACATTATTACAGCCCAACGTTACCTTTCATATGATTGCAGTAATGCAATTTGGAAATTGGGGAGTGGAAGCGTCAGAAGCAATTAGAGTAACTGATAAAGGTTCAGAATTATTTTGTAATTTTTCAAGAGAACTTCACGTTAAAAGCTAATTATTAGAGGTTGATATTTATTCTTACAAATGTTTTAAAGTTCCTTAAATTATGGCATCAAAAAAAGATTTCGTTAAATTTGATAAAGTCGATAAAAGCTATGACGGTAAAGTCTTAGTCGTCAAAGACCTTCAATTAGATATAGCTGAGGGAGAATTCATTACAATGTTGGGACCCTCTGGTTCTGGTAAAACAACTTGTTTGATGATGTTAGCAGGTTTTGAAACACCAACTAACGGTGAAATTTATTTAGATGGTAAAGCAATATCCAGTATACCTCCTCACAAAAGAGGAATTGGAATGGTGTTTCAAAATTATGCATTATTCCCACACATGACTGTCTATGAAAATTTAGCTTTTCCGTTAAGAGTGAGAAAAATTCCAAAAGATGAAGCTGATAAAAAAATTGATAAAGCATTATCAATGGTATCCCTACAAGGGTTTGCTGCAAGGATGCCAGGTCAATTATCAGGTGGACAACAACAAAGGGTAGCTGTTGCAAGATCATTGGTGTTTGATCCACAACTAGTCTTAATGGATGAACCTTTAGGAGCTTTAGATAAAAATTTGAGAGAAAGTATGCAATATGAGATTAAACATATTCATGAAAGTATTGGTGTTACAGTTGTTTATGTTACTCATGACCAAAGTGAAGCTTTGACGATGTCCAATCGTATTGCAGTATTTAATGATGGTAAAGTTCAACAACTTTCAAGTCCTGATGAATTATATGAGAAACCTGTAAATTCATTTGTCGCTGAGTTTATCGGAGAGAATAATACTTTTGGTGGTGAAGTTTCAGATATTTCTGGAGGAAAGTGCAAAGTAAAATTAGCAAATGCAGAAATACTAGCTAACCCAATCTCAGTTAAAGGTAAAGGAGAGCGTACTACTGTTTCTTTAAGACCAGAACGAGCTTTAATTAATCCAAGTACAAAAATGGATAATCTTCACAAAGGAAAAATAGAAGAAGTTATTTATCATGGGGATCATACAAGAGTAAGAATAAATCTTTTAGGCAACCCGGAGTTTATTTTAAAGGTTCCAAATAGTTCTTCTAACTTAGATATCAAACTTGGCAACGAAATTAATATCGGATGGAACAGTGATGACGCTCGGGCACTTGACCCAAAATAGACATTCCACAATTATTGAATAAGTAGATAAAAAGGGTTGTTGACTCTCTTCCCTGAAGTTGTTTTAATTAGTTTTTTAAACGTTTAAACGGAGGAAAAATGAAAAAACTAAGTAAAATATTACTAGCTATTTCTTTTGTACTTTCACTAACTACTTCAGCATTTGCAACAACAGTAACTGCAGTGTCTTGGGGTGGGGCTTATACTGAGTCTCAAAAGTTAGGTTATGGTGATCCGACTGCTAAAAAACTAGGCATTAACATTGCTTGGGTTGATTATTCAGGTGGTTTATCAGAAATCAAAGCACAAAAAGAAGCTGGAAAGATCACGTGGGATATAATGGACGTGTTCGCAATGGATACTATCACTGGATGTGATGAAGGATTATTTGTTGAATTTGATTTTGACAAAGACTTCCCACCAGCTCCAGATGGAACTCCTGCAAGTAAAGATTTCTTTACTGCAATGCCAAGTAAATGTGCTGTAGGAAATATTTTATATTCTTGGAACTACGCTTATAACACTGAAAACGTTAAAGGTACTCCAAAGACTATCAAAGATTTCTTTAACACAAAGAAATTCCCTGGAAAAAGAGCTATCTACAAAAGCGCTCTAACTAATTTAGAGATTGCTTTAGCTGCAGATGGTATCAAGCCAGGTAAAGGCGGAGCAAAAATCTACAAAGCTTTAGAAACAGAAAAAGGTGTTGAAAGAGCAATGAACAAGATCAAAGAATTATGTACAGATCCAAAAGGTGGATGTGTATTTTGGTCTGCAGGTGCTCAACCACCAGAACTGCTAGTATCAGGTGAAGTAGTAATGGCCACTGGTTGGAATGGTAGATTCTTCAATGCAGAAATTGGAGAAGGTGCACCAATCAAACAAGTTTGGGACGGCCAAGGTCTTGACTACGAATATTTCGTACAAGTTAAAGGTGGACCAAACGATTCTAATGGTATGGCTAAAAAAGCTTTAGCTATGATGACTAGTTCTGAAATGTTAGCAGGAAGTGCTAAATACATTGCATATGCTCCTTGGAGAAAATCTTCAATTGGTATTATGGAAAAAGGTGAGCCTTGGTATAAAGATGGTAAGACTAACATGGTACCACAAATGCCAACTGCACCGGCTAACACTAAAAACTACTTCCTAGTAGATCCAATTTTCTGGGCTGATAACGGAACAGAGCTTGGTGAAAAATGGGAAGCTATGAAAGCTGGTCTATAATTTAAGTTTTAAAGAACTAAATTATATATTATAATTTAAGGGCGGTTATTTATAACCGCCCTTTTTATTTATGAGCTCAGAAACAAAACAAATCTTAACTACAGACGGAATACCCTTAGAGGTTAGTCTAAAAAAAGCGGAAAAAAAGAATAAGATCAAAGCTTTCTTGCTCGTTGCTCCTTTATTATTTTTTTTAATTATCACTTATGTTTTTCCAATAGGTGACATGTTGTTCAGAAGTGTTGATGATAAAATGGTAACACAAATGTTACCCAAAACATTTAAAGCAATGGAAAACTGGGATGGTCAAGAGTTGCCAGATGAGGAAGTTTTTGCAGCATTTCATGAGGACTTTATAAAACTAGTTGAAGATAAACGTGAAGGTAAATTATCTACACAGTTAAATTATACGAAAAATGGATTTAAAAGTATTATTAAAAAGTTAAGAAGAAAATCAAAATCATTTGAAGAGGGAAATTATAAAGAACAAATAATGTCAGTACATAAAAGATGGGCTGATGTTGAGTACTGGAGAGCAATCCAAAGAAGAGCCCCTGAATTTACAGGTCAAAAATATTTAAAAGGAATGGATATGTATGTAAATGAGGAAGGGAAAATAGTAAGCGTTGAAGAAGATAGGAGAATTCACAGAGTATTATGGTTAAGAACTCTGGAGATTGCATTCTTTGTGACGGTCTTTTGTTTTTTGATGGCTTATCCAATAGCTCATTTGTTAGCTACTCTGCCAATGAAATATAGTAACTTATTAATGATCTGCGTACTGTTGCCGTTCTGGACTTCATTACTTGTAAGAACTGCCAGCTGGATGATTTTGTTACAACAACAAGGTATCGTAAATGATTTCTTTGTTGGAATAGGATTAGTAGCTGACGATAATAGGCCTGAGATGATGTACAACAAGACAGGAAGTTATGTGGCAATGACACAAATTTTGCTGCCATTTATGGTGCTTCCGCTATACAGTGTAATGAAAACTATCTCACCAAGCTTAATGAGAGCTGGAAAATCGTTAGGCGGTACACCGTTTGTAGCATTTTGGAAAGTTTATTTCCCACTAACAATTCCTGGAATTGGTGCAGGTTGCTTATTAGTGTTCATTTTGGCGATTGGTTATTACATTACACCAGCCTTAGTTGGTGGTGCATCTGGGACTTTAATCAGTAACCAGATCGCCTTTCATATGAAAAGTACTCTTGACTGGAGTTTTGCATCTGCAATGGGACTAATGCTGCTTAGTGGAGTACTGGTGATTTATTGGCTTTATAACAAAATAGTTGGAATTGATAACATTAAATTAGGATAATTAGGATGGCATTACCAAAATATACTGAACCACATTATAGAATTTGGCATTATATTTATCTAACAATTTGTGCCGCTGTTTTCTTTTTTCTAATTGCCCCTTTATTTGTAATCTTTCCATTATCTTTTAACGCAGAAGAATTTTTAAGTTTCTCTGATGGGATGAAAAGGCTTGATCCAGATGCTTTTTCTTTGAGATGGTATAAAGATATGATTTATGGAACTAAAAATCCTTGGGGATTAGCTGCTAAGAATAGTTTTATTATCGCAATTTTTGCAACAATAGGTTCAGTAATACTAGGAACAGTTGCTGCTTTAGGTTTAAGTAGTAGGCACATGCCTTACAAAGGTTTGATAATGGCTGTTTTAATTTCTCCTATGATCGTACCTTTAATTATTTCAGGTGTTGCAATATTTTTCTTTATGGCAAAAGCTGGTTTGGCAGCAACCCATACAGGTATTGTTCTTGCCCATATTATTTTAGGAACACCTTTTGTTGTTATTACGGTTACTGCTACACTCTCAGGATTTGATCACAGTGTAACTAGAGCTGCTGCAAGTTTAGGTAGTGATCCAGTAAATACTTTTATGAAAATTACGTTGCCACTAATATTACCAGGAGTTATTTCAGGTGGATTATTTGCTTTTGTGACTTCATTTGATGAAGTTGTTGTTGTTTTATTTTTAGCAGGATTAGAAAATACAACTATTCCAATTCAAATGTGGACAGGTTTAAGAGAACAATTAAGTCCAACAATTCTAGCAGTTGCGACTTGTTTAATTATACTATCAACATTAATACTAGTAACCGCTGAGCTTTTAAGAAGACGATCAGAGAGGCTTAGAGGGATTAATCGATAGTAAAATAATCAAATGAAAATTAAGAATGTAGTAGTTATTGGATCAGGTACAATGGGTAGTGGTATAGCTGCTCATCTATGTAATGCCAATATCCCTGTCACACTTTTAGATTTAAAAACTGAAATAAGTCAAAATGCTAGAGAACGAATTCACAAATCAAGACCACCTTTATTAATTGATAAAACCAAAATTGATAATATTAAAGTTGGGAATATTTCTGATGATTTTGATGTGGTCAAAAATGCTGATTGGATTGTCGAGGCAGTGGTTGAGAGAATTGATATTAAACATCAAATTTATGATAAAATTTTTAAAAGTAGGAAAGATGGAGCAATAGTTTCCTCAAATACTTCTTCAATCCCAATCAAAGTTTTATCTCAAAATTTAAATAAAGATCAAAAAAAAGATTTTTGCATCACTCATTTTTTTAATCCTGTTAGATACATGGGTCTTTTAGAAATAGTTAAGAATGAAGACAATGATCTAAATAAAATCAATCAATTAAAAGAATTTTGTGAAGTTGAGTTAGGTAAAGGAGCAATTGTTTGTAATGATACCCCTGGTTTTTTAGGAAATAGGGTAGGTGTGTATGCAATGCAAATTGCAATGACTGAAGCATTTAAGATGAAACTTTCTGTGGAGGAAGCAGATGCAATCTTTGGAAGACCTATGGGTATACCTAAAACAGGTGTTTTTGGATTATATGATTTGATTGGAATAGATTTAATGGCAGATGTTTTAAAAAGTTTTATCAAAGAACTTCCAAAATCTGATGAGTTCCATGAGGTTGCTAAAGAAATTCCTTTAGTTAAAAAATTAATCGAAACTGGATATACTGGCAGAAAAGGCAAAGGTGGTTTCTACAGAATGAAGAAGACAGATAGTGGAAAAATTATGGAAGCTATTAATCTTGAAACTGGTGAGTATTCAACAAGTCAAAAAATAGATATTAAGTCTGATAAAGTAGATTTAAAGGCTCTAATCAATAGAAAAGATAAGTATGGAGACTATGCTTGGTCAGTACTATCCAAGATAATAAAATATGCTTCATCTCTAGTACCTGGGATTACCAAAGAATTTAATGACATAGACGAGGCAATGAGACTTGGATTTAACTGGGCGAAAGGACCTTTTGAGATGTTAGAAGAAATTGGTGTTAAAAATTTCTTCGATAAAGTTGATGAATATAAAGCTAATAACTTTTTAGAAAATTTGTCGAATTCTAAAGATGAAAATTTTTATGGTGAAAGGCAAAAATATACATCAATTGAAACTTTAGGTAAGATCAAGAAAACTGCCTCTAGTGTTGATGGCAATAGTTCAGCTGCAATTTATAGATTTAATGATTTTAATATTGTTGAGTTTACGACTAAAGCTAATGCACTCGATTATGACTCAATGGATGCACTTAAGAAAGCAACTGATAAACCTTTAATAATAATTAATGAGAGTATGCAATTTTCTGCTGGTGTTAACCTGACTTATACAATGGAATTTGCAAATAAAAATGATTTTAAATCGATAGAAAAATTTATTAAATATTTTCAAGAAACTTGCAAACATCTAAAGTATTCTAAATACCCGGTAATATCTGCTCCATCAGGTTTAACTTTGGGTGGAGGTTTTGAAGTTTTAGTACAAAGTAATTTCGTAGCCTCACATACAAATATTGTAATCGGATTAGTAGAAACTATTGTTGGATTAATTCCAGCTGGAGGCGGATGTAAAGAAATGCTAGCTAGATGGTTAAATACTGAAGAGGCTAAGAAGGATCCAAAATATGCACCTTTAAAAGTATTTGATATAATTGGCTATGGTAGAACAGCTACGTCTCCAGTTGAGGCAGAGCCTTTGAAATACTTATTACCTGAAAATAAAAGAATTATGAATAGAAATAGTTTGCTTGAGGTGTCAAAAAAAATCTTAAATGAAAACAAGGACTTTAAAGCACCAAATGAGCTTACATTTAATTTACCTGGTAAATCAGTTATTGATGATATGAACAAAATTTTAGAAAAACTTTACAATGATAAAGTTATATTAGATCATGGTTTGACTGTAGCAAAAGAATTAGCTCACGTTTTAAGTGGTGGTGAAACTACAAAAGATAAAACTATTACAGAAGACGATTTGTTTAAATTGGAACTTGATGCTTTTATGAGATTAATCGAAACTAAACAAACTCAAGACAGAATTAAACATACTCTTGCTACTGGTAAACCTTTAGTTAATTAAATAATCTAAGAGTGTTAATAAAGTCAGGCCTTAAAACATATTCAGATTTATTTAAGTGTTTAATTTTTTTTAAAGCTTCTAAGCCAAATATTACTTTTCCTATTGGTGTGTATTCTCCTTCATACAAAGGTTCATCCTGAAGAATTATAAAAAATTGGCTGTCTTCAGTATCATATTTTAAAGATCGAGCTAATCCTACACTTCCTTTGGTATAATTAAAATCCTTATCAACTTCAGATTTGATTGTACCTAAACCAGATTTTCCAGTTCCAATTTTTCCATAATCAATGTTTCCTTTTTTTCCAAATTCTACATCACCAGCTTGTACAAGTTTATCTTTAATGACCCTATGAAATGCTACATCATCATAGGCATTAGATTTAATCAATGTCTTAAATCTCTCTACTCCATTTGGAGATATATCTGGATATAATTCTATAATTACATTTCCACATTCAACGTTTAGAACTGCTATGTTATTTGGATTTTCAAAATTAATTTTATTTGGATCATAACTCTTAACAAACAAACATTTATCTTTTAGTAAAACAAAAGAAGTAATTGAAAATAAACCTAAAATTACAACGAATATAAATATTATTTTTTCAGATTTTGATGCTTTTATCTTTTCAATCATAAAATAAAACTTTCATCAATTTTTAAGAGTCCCTTTTTGATGAATTCTATCTTTTTTTTAAGAATAGGATCTACGGTCTCAGGTAAATTTCCATACATTAAATGAGAAAATACCTCAGCCATATCCTCAGATGCGGTGGATTGCGAGTATTCAGTAATAAAACCAGTTGTTTTAGAATATGTTTCTAATCCTATTTTTTTAGTGCATGTCGAACATTCTGCATAATTGAACTCTTTAGGATTAAAACTAGACCAAATTTGTTCATTAAATATATCTTTGAAACTATCATTTATTATGTGGAACACTTCGTGATGTAACACTCTTTCAAAATATCTATCGTTAAATTTTATATCTACAATTAAAGTTTTCATTATATTATCAGGTATCCCAGCAGTATTGATACCTGAGATTGATAAGTCTTCACACATAACAATGTATTTTAAATTTATTTTTTTTAAAAAGTTCTGAGAATATCTATTAAGATTTTTTTCAATAATCTTATATTTTTTATCTAGGTCTTGCTTTGATGATTTAAAACAATTGATATTATTATCAATACCTATTGTAAATGCTTGTTTTGCATTCAAGTATCTTAATTTGTTTTCAGTTTTAAGATTATAAATCTCCAGGTTTGGAATTTTTATTAATTCGTAAATTGTATCTGCTTGGGTTGGATAAACTAAAAATAAATACAATAAAATGAGCTTTAATAATTTCATAATTAGTATTAATGAAGATATTCCAATTTGTTAGAATGTGATAGAGTTTTTGTGATGAAAAAAAAAAGAAGCAAAGAACCCATTCAACCAGTAAGTGGTACAAAGGTTCCAAGATTTGCTGGCCCATCAACTTTTGCTAGACTACCAGAATTAAGAGATGTTGAGTATTGTGATGTTGCAATTGTGGGGATACCATTTGATGCAGGCACGAGTTACAGACCTGGAGCAAGATTTGGTCCACAAAGTATTAGACAAGCTTCAAGACATTTGAGAACAAATTATCATCCAAATTATGATGTTGAGCCTTTTAAAGTTCAACAAGTTGCTGATGCTGGTGATATTACTTGTAACCCATTTAATATAGATGAAGCAATCAAGCAAATTGAGGAAGGAGCATTGGATCTTCTTAAAAAAACTGGTGGTATAATTAGTTTAGGTGGAGACCATACAATTGCGTTTCCTTTATTAAAAGCAGTAAATAAAATTAATAATGGTCCAGTTGCATTAGTTCATTTCGATGCTCATCTTGATACTTGGGACACTTATTTTGGTGCGCCTTATACACATGGAACACCTTTTAGAAGAGCACGTGAAGAAAATTTATTCATGGATGATGCTTCAATGCATGTTGGTATTAGAGGTCCATTGTATAGCAGAGAAGATCTTAAAAATGATGAAAGTTTTGGATTTAAGATAATTCATTGTGATGAGTTTCAAACTGAAGGCACTGATAAAATTGCTGAAAGAATAAAAAAAAGAGTAGGAGATAATCCATTATATTTATCAATTGATATTGATGTTTTAGATCCTGCTTTTGCACCTGGAACTGGTACACCCGAAATAGCTGGAATGACCACTAGAGAAATGGTTAATGTTATTAGAGGCTTGTCTGGTATGAATTTAATCTCTGCAGATGTTGTTGAGGTATCACCTGCTTATGATCATGCTGAGGTAACATCACTTGCAGCTGCTACTATAGTTTATGAGTTAACAAATCTATTTGCAAAAAAGTAAAGAAAGGTTAGGAATCTTTAATGGAAAATAAAAAAAATTTTTATATTAATGGCAAATGGGTAACACCAAAAAGTAAAGAAGAAATCAAAGTAATTGATCCTGCAACTGAAGAAAATTGTGCTGTCATAACATTGGGTAATAAAGATGATGTAAATGATGCTGTGAATGCAGCCAAAAAAGCTTACAGTTCTTGGGCATTTTCATCAAAAGAGGAGAGAATAAAATTATTAGAAAAACTTTATGAAAATTATAAGAAAAGATGGGCAGATATTGCAAATGCGATTACGATAGAGATGGGAGCGCCAAAAGATTTTGCAACAAAACTTCAAGCTGGTACAGGTGCAGCTCACTTAAAATCATTTATAAAATATTTAAAAAATTTTGAATTTGAAAAACCATTAGGAGAACATGCACCCAACCAAAGACTTATTTATGAACCAAAAGGCGTATGTGCATTAATCACACCATGGAATTGGCCAATGAATCAGGTTTGTTTAAAAGTAATGCCTGCAATAGCGTCTGGCTGCACTATGGTTTTAAAACCATCTGAACTAGCTCCATTATCATCAATGATATTAGCTGAGCTTATTGATGAGACTAAAATTCCAGCAGGTGTATTTAATTTAGTTAATGGTGATGGAGCAACAACTGGCGATGCATTAACAAGTCATCCTGACGTTAATATGATTTCATTTACCGGATCAACTAGAGCAGGAGCATTAATTTCCCAAAATGCTGCGAAAGATTTTAAAAGAGTAAGTTTAGAACTTGGTGGTAAAGGTGCAAATATAATATTTAAAGATGCTGATCCAGATGCAATAGAAAGAGGTGCTTTGAGATGTTTCAGAAACTCAGGTCAGTCATGTAATGCGCCTACAAGAATGCTAGTTGAAAAATCAATGTATAATGATGCTGTGGAAAGATTAAAGAAGTATACAGAAAATTTTGAGGTCGGTGATCCAAAAAAAGAGGGAGAGCATATAGGCCCAGTTATTTCTGAAACTCAATACAACAAGATACAAACATTAATTAAGAAGGGTATTGATGAGGGAGCTAAATTAGTAGCTGGAGGCCCAGGCAAACCTGATGGATTAGAAAAAGGTTATTTTGTAAAACCTACTGTATTTGCTGATGTTAATAACAAAATGGAAATAGCAAGAACAGAAATATTTGGCCCAGTTTTATCTGTAATGCCCTTTGAAACGGAGGAAGAAGCTATTGAAATTGCAAACGACACTCCCTACGGATTAACAAACTACATTCAAACCAAAGATAAAGAAAAAGTAAAGAGAGTTGCTAGAAAACTTAGATCGGGGATGGTTGATGTTAATGGTGCTGGTATTGCTGTTGATGCGCCTTTTGGTGGATTTAAACATTCAGGGATTGGTAGAGAGGCTGGTGAACATGGTCTAGAAGAGTTTCTAGAGGTTAAATCTGTAGGTGGGTGGAGTTAATTAAGAGTAGATTTTTTCTTAATTCCTTCAAGAAATTTTAAACATTTTTTAAGTTCATTAAGTTCAATGAACTCATCGACTTTATGAGCTTGTTCAATAGAACCTGGGCCACAAACAACTGTACTAATACCAATTTCTTGAAATAACCCCGCTTCAGTTCCAAAGGATACAACTTCTCTAGAATTATCACCGGTCAAACTTGAGACTAATTCACACGCTTCTGAATTATCTACACGATCGAAACCTGTAACTTCACCTATTATTTCCTTCGTTATTTTTGAATTAGGAAAAACTTTTTTCATTTCTGGTAATAAAACTTCATTTGCAAATTTATCTATTTGTTGATTTAAAAAGACACCATCTTCTTTGACAACTGGTCTTGTCTCCCATTCAACTCGACATTTGTCAGCTATTACATTGTGAGCTATACCTCCGAATATTCCTCCAACTTGTAATGTTGAAAAAGGAGGGTCAAAAATTGAGTCCTTAGGAGCTCTTTTTTTTAATTCTTCCCTAAGCTCGATTAACTTATTTGCATATTTTGATGCAAATTCAACAGCACTAACACCTTTATGTGGCATTGAGCTATGTCCAGCTAATCCCTCAAAATAAGTAGTATATTCATAACAACCTTTATGTGCATCTATGATTTTCATTTTTGTAGGCTCACCCACAATACAAATTCCATCCTGAATTTTTCTTTTTTTAAGTTCTTTAATTAATATTGGAGCACCCAAGCATGCTGTTTCTTCATCAAAAGTAAAAGAAAAATGAATATCTCTATTTAAATCAACTTTAGAAAAAACTGGAGCAAACGCTAAGGTACATGCAATAAATCCCTTCATATCACAGGAACCTCTTCCATAAAGTTTATCTTCTTTAATTGTTGCTTTAAACGGGTCTGTACTCCAACTCTTTGAAACAGGGACTGTATCAGTATGACCAGATAAAATTATTGATTTAACTCCATTTGACTTTTTTGCTTTTATTGTTGCAAATAGATTTACTCTTTTTTTTTCATCATCATATGTTTTAAATGAAGTTGCACCTAAATCATTTAGATATTTTTCACAATAATTAATTAAATCACTGTTATCATCTCCAGAAATAGTTTTAAATCCGATTAAATCAGATAAAATCTTAATAGAATTTTCGTATAATTTATCTAAATTTACTTCTGTACTCATTAGTAATAATTAATATAAATATCTCATTTATGAAAGAACAAATTACTTACGACATATTTGACAAAATAGACATTAGACTTGGGACAGTACTTTCAGTCAAAAAAAATGAAAAAGCTAGAAAACCATCTTTAGTTGTTGAAGTTGATTTTGGAAAAGAAATAGGTGTTAAAACATCTTCTGCCCAAATTACTCATTTTTATAATGAGGAAAATTTAGTTGGTAAACAAGTGATTGGTGTTTGTAATTTTCCAGAAAAAAATATTGCAGGTGTAAAATCTCAATTTTTACTTTTAGGCTCGATAGACTCTGAAGGAAAGGTAACATTAGTACATCCCTCACAAAAAGCAGAGAATGGTTTACCTATAGCATAAATATGCATCCTGAATTTTTATCTATGGCACTATTTTGGATTGTAGCTGCTTATACACCAGGACCAAATAACGTGGTCGCATCTTACTCTGGTTTTAATTTTGGAATAAGAAAAACAATCCCTCATATTTTTGGAGTTACATTTGGATTTACTTCAGTGGTATTTGCTTTGACAATTGGTTTAGTAAATGTTTTTAAACTATTTCCGATTATTCAAACTATTTTAAAATATCTGGGAAGTTTATTTTTAGTTTACCTAGCCTATAAAATTAGTTTCTCAAAACCATCTAATGAGGACAAAAACGAAAATCCAATTTCTTTTTTAGATACTTTTATTTTTCAATTTTTAAATCCAAAAGGTGTTTTGATTGGAATTATCATAGTTTCCACTTATGTTGAATATGGAGAAAATTATCTTAATTATGCGACTCAAGTTGTTTTATTTGCCTTTATAGTATCTTTATCAAGCATTACCTTTTGGACATTTGTTGGTAAATATCTTAGAAAATTTGCGACAAATGAGAAATTTATTAAATACTTTAATTATGTTATGTCAGTGCTTCTTCTTTTGAGCATAATTACATTTTATATATAAGATATGAAACCAGGAAATAAAAATTCTTACAAATCTTTATCTGACATAGAGGTTAATGGTAAAAATTATAAATATTATTCATTAAAAAAAGCTGAATTAAATGGTTTAGAAGGCATTTCAAAATTACCAAAATCATTAAAAGTTTTATTGGAAAATCTTCTTAGATATGAGGATGATTTATCAGTTAATAAAAAACAAATAGAAGCAGTCAAAAACTGGCTTGAGACAAAAAAATCAAAAACTGAAATAGCTTACAGACCAGCTAGAGTTTTGCTCCAAGATTATACAGGGATACCAGCAGTAGCTGATTTGGCTGCTATGAGAGAAGCTGTAAAAGAAAAAAATAAAGATCCAAATACAATTAACCCTTTATCTGCGGTTGATTTAGTTATTGATCACTCTGTTCAAGTTGATCAATCAGCCAAAAAAGATTCATTTGAAAAGAATGTAGATATTGAATTTAAAAGAAATGGTGAAAGATATTCCTTTTTAAAATGGGGTCAAAGCGCTTTTGACAATTTTAGAATTGTTCCTCCAGGAACTGGTATCTGTCACCAAGTTAATTTAGAGTATTTATCAAAAGTAGTTTGGTCAGAGGAATTCAAAGGAGATAAATATTTGTTCCCTGATACTCTTGTTGGAACAGACAGTCATACAACCATGGTCAATGGTTTATCAGTTTTAGGATGGGGTGTTGGTGGAATTGAAGCTGAAGCAGGCATGTTAGGGCAACCTATTTCAATGTTAATCCCTGAAGTCATTGGATTTGAAGTAAAAAAAAAAATGCCAGAGGGCACAACTGCTACAGACTTAGTTTTAACAGTTGTTAAAATGCTAAGAGATAAAGGAGTAGTTGGGAAATTCGTTGAATTTTATGGTGAGGGATTAAAAAATTTAACTTTAGCAGATAGAGCAACAATTGCTAATATGGCCCCTGAGTATGGAGCTACATGTGGATTCTTTCCAATAGATGAAGAAACTTTAAAATATTTAGAATTTTCTGGAAGAGATAAAGAAACAGTCGCGATTGTTGAAAAGTATGCGAAGGAGCAAGGTTTGTGGGCAAGTGATGAAATTGAATTTACTGATAAAATCTCTTTAGATATGTCCACTGTAGTTCCAACAATTTCAGGCCCTAAAAGACCACAAGATAAAGTTCTTTTAACTGATGCATCAAACAATTTTAAAAAAGTCTTTAAAGAAGCTACAGATAAAAATGATTATAAAATTTCTAAGGTAAAGGATTCAGATTATGAAATTAAAGATGGTTCAATACTTATTGCAGCAATTACATCATGCACGAACACTTCTAATCCAAATGTTCTAATTGGTGCAGGACTACTTGCAAAAAAAGCTATTGAATTAGGATTGAATGTTAAACCATGGGTTAAAACATCTTTAGCTCCTGGGTCCCAAGTAGTAACAGATTATTTAGAGAAAGCAGGTCTTAATACTTACTTAGATCAACTGGGATTTAATTTAGTTGGTTATGGTTGTACAACTTGTATTGGGAATTCAGGTCCGTTAGCAGAAAATATAGTTGATGCTATTCAAAAAGAAAATTTATATGCAGTCTCTGTTTTATCAGGTAATAGAAACTTTGAGGGGAGAATTTCACCTCACATTAAAGCAAATTATCTAGCTTCTCCACCGCTTGTTGTAGCTTACGCTCTTGCAGGTCATATGGAATTTGATTTAATTAAAGACTCATTTGGTAAAGATAAAAACGGCAAAGATATTTTTTTAAAAGATATTTGGCCTTCAAATAAAGAAATAGAGGATACATTGAAGATCTCTCTTAATGCAGATATGTTTGTTAAACGATATTCAAATGTTTCAGATGGACCAAAACAATGGCAAGAAATAAAAACAGAAAAAAGTAGTATTTATAATTGGGATGAAAATTCCACTTATGTAAAAAAACCTCCATTTTTTGAAAATCTTAGCGACGAGCCAGAGGGGTTTAAAGAGATTAAAAATGCAAGACCATTATTGATATTGGGAGATATGGTTACTACAGATCATATTTCTCCTGCTGGTAATATTCAAAAAGATAGCCCAACAGGAGAATATTTTATGAATTATCAAATTCTTCCTAAGGATTATAATTCATATGGTTCAAGACGTGGAAATCACGAAGTAATGATGAGAGGCACATTTGCGAATATAAGAATTAAAAATGAAATGGCCCCAGGGACTGAAGGTGGTTTTACAAAATTATATCCTGAGGAAAAAGTTATGTCAGTTTATGATGCAGTAGTGGAGTATAAAAAAAGAGGAACTGACTTAGTTGTAATTGGTGGTAAAGAATATGGAACAGGCTCCTCTCGTGATTGGGCTGCAAAGGGAACTAAATTATTGGGTGTTAAGGTAGTAATTGCAGAAAGTTTTGAGAGAATACACAGATCTAATTTAATTGGGATGGGAATATTGCCATTGCAATTTACAGAAAATATGAACAGAAAAAATCTTAATTTATTAGGTTCTGAATTGATTAGTGTAGTAGATATTGAAAAGGGAATTAATCCCTCTGACAAAGTAAAAGTTGAGATTAAATATGCATCGGGTGATGTAAAAATAATAGATACCCTGTGCAGAATTGATACTAAAAATGAATTGGAATATTATAAAAATGGTGGAATACTTCAATATGTTTTAAGAAATATGATTTAAATATGGATGAAGATATATCAATAATAAATACAAACACGAGAAATGAAAAAATAAAAAATTTTTTTATCCAAAATAAAAAAAAAATAATTTCAGTTTTAGGTGTTATCGTTATACTTTTAATTGGTTATTTTGCTTTTGGGGAATATCAAGATAGAAAAAAAATAAAGATTTCAGACACTTTTAATACAATAACTATAAACTATTCTGAGAGTAATAAGGAAAAAACAGCTAAAGATTTAATACAAATAATTAATAAAAAAAATTCAACTTATTCACCATTATCTTTGTATTTCATAATAGATAATGAATTAATTAATGAAAAAAACAAAATCAATGAATTATTTGATGTTATTATTTACGAAACTTCATTGGATAAGGAAATAAAGAATCTAAATATTTACAAAAAAGCGCTTTATAATGCTGATAATATTAATGAGAGTGATCTTTTAAATATTTTAAAACCTTTAATAAATTCAGAGAGTATTTGGAAATCGCACGCATTATACTTGATGGCGGAATATTTTTATTCAAAAAATGAAAAGCAAAAATCAAAGGAATTTTTTAATCAAATTATTAGCTTAGAAAATGCGAACAAAGAGATTAAATTAGAGTCTCAAAAAAGACTTAATAGAGATTTTAGTGAATAAAATTTTTAATCTATTACTGATTACTTTATTTTTGTCAGCATGTTCTTTAAACAAAAATTCTAGATTTTGGACTTCAGACACGCTAGAGGAATTAGAGGAAAAAAGGTTTGAAAAAATTTTTGATGATGAAAAAACTTTAATTCAAGAATTCAATACTAATGTAAATTTAAATTTAGGTTCAAAATTTACTAAAGCCAGTTTAGTAAATAAACTAACTAATAACAACGGTAGAGTAAATTTTGATGGGTTATTAAAAAGATCTTCTAAATATAAGTTTTCAAAAATAAAAAATTTCTATCAATTTGAGCCGGTAATATCTTTCAATAAAAACAACATTATTTTTTTTGATAATAAGGGAACAATTCTACAATTTGATGAACGTTCTAAATTGATCTGGAAAAAAAATTATTATTCTAAAGCTGAAAAAAAATTAAACCCAATTTTACAATTTGCAAATAATGATAGGTCTTTGGTAGTTGCTGATAATTTGGCAAATTATTATGTGATTAATTTAAATAATGGCGAGTTAGTATGGTCAAAAAGTAATTCAGCTCCATTTAATTCACAAATAAAGATTTTTAAGGACAGATTTTTTATAATAGATTTCACAAACACCTTAAGATGTTTCTCACTTAAAAATGGTGAGGAGCTTTGGAGTTTTCAAACAGAAAAATCTTTAATTAGATCTCAAAAAAAACTATCTATAGTTATAGTTAAAGATATAGTTTATTTTAATAATTCCCTTGGAGACATTAGTGCAGTAAATGTTAATGATGGAGATTTAATTTGGCAATTACCAACCCAAAAAAGTCAGCTTTACGAGTCATCTTTCTCTCTTGAAACATCGGATATAATTGCGGATGAAAATAATTTATTTTTTTCTAATAATAATAATCAATTTTTTTCCATAGACATAAACACAGGCGGTTTTAGATGGGAAACTACAGTTAATTCAAATTTAAGACCGACTTTAATAGGAAATTTTTTGATTTCAGTCTCAATAGAAGGATATTTAATTATTATTGATAAAATTACAGGCAATATCATTAAGATCACAGACATATTCAAAAATTTTAATCCAAAGAAAAGAGATGAAATATTACCAACAGGGTTTATTGTTGGCTCAAAAAATATTTACCTTTCTACAAATATTGGAAGATTATTAGTAATTGACATTAAATCAGGAAAAACAATTTCAACTTTAAAAGTTGATAATGATAAAATATCACGACCATTTATAATGGACAAAAATTTATATTTAGTTAAAGACAACGCAATTATAAAACTTAACTAATGTTTTTAAAATTATTAGATAGATTAGGAAGAAAAAAAGTGGTTTTAGATAGGGGGCCATCACATCCTAGATTTGATTTAGCTAAACCATGGATGAATAGATATTATTTAATTTTCAGACATAGACCAAAATGGTTTCCATTTAATATACTTATTCATGAAATGTTAGCTGATGATCATGGTGATGGAGTACACAATCATCTTTTTCCATATATTACTATAGTGATTAGAGGTGGTTATTGGGAAACAACTAAGAAAGGAAAATTTTGGAGAAGACCAGGTTATATTGGATTTAGATCTGCTAATGCATATCACAGAGTAGATTTAGAGCCTGGAACTAAACCAATGACAATTTTTATTTCTGGTCCGTTTGGTTTAAGGAAAGGTCCAAGATCAGAATACGGTATTGATTTTAAATCGAAAAAAAATTGATGTCCAAAAATCTTGTGGAAAAATTTAGATTATTTTGTAATTCAAAAAATTTAGAAATTAATCAAAACCAAATAACGACAATTAAATTACTTCAAGATTTTTATAATAAAAATTTTCACTCTTCAATATTCAATTTTTTTAAAAAAGAAAATTATAAAAAAGGTTTTTATCTTCATGGAGGTGTTGGTGTTGGAAAAACAATGATCTTAGATTTTTTTTATGGTCTTATGTCTGAAAAAAAACTAAGACTTCACTTTAATGAGTTTATGTTAAATTTTCATGATTTTGTTCATGAAAACAAGAATAAGGGAGATGAAAATATTATTAATTTATTTGTTAAAGACTTAAAATCAAAGGCTTTGTTAATTTATTTTGATGAGTTTCAAGTTACCAATATAGTAGATGCTATGATATTAGGTAAATTGTTTGATAAAATATTTAGTGAGAATATAAAAATAATTATCACCTCTAATATTCAAATTTCTGAATTATATAAGGATGGTCTTCAACGAGATCAGTTTAAACCTTTTATTGAGATCATGAAAAAAAAAGCTATCGAACACGAGCTTATTATTGAAGATGATTATAGAAAGTCAAAAGAAAACCAAAATGATAGATATTTCTTCCCGCTAAACCAAGAAAGTAATTTTAAAATGAATAAATTTTTTAGGATTATTTCAAAGGATAGAAAAAAAACTACTCGCAGTCTTGATATTAAAGGAAGAGAATTTCTAATTAAAGAATTCTATGAAGGAGTTGTTAGATTTACTTTTGATGAGTTATGCGACAAAAACTTGGGAGCGGAGGATTACCTCGAAATAACTAAAGTCTCTAAATTTATGGTTATTGATAAAATACCAAAGTTTGATGATATAAATTCTAATCAACAACACCGATTTATAACTTTAATTGATATAGTGTATGATAAGAAAATACCTGTTGCAGTCACCGCTGAAAAAAATCTAGATGAATTGACGTCATCTCAATCGTTAAAAGAACCATTTAATCGTACAATCAGCCGTCTTTATGAACTAACATCCTCAAGCTTTAATTTATGATACAAAAATTCAATAATTTTAAAATCAATACCAATGGGCAAAAATTATACGAATTTACTAATCAAACAATCAATTGGATTAAGAAAAATAAATTTAAAAATGGTATACTTAATTTAAGCATTCAACACACTAGTGCCTCTTTAATTATACAAGAAAATGCAGACCCTGATGTCCAAACTGACTTAATCAATTATTTTAATAAAATCGCACCAATGGATAACAAATTATATATTCATACAACTGAAGGTAAAGACGATATGCCTGCGCACATAAAATCCAGCTTAACTAATAATCAAATTTCTCTTAGTGTTGAAAATGGAGAATTATTACTTGGAACTTGGCAGGGTATTTATTTGTTTGAGCACAGATTAAACCCACAGACCAGAACTATAATTCATCATTTTTTAGGAGAAGTTTAATTTTTTTTTAAACTTTGAAAGGCTTTAAGCGCAGAAGCTCTCGCTTCTTCATGTATCACTATCGGTTTTGGATAATCTTTTCCTATGATTGTATTGATTGCTTGTTGATATTTCATTTCCATTTCCCAAGGTTTGTGAATAAATTTTTGAGGAACTTTGCTTAATTCTGGTATCCATTTTTTTACATATTTTCCCTCTTTATCAAATTTTTCACCTTGAAGAATAGGATTAAAAATCCTGAAGTATGGAGCTGCATCTGCTCCACAACCTGCAACCCATTGCCACTGAGCTACATTATTGGCTTTATTAAAATCAAGCAAACAATTTCTAAAATGCTTTTCACCTTCGGTCCAATTAATTCTTAAATGTTTCACTAAAAAAGAACCAACTACCATTCTTATTCTGTTATGCATCCAACCTGTTTCATATAATTCTCTCATGCCAGCATCAACAATCGGATAACCGGTCATTCCTGATTTCCATGCCTTCAAAAATTTTTCGTTTTTTACCCAAGGAAATTTATCAAATTCTTTTCTGTAATTTCCCTTTAAAAACTCGGGAAAATAATTAATCAAACTATGAGAGAACTCTCGCCAACCTAGTTCATTGATATATTTTCTATAACCAATGCCTTTTGATTTAATTTCATTACATTTTTTCCAAATAGTGCTTACATGCATTTGTCCATGTTTGATATAAGGAGATAACTTTGATGTGCCTTCTATAGATGGAAAATCTCTTGCTGTACCGTATTCTTTAATCTTTTCATTAATTAAATTGTTAAGAACTTTTTTTGATTCATTTTCTGATACTTTCCAATAATTTTCAAATTTTTTATACCAACTTTTTTTGGGTAAAATACTTTTTGGTTCAACACAATTTTTGAAGAAAGAAATTAATTTCGTTTTTTTCTTTACAATATAATTTTTACTGGGTGGCAAACCTAAATATTTTTGTTCAGCATTTCTCCAGAAAGGAGTAAATACTTTAAAAGGTGTTCCATCATTTTTAGTCACTTCTTGAAATTCATTTAAAATATTTCCTTTAAAATATTTGAATTCAACCTCATTTTTTAAGAAAACATCTCTAATTTTTTTTCCTTTTGCAATCACATCGGGTTCGTAAATTTTGTTCCAATATATTGAAACATTATCTTTTTTTTTAATTTTAGAAAATATATCAAGTTCATCGCCTTCTAATATTTGAAGATTGATTTTGTATTTAGATAACTCTTCTTTGAATGTTTCCAAAGATTTAAACAACCACCATTTCTGCGCTTCTCTCTTATTATCAAAGTCAGTTTTATTATAAATAAATAGTGCAGTTACATTTTCATGATTTTGTGTGGCATATGAGAGAGCAGGATTGTGATCAATTCTAAAGTCTTCTCTTATCCAAGTGATTGCATTTTTTGTCATAAAAATATTATTTTCTACCTTTAGATAGCAGCTGTTTGTAAAGTTTAACATCTGCATTTCCTTCGCATCCAATGACAAGAATGTTAGAATCTTCATTCAAATTTAATGATTTTCTTGCTTTTGGATTGTTCGCCAAACCTATAAGAGCTATAACTCCAGGAGTTGCGCATTCACCACCTATAATTGAGTTTTTACTTAATTTTCTATCTTTTAGCATCGCTGTTGTTTTGGCAACATTATTGTCACCAACAGACACACAATAGTTGGAAGTTTTTTTTAATATTTGCCATGGGACAAGTGACATTTCATTACATGACATCCCGCCCATAATACTTTCTTTTATTATTTTTATTTTTTTAATTTTGTTTGCTTTGACACTTTGAAGAACACAATCAGCTCTATCAGGTTCAACAACAATGACTTTTGGAATTCTTTTAAAATATTTTGCTACCCCAGCAACTACACCTGCTGCTAATCCTCCAACACCAGCTTGAACAAATATATGAGTTATATAATGGTTTGTTTGTTTAGATATTTCTTTTATCATAATAGAATATCCAGCCATTGTAAGCTGGGGAACATATTGATAGTTTTTAGTAGAGACGTCCTGAACTATTTGCCAATTATATTTTTTTGAAAGTTTTTTGCATTCCTCTAACGAATTTTCATAATTTCCTTTAACCCGTATTACCTCAGCACCGAATTTCTCAATTTCACGAACTCTAGTTTGGCTTACATATTGACTAACAAAAATTTTACATTTTAAATTTAATCTTTTTGCTCCCCAGGCAACGGATCTACCATGATTGCCAGCTGTTGCTGATGAAATAATAATATTTTTTTTGCCCTTAGATATCCTCTCTACCGCGTATGCTCCCCCTAAAGCCTTGAATGATTTTAAATGAAATCTTTTAGACTCATCCTTGTAAAATATATTATTTAATCTTAAATTTTTCTTTAATTTATCAAGTGATAAAAGAGGAGTTGCTTTATAATTTTTCCAATTGGAAATTGATTTATAAGCATTAGTAATTAATGCAGAGGGAAGATGTTTTAAAACATAGCTTCTTTTAAAATTATAACGATTATTTTTTAATAATTTTTTATATTTCCAGCTTTTAAGATTTTTTAAGCTCTTCACTTTAACAATCTAGAGTATTTTGTCTTTCCCATTTGGTTATAGGTTTTGATTTATCAAATCTTTCTATATTGTTAAATTCTTTTATTTCTGTACCTCTAAGTTTCACATAACTATCAATTACATTAACACCAAAAGCCTCATTCATCTCCTTATTTTGTTTTAATTGTTTTAGCGATTGATCTAGCTCATCAGGAAGTTTTGGCAGATTTGGATATTTTTCAAAATCTTCATACATATTACAATCAAGAGGTTTTCCAGGATCTATTTTGTTTTTAATACCATTAATTCCAGCTGCGAGAACACTTGCTTGAAGTAAATAAGGGTTAGCTGATCCATCCATTAATCTTAATTCAAACCTTCCTGGATCAGGAATTCTAATCATATGAGTTCTATTATTACCAGTGTAAGAAATACTACTTGGTGACCATGATGCACCTGACTTTGTTGGTGGAGCATTAATTCTTCTGTAACTATTTATTGTAGGATTGAAAAAAGCAGATAAAGATGAAGCATGTTTTATTACTCCACCTAAAAAATTATATGCCATTTTACTAAGACCTAAGTTATTAGACTTGTCCAAAAATTTATTTTTCTTTCCGTCCCAAACTGAAATATGGGCATGACAACCATTTCCTGTTAAATTCTCAAATGGTTTAGGCATAAACGTAGCTCTTAAATCATGTTTCTCAGCAATAGTTTTTACCATGTACTTAAAAAACGTATGTCTATCTGCTGTCTTTAAACAATCTGAGTAATCCCAATTCATTTCAAATTGACCATTAGCGTCCTCGTGATCATTTTGATAAGGACCCCATCCCATTTCAATCATACAGTCACAAATTTCTTTAATTAAATCATATCTTCTCATTAAAGCTGATTGATCATAACAAGGTTTTGATTGAGTATCTCTTGGATCAGCAATGGAGTTTCCATCAGGAGATATTAAAAAATATTCACACTCCACGCCAGATTTCATAGTCAATCCTTGTTTTGAGAGTTTTTTAATTTGTTTTTTCAACATTATTCTTGGAGAGGCATCTACAGGTTTCCCGTTCATCCAAAGATCTGATGCAAGCCAACCGACTTCTTTATTCCAAGGTAATTGAATTAAACTATCTGGATCTGGAATACCAAACATATCCGAATCTGCAGGTGTCATATCCAGCCAAGCGGCAAAACCAGCGAACCCTGCACCAGTTTCTTGCATTTCTTTTATTGCATGTGCTGGAACTAGTTTTGATCTAAGAACTCCAAATAAATCAACAAAACTTATTAAAAAATATTTAATTTTTTTCTCTTTAGCAATTTTGAACAAATTTTTTGGCATAGATTAAGTTAACATAGTTATTTTAAAAAAGACAAAATTGTTTCTTTGTAAAAAATCAAATTTACAACAATAATTATAATTACCGCTATTATTGCACCATACTTTGCTTTTGGAAAAGCAACACCTCTCATTTTACTTGGTCTGAGTTCTTCGTTATTTTTGTTCTTTTCTGACATATAATAAAAAAAGGGCGCCACTCAATCAGTAGCGCCCAAATTTTTTGATTTAATTACCAATCAGTAATATTGCTTTTATGGTCATTTGGACCATGTCTTTTTCTTGCTAATCTTTCAAGCTCATCACTTTCAGATTTAGCAGTCAAAACATGCCAACCAATCCATATAATTATAGCAAGTATTACTAATAGTCCTTCACTAGATCCAGCACCAGGATAAATAGCACCAGCAACTTCCTCTGCTGGTTTATTTAGGTGATCAATCCAATTTGTAACTGTCGCCATATTATTCCTCCTTTACCTGGTTGCTGATGCAACTGCTTTTTCGTCAGATTTAGCAGTCTCCATCATTTCATAGTCTAGTCCAGCTATTTCAGCTTCACGCGGAATTCTTAATTTACCCATTCCGTGTAATACTTTTGCAATGATATAGCCTGGTATTAATCCTAGAACAAAGAACATAATTATTGCTCCTAAGAACATACCCAAAGGATTTATTGATGCATAAGTAGTTCCATCCCACATAGCCCCAACACTGTAACCAGATGATGGATAACCATTTAAAACAAAACCACAAATTACAAGACCTATAAATCCTGCATAACCGTGTACTGCAACAGCACCTACTGCATCATCAATTTTGAACTTACGTTCAACGAAATAATGTAGTTTGTAAGAAATTACAACACCGATCATACCTATGATCATTGATTGAATTGGATGATATAAATCATTTCCAGCTGAAGCACATATAATACCTGCTAGTCCACTTGAGTAAGTCCAAAATGGATCACCTTTTGCAATCCAGTATCCAGCTAATAATCCTCCTGATAAAGACATCAAGAAGTTAAAAGTAATACCACTAAGTGTAGTTGGTGTTACATAAATGTTCGTAGCCGTCCAATAAGATATACCTTCCATGCCGTACTCTGGGCCAAGATCAAATATTGGTATGTTACATGCTGCATAGAATCCCCAGAAACCAGTATAAATTAGAAATAATCCAATTGTTACCAGCCAAGGATTTCTTGGTCCAATATTTCTTGGTTCACCACTCGATGAGAACTTTCCAATTCTAGGACCTAAAACCATTAGCACACCTAAAGCAAATCCACCCGCAATTGCGTGAATTACTCCTGATGCATAAGCATCATGGTATCCTAAAATTTTTAACATCCAACCATCAAAGTGCCATCCCCAAGCAGCATCAATTGTCCAGAATACTGAACCAATTGCTATTGCTAAAATACCAAAAGCAAAAGTAGTTATTCTTTCAATTATTGCTCCAGAGACGATTGAGGCAGCAGTCCAAGAAAATAATAAAAAGGCAGCCCAGAAAACACCATTAATGTGATCTCCAAGATTAACCGCCATTATATCACTTGTTGGTACTTGCCACATAGCACTAAACAATGTTTCATCAGTGATTAATGCTGTGCTTTCATTCATTATTGAGGGTGCTATTCCCGGTCCTGTTGGGAAAGCCCAGTAAATCCACCAACCAAATAAAAACCAAGTTACTGTCACCAAAGGTATCAGCATCGTGTTTTTCATAAGAGTATGTTGATGGTGTTTGTATCGAGAAGCTCCAACTTCATACATACAGAAACCGACGTGAATTAAAAACATCAGCACCACTGTTATCCAGTAGTAAAATTCTGTAAATATAGTAGTAAGAGCACCTAACTGATCAGTCATATTCTCTCTCCATATTAGTTTTATAAAATCCTATAAAATTTCGAAAGTTGTTACAATTGAAACAATTTAACAAAACCTAATATTGACAATAGGTTTTAAAAAATAATCAACTTTAGATTGTGTAACTAAAATTTAAGGTAAGCTTTTTTCAAATCAACAAGAGGATGTTTTGGTGACATCTGAAATTTAACTAAAAGTTCTCTTGCTATCATATCTCTGTCTTGTTGGTTATCGGGTAATTTTATTGATGATGGAATTGTAACCCAACCATTAGCATTTCTACAAAATACAGCTGGTCTTCCTTCTTCATAACCCATATGAACATCTTCTAACCAATTCAAATCATCCCAGCCCATAGCCTCTACATACTTTTTAAGGAATGGTGTCATTTTTTTATAATCTGGCAGAAGATTAACGTCATATCTATAGCCAATAGATTGACCAATCATTTTTTCTCTAGCTGTTTCTTTTTTCTTTCCTAGCTGCTGGTCTTTAGCGACTACTGATCTAGAAGCTTTTTTTTTATTTTTTTTCTTAGCCATTTTTACATTTAAATTTTATGAAAGTTATCAACTCCAACAGTATAATTAGTACCTGCTAGCGGAACTTTTGCTAAAGCTGATGCTTCAGAAGTAAGTGCTGCTAAATCCTCAGGTTCTAAGGAGTGTATATTTGTTTTACCACAAGCTCTAGCTAATAACTGGGCTTCAAGTGTCATTGAATGTAAATAATTATAAACTCTCAATGCTGCATCGTCAGGATTTAATCTTGCTCTTAATTTTGGATCTTGTGTAGCAACTCCTACTGGGCATCTTCCAGTATGACAATGATAACATTCACCAGCTTTTACACCCATTTCTTTCTCGAAGTTTGCTTCTGGAATATCCTTATTACAGTTAAGCGCAATCATAGAACCTGTACCAATAGCTATTGCATCCGCACCTAAAGCTAATGCTTTTGCCATATCAGCACCATCTCTTACACCACCAGCATAAATTAATGTAACTTTTCCAGTTTTTCCTACATCATCTAATGCTCTTCTTGCTTCTCTTATAGCCGCAATTCCAGGAATACCAGTGTTAGCAGCAGCGATGTGTGGACCTGCTCCTGTAGATCCTTCCATACCATCTAAATAAATTGAATCTGGATCACATTTTGCAGCCATACGAACGTCATCATAAACTTTTGAAGCACCTAATTTTAATTGAATTGGAACTTTATTTTTTGTTAGTTGTCTAAGTTCCTCTACTTTTAATGCTAAATCATCTGGACCTAACCAGTCAGGATGTCTTGCAGGAGATCTTTGATCAATACCTGAAGGTAGCGATCTCATTTCAGCAACTTGGTCAGTTACTTTTTGACCCATTAAATGACCACCCATACCAACTTTTTGTCCTTGTCCAATAAAAACTTCAATTCCATCAGCTAGTTGAGCATGATGTGGGTTAAATCCATATCTTGATTGAATACATTGATAAAACCATTTTTCAGAATATCTTCTTTCATCAGGTATCATTCCACCTTCACCTGAACATGTTGCACTACCTGCCATTGTAGCTCCTCTTGCTAATGCAGTTTTTGCTTCATAAGATAAAGCACCAAAACTCATACCAGTAATATAAACTGGAATATCTAATTCAATTGGATTTTCACATCTTGGTCCAATTACAGTTTTAGTTTCACATTTTTCTCTGTAACCCTCGATTACAAATCTAGTAAGAGTTCCCGGTAAGAAAACTAAATCATCAAAAGTTGGAATTTTTTTCATTAATGCCATTCCACGCATTCTGTATCTTCCTAACTGAGACTTGATATGAATGTCATCAATTACTTCAGGTGTGAAAATAGCATTATGACCTAATAAGCTTTTATTTCTGCCACCGTTAGAACTTAAATGTACGTCGGCTTTTCCACCTACGTTACCATTAGTTTTTAATTTACCATTTTTTCTCTTTTTTTTCTTAGCCATTAAATCGCTCCTTTTTTCTCAGTAGGTTCTAAGTTATCGTAATTCCAAAGTTTTTTACCCGCTACAATTTTTTTCATTTTACTTACATCAAAATTTTCACCGATCTCAGCAACCTTCAATTTTCTCTTTAACCAATCTTGATCACTTTTAGTCAACTCGGCATCTACAGCATCACTACCATAAGAACCAATTTCTCCACCTACGAAAATTGTCCCATCATACATCGAATCACCTAAATTTATACCAACATCTCCTAAGATAATGATTCTTCCTCTTTGCATCATAAATCCAGTAAATGCACCCGCATCACCACCTATAATTATTGTGCCACCTTTCATATCAATACCTGTTCTTGCACCTACACTACCTTTACAGATTAAATCTCCACCTCTAATAGCAGCTCCAAAACAAGATCCAGCATTTTTCTCAATTACAACTTTACCTGCCATCAAATTTTCTGCACAAGACCATCCAACTCTTCCATTGATTCGAACTATTGGACCATCACATGAACCCATTCCAAAATATCCTAAACTTCCTTCAAAAATTAAATTTAATTTATTTAAAATACCAACACCTAAACTATGTTTTCCTTGAGGGTTTTTAATTACGATTGTTCCATAACCTTGTCCCATCAAATTATCTATTTCTTTATTTGCTTCTGCAGCAGTCATATCTTTTACATCAAGGTCAGTTCTCTTGTTAAAATCAACATCATGAGTTCCAAAATAATAGAAATTTTCTGCCTCATCAGGATTAAAGAATTTTTGTTGTGTTCGTCCTGTTAAAACTTCAGTATGCATACCCATAGCTTGGGCTTTAGTTTTTTTTGAGACACTTTTTATATTTGCCATACTTTTACCTCTCCATCGAACGGGTCATAAGTATCAATTTCTTGTGGTAAAATTGATCGAATTGCTATTTCCTCTGAACCCATTGCTACTAAATCATCAGACTCATACAAAACTAGAGGTTTAGCAGCCATAGTATCTTTTGCCATACCTAGGGAATCTTTTGTAGCTACAAAATAAGTAAAGACACCATCTAATCCAGTTAGAGACTCTTTCATACCTTCTTCTAAAGTTGCCCCATCTCTCATTTTTTCTGCTAAATAAACAGCAATAAGTTCTGAGTCACATTCAGACATAAATCTCATTCCTTTATTTTCTAAAGCTCTTCTATTATTCCAATAATTTGTAAGTTGACCATTATGAACAACTGATACATCACTAAACGGATAACCCCAAAACGGGTGAGCAGATTTAATATCTACACCGGACTCAGTTGCCATTCGTGCATGCCCTATTGCGTGAGTGCCAACAAGTTTATCTAAATTATATCTATCACAAACCATCTTAGCATTTCCAAGATCTTTAATTACCTCTAATGATTTACCCATTGAAAGTATTTCTACTCCTGGAATACTCTCAATTTTTTGTGAAAATTCTAATAAATCTTTTTTATTATATTCTATTTCATATCTTAATGAGTAGGGGAGTATTCTTTCCTCTTTGATAATTTTTGCACCCATTTCAGTAAGATAACTATCAACAATTTTTTTTCTTTTATCATAAACGGACACATCTTCAGCAACTGATGTACTACCTTCACCAACGTTTTCTCCGACTTTAAAACGCATGATAAAATTTTTTCCATCAGTATCTCCGTATAAAGCATAACCTGTAGAGTCTTCTCCTCTATGTTTCAGAGCTTGCAACATACCTTGAAGCTCATGACCAACTTTTGAGGATTTTCCTCTATGAATTAATCCCGCAATTCCGCACATATACTTTTCCTCTTTCCGTATTTTTTATGGTAAGCAATCTAGATAAGTATCTAGATCCCATTGAGTTGTTGCTCCTAAAAATCTTTCCCATTCATCATTTTTATACCAATGAAAAACTTTATACATTTCATCAGGCATTGCTGATTTAATTACCTCATCCTCAGACAATCTATCTAATGCCTCTCCTAAACTTAAAGGAAGTTTTTTCACGTCCTTACCAGCTTTTTGAGCTTCATAAATATTTCTAGACTCAGGATCTGCAGGTTTCATTTTATTACTTATTCCGTGATCACAAGCTTTTAATAATGCAGCACCCAACAAGTAAGGATTATGCATTGAGTCAACAGACCTGTATTCAAATCTACCTGGCGCGGATACTCTTAATCCACAAGTTCTATTTTGATAACCCCAGTCTGCATAAACAGGTGCCCAAAAACCTTGATCCCATAATCTTCTATAAGAATTTACTGTTGAAGATCCTAAGGCCGTTAAAGCAGGAAGGTGCTCCATAATACCCGCAATTGATTGTAAACCAATTTTACCTGGCAATTGCATATCTTTCGTATCAGGCATAAATGTATTAGTTCCACCTTCAACATAACCAAAAACCTCTTCAACTCCTGGTAAAGATTTGTGTCCAAGTTTATTTGTTTTAATTTTTCCACCTTTCCATAAAGACATGTTCGTATGACAACCACTTGCAGAAACTCCCATAAATGGTTTAGTCATAAAACATGCGATAAGATTGTGTTCTCTAGCAACCTGAGCACATATTTGTCTATAAGTCGATAGTCTGTCTGCATTTCGAAGAACATTGTCATATGTCCAGTTTAATTCTAATTGTCCTGGTGCATCTTCATGATCTCCTTGGATCATATCTAGACCCATAGCTTTCGCGTATTCAATTACTTTCATGAATACTGGTCTCAATGACTCAAACTGATCAATGTGGTAACAGAATGGTTTTGAAAACCCTTTTCCTGTAGGAGTACCGTCTTCATTTTTTGTCAGCCACATCATTTCAGGTTCAGTTCCAACTCTTAATTCTAAACCATGCTTTTTCTGGAATTCATCCATAAATATTCTTAAATTTCCTCTGCAGTCAGAAGTTAAATGTCCACCAGGATTATTTCTCTCTTCTCTGTTTCTAAAACATGTTACAAAAACTCTTCCTACTCTTTTGTCCCATGGTAATTGACAGAAAGTTTCTGGATCAGGGATTCCGACTAATTCCATTGCTTCAGGTCCATAACCTATATAATTATTATGACGATCTAAAAATAAGTTTGCTGTAGCTCCGTATACTAATTGAAAACCTTTTTCTGCTGTTCTTTCCCAATGATCTGCAGGTATTCCTTTACCTACAACTCTCCCTGTAACAGAAATAAATTGATAATAAATATAAGTAATTCCTAGTTCGTTAATTTTTTCTCTAACTTTTTTAACTTGTTTGTCTCTACCAGGTCGGTTTACGTGCTTTTCAAGATCCGTCATTTTTCCCCTCAATGAATTATAATTTTATTCAAGCGTAACTGAAAAATTTATTAGTGTCTAGGCTAAGAGTTTAACTCCAAGGAAACGGACTGTTCGATGTAGGGTGAAGTTCACCCTTCTCGTAACGGTTGAATCTAAACGGTTTTAATAAATCACTTTCGGTACCAAGAATTTCTTTGGCTACAAGTTCACCAACACCAATCATTTTATATCCGTGGTTAGCATCAGCAATCATGTATACGTTTTCAAAAAATCTATCAAAGATTGGAAATGAGTCCGGTGTCATGCATCCAAGACCACCTGATGGACCTTTTCTATATAAATCAGATTTTCCCTCAAATCTTTTTTGGCAATGAGCTAAAGCAGAGCACCACATATCACTAAATGCATCAGTAGTTTGATATTCTGGAGATTCAATTCCATAAGGATCAACATTTACCTGATCAAAATGTTTTTTAACAATGTAAGGAGATGTTCCACCTTGAACTCCTAAACCTTCAATATCAGGTTTATAATAAATTCCCCAAATTTTATCTGTAATTAATTTTTTTGTTTTGTCAGAATATAGCGGTGCAGTTGAGTCTACGTGAACCACAGGTGGCTGTTTTCCATCATTTGTTTTTAAGTAATCTGGTTCAACACCAATAACTCCTTCTTGTAGCATCCAATAAGTCCACATGTCAGTTACATGCATTTTACCATCTTTGCCTTTAATGTTTGCTGTTTTAGGAAGTTCAAGCATATTCCAAAAATCTCTAGCCCACGGTCCTGCTCCAATTACTACTTGTTCACAATCGATTGTGCCTTTATTTGTTTCAACTCCTGTAACCGCCTTACTGTTACTTCCTCTTTTAAATCCTGTAACTTTCACACCTTTCATCACTTGAACACCATTAGAAGTAGATTTATTTTCTAAAGCTTTAATAGAGTCTTTATTAAATGCGTATCCGCCCTTTTTTTCATGAAGAATTGAAGTTATGCCTTTAGCTTGCCAGTCATCAAACATTCCCTTCATGTATTTCATGCAATCCTTTTCACCTTCTATAAAATCAGATTCATACCCAATTGCTTTTTGTTGCTCATAAATACTTGCCACGTCTTCATGCATAACCTCAGGTGATATTTGTAAATAACCAACTGGATTATATTTAAATGCTTTTGGATCACTTTCCCAAACAGAGACTGAGTGTGCCATCAATTCTCTCATTGCTGGTTGAAAATAATTATTTCTAACTACTCCACATGCAATTCCACTTGCTCCAGCAGCAGTGTCTTTTTTTTCAAGGACTACAATGTCACCAGGATTTTTATAAGTCTCAGACAATTTCCAAGCAGTGCTTAAACCGTGGATACCCCCACCGATTATAACTACTTTTGCTTTTGTCGGTAATGACATATGCAAACTTTATTTTTCGTGCGACTTAAATATATAGTTTTTTATATATATAAAAAATATAAGTAAAACTTGTATAAATATTAAAAACTCAAATGTTTTAGTGTCTCTATATAATTATTGAACTCGTTAATAAAACTCTCACTTGGTTTAATGTGCTTTTTTCTTTGATCATTTGAGGTTTTCTCTAAAAAGAAAAAACCTTTTTCACAAGCCTCATTTATCATCAAAGCTGACTTTGGACGTGAAGTTTTAAATAGTTTAGTCTTAAGTTCCTCAACAGTAAGATTTTCTTTATATTTATACGCATGCATCACTAAAAGCATCATATGATAATGTGAAGGCGATTTTCTAAAAAAGTAATTACTAGAAGTATGAGAAAGTTTCATCTGATCTTCCCAAAATTCCAATAAATCCTTCGCTGATTTTGGCATCAGGATCTGACTCTTGTTTTCTTCGGATCGAAATGCGGAAATCCAACTACTTTTGCGGTAATTCTTTTTTGATGACCATCAATTTTACCAACCTCAACTTCAGTTCCTTCACTTGAGTACTGAGCATCAATTCTACATAAAGCTATGTTTTTATTTAAAGTCGTAGATAAACAACCACTAGTTACCACACCTACTTGAGATCTCCCAATGTGCACGCAATCACCATGTCCAGCCGCCTCTTTACCAATAAGTTCTAAACCCACAAGTTTTTTTTGAGGATTTGCTTTTCTTTCTCTCAAAACCTCTTTACCAATAAAATCTTCCTCTTTAGTTTTTAGAGGAACAGCAAAACCTATTCCAGCCTCGAAAGGATCTTGTTGACCATCAAATTCATTACCAAATAAAATTAAACCAGCTTCAATTCTAAGCTTATCTAAGGCTGCAAATCCAGCTGGGATTAAGCCTTCATTTTTTCCAGCTTCCATAAGTTTATCCCAAACTTCAGAGGCATGACTTGGATGACACCATACTTCATAACCAAGTTCACCAGTATATCCTGTTCTTGATACAATCAATGGAATACCTTGCAAGTTTTCAATTCTACAAATAGTAAATCTGAACCACTCTAGTTCATCTATAGATGGTTGTGTTGGTGGAGTAAAAATTATTTTTTTTAAAATCTCTCTACTTTTTGGGCCTTGTATTGATACGTTACTAATTTGATCTGTTGAATTTTTTACATTGACCTTAAAGTTTTTCTTTTTAGCTATTTCTTTAAGCCATTCACCAGCATATTCATCTCCACAAATCCATCTAAAACCAGTTTCACTTAATCTCAATAATGTACCATCATCAAACATCATTCCGTTTTCATAACACATCGCAGAGTAAACAACTTGGCCAACAGCGAGTTTTTTAATATTTCTAGTCAATGTGTAATTCATCAATTCCTCAGCATCAGGACCTATAATTTCAAATTTCCTTAAAGCAGATAAATCAATTAGAACTGCTTTTTCTCTACAAGCATTGTACTCCTCAACAACTCCATGCTTGGTATAATCATTAGGTAACCAAAAACCTCTAGCATCTATAAAATTTCTAGTAAGCTTAGATGTTTTTTCGTGAAAGCCAGAGTTTCTAGTAAGCTTTTTTTCAGAGTCGGTTTTCATTCTAAACGCAAAGGATTTTGAAAATTCTTTTTTTTTATCATAGGTTCTAACAAAAATATCTGTTGGATTCCACGAATTACACGCATCGATATCACTAGGACAAGCTGTTGTCCCAATTGTTAAATCTTTTAAAGCTCTGAACATTACATAATCCCCAGGTCTTGCATATGACTCGTCTGAAATTACTGAATTTAAACCTGTTGCTGAAGTATTGAAAAATAAATTGATAGCTTGCCACCCTTTTTGTTTCTGAACACCATATTTTGCCATTGCATTATTTAAGTTTTCAGAGCAATTAGGATGACCAAAATAGCCAGCGTCTTCATAATATTTTGAGGTACAAGCTAGATTAAATGTATCATGTTTTCCGACAGTATCTCTTATGACTTCAACTAATGGTTCATGATCGGTGTCGTAAAATTTTGAAAATAAACCAGGACCTGGAAAAGTATTTCCCATAAAAGTTCTCGTTGTTTGCCAATCAAGACCTTTTTCAACCTTCTTATCAAGTTTTTTTGTGTCGAACGCCACAAAATCAGAACATTGTCTTCCAGCTGGACTAATCACTTGAATAAAATCTCCCTCTTTAACTTCAAATGAAATTGCAGTTTGTCTCTCAATATTTTCCTCATAATTTGGCTCATAAACAGGA
>CACJDV010000008.1 GCA_902592265.1 uncultured Pelagibacteraceae bacterium | reverse complement strand
CATACATTCCTGGTGAAGGACATAATCTTCAGGAACACTCTGTCGTTTTAATTAGAGGTGGAAGAGTAAAAGATTTGCCGGGTGTTAGATATCATATATTAAGAGGAAACTTGGATACACAAGGGGTCGCTAACAGAAAAAAAAGAAGATCATTATATGGAACCAAAAAAGGTAAGTAATTATGTCTAGGAAAAAATCTCAACCAAAAAAAAATGTTGTTCCTGATCCAAAGTTTAATTCAACAATTATTCCAAAATTAATAAACAATATAATGTATGATGGCAAAAGAGGAACTGCTGCTAAAATAGTTTATGATGCAATAGATAAGATTAAAACAAAATCAAAAGAGGAACCAATAAATATTTTTAACGAGGCTATAAATAATATAAAGCCAACAGTAGAAGTAAGATCAAGGAGAGTTGGAGGTGCAACTTACCAGGTGCCGGTGGAAGTAAAGAGTAAGCGTGCACAAGCTCTAGCAATCAGATGGCTTGTAGATTCAGCGCGAAAAAGAAAAGATAAACACATGTCAGATAAAATTTTTAATGAACTTTATGATGCATATGAAAAAAAAGGCGCTGCAGTAAAAAAAAAAGAGGATGTTCACAAAATGGCTGAGTCGAATAAAGCTTTTGCACATTTTAGATGGTAAAAAATTATGGCTAGAACACATACGTTAGATAAATATAGAAACATAGGTATCATGGCGCATATTGATGCTGGTAAAACAACTACTACTGAAAGAATTTTATATTACACTGGGAAGAGTCATAAAATTGGTGAAGTGCATGATGGTGCCGCAACAATGGATTGGATGGAGCAAGAGCAAGAAAGAGGTATAACAATTACATCAGCCGCGACTACATGTTTTTGGCAAGATCATAGAATAAACATTATTGATACTCCTGGCCATGTTGATTTTACAATCGAGGTTGAAAGATCATTAAAAGTTTTAGATGGCGCTGTAGCAGTTTTTGATGGTGTTGCAGGAGTTGAACCACAATCTGAGACTGTTTGGAGACAAGCAGATAAATATAAAGTACCAAGAATTTGTTTCGTAAATAAACTAGATAGAACAGGTGCTGATTTCTTTCGATGTGTTGATATGATTAAAGAGAGATTAGGTGCAAAACCATTAGTCATACAAGTTCCAATTGGTATTGAAGCCTCATTAACAGGTGTTGTTGATCTTGTTAAAATGAAAGCTCAGGTTTGGAAAAATGAAGCTCTTGGTGCAGAGTGGGAATATAAAGATATTCCAGAGGATCTAAAAGAAATTTCTCAAAAATACAGAACTGAATTGGTTGAAGCAGCTGTTGAACAAGATGAAAAGCTAATGGAGTCTTACCTAAATGGTGAGGAAATTAAAGAGGAAGATTTGATAAAATGCATTAGAAAGGGAACATTAAATTTTAGTTTTGTTCCAGTGATGACTGGATCAGCTTTTAAAAATAAGGGTGTTCAACCTTTATTAGATGCAGTTGTAAATTATTTACCTAGTCCTGTTGATATTGGTTCCATTAAAGGCACTAAACTAGGAAATGAAGATGAACTGGAAATGAAATTCGAGGATAACGCACCATTTTCTGCTCTTGCATTTAAGGTTGCTAACGATCCTTTTGTAGGATCTTTAACTTTTATTAGGATTTATTCAGGTACTATTAAAACAGGTACAGCTGTTTATAACTCCTCAAAAGAAAAAGAGGAAAGAGTTGGAAGAATGCTTTTAATGCATGCAAATTCTAGAGAAGATATTAAAGAGGCAAATGCTGGAGATATAGTAGCATTAGCTGGTCTTAAAAATACAATAACAGGTCATACTTTGTGTGACAAAGATAATGCAGTGCTTTTAGAGCCTATGGAATTTCCTGACCCAGTAATCGAAATTGCTGTTGAGCCAAAAACAAAAGCAGACCAAGAAAAAATGGGTGAGGCTTTAGGCAGATTAGCTAAAGAAGATCCCTCATTTAGAGTTACATCAGATGAAGAGTCGGGTCAGACAATTATAAAAGGTATGGGTGAACTTCATTTAGATATAATTGTCGATAGAATGAAAAGAGAGTTTAAAGTGGAAGCTAACGTAGGTGCACCACAGGTTGCTTATAGAGAAACAATAGAAAATTCCTCTGAGGTTGAATATACACACAAAAAACAAAGTGGTGGTGCAGGTCAATTTGCAAAAGTTAAATTGTTAGTAGAGCCTCAGGAGGCTGGAAAAGGTAGAGAGGTTGAAAGTAAAATAAAAGGGGGAGCTATACCAAAGGAGTTTATTCCTGGTGTTGAAAAAGGAATAGAGACAGTATCCGATGGTGGTATTTTAGCTGGTTTTCCAATGATTGATTATAAAGTAACAATACTTGATGGTTTACACCACGATGTAGACTCAAGTGTATTAGCTTTTGAATTAGCGAGTAGGGCTTGTTTTAAAGAAGCTTGTACAAAAGGTGGTTTAAAACTCTTAGAACCGGTTATGAGAGTTGAGGTTGTAACCCCAGAAGATTATATGGGTGATGTTATTGGTGATTTAAATAGTAGAAGAGGCCAAATAAGCACTCAAGAGCAAAGAGGTAATGCAACAGTGATTACTGCAATGGTGCCTTTAGCAAATATGTTCGGATACATTAACAGTTTAAGATCTATGTCACAAGGAAGAGCACAATACTCAATGTTTTTTGATCATTATTCAAAAGTTCCCCAGAATGTTCAAGACGAAGTAACCAAAAAGATTGCAGGCTAAAATGGAAAAACAAAATATTAGAATAAAATTGAGAGCCTACGATAATAAAGTTTTAGATGCATCAACTGAAGAAATAGTAAATACTGTAAAAAGAACTGGTGCAACAATTAAAGGTCCTATACCTTTACCAACTAAAATAGAGAGATACACAGTTTTAAGATCACCACATATAGATAAAAAAAGTAGAGAGCAATTTGAGTCTAGAACACATAAAAGATTAATAGATATAATAGAACCAACACCACAAACAGTAGAAGCATTAATGAAATTAGACTTAGCTTCAGGTGTGGATGTGGAGATAAAAATTTAATCATGAGAGAAATAGCTTTATTGGGTAAAAAAATTGGTATGACTAGAGAGTTTTACAAAACTGGTCAATTAGTTCCAGTGACTGTTTTAAAAATGGAAAAAGCACGAGTAATTAATGTCATTGATATAGAAAAGAGAGGTTATAAAGCTGTTCAACTAGGTTTCGGTAAAATAAAAAATTCTAAATTAACTAAGTCAATGAAAGGTTATTTTTCTAAAAAAAATACAGAGGCTAAGAGAAGATTAAAAGAATTTAGAGTTGAAAACTTAGAGAATTTAAAAGAGGGAAATGAATTTGGCCTTGAAATCTTTAAAAATACAAAATTTGTCGACACAAAATCTAAAACTATTGGTAAGGGATTTGCTGGGGCTATGAAAAGACATAATTTTGGCGGTTTAAGAGCTACACATGGTGTTTCAATTTCGCACAGATCTCACGGTTCGACTGGCCAAAGACAAGATCCAGGAAAGGTTTTTAAAGGTAAAAAAATGGCAGGTCATATGGGAGATAAACTAAGAACAATGCAAAATATTGAGATTATAAGAGCCGATTTAGAAAATGAGTTACTTTATTTAAAAGGTTCTATCCCTGGTGCAAAAAATTCAGAGGTCTTAGTTAAAGAGTCTGTAAAAAATATAAAAAAATTAACAATGATTGAAAAGATAAAAGCAGCAGAAGAAGCTAAAAAAACACCAGAGAAAAAGAAGAAATAATGAAATTAGATAAATTAAATTTAGATGGAAAAAAAAGCTCAATTGAAGTTTTAGATAAGATTTTTTCAGCAAAAATTAATCATAAACTTGTAAGTAGTGTTTTATATAAGACAAATGCTAACTACAAAGGTAGACATGCTAAAACAAAACAACAAAATGAGGTATCTGGACCTACATCTAAAATTTATGCTCAAAAAGGAACAGGGAATGCAAGACATGCTAGTAAAAAAGCACCAATATTTGTTGGTGGTGGTATAGCACATGGTCCCAAAGGTCAATTGGCTTACAAAACTAGAAAATTAAATAAAAGTGAAAAAAAACAAAGTATTGCATCATTAATTACTGAAAAAACACTTAATAAGGATTTAGTAGTTTTGAACGATTTTAATAATGAAATTAAAAAAACAAAAGAAATGAGTTTAATTTTAAAAAAATTTGAGATTCTTAATTCGTTAATTATTTTAGATAAAACCTCAAAAGAAAAAATTGAAAAATCAATAAGAAATATTCCAAATATTAAAGTAACAGACATAAATCACTTTAGTGCATTCGATATTATTAAGTTTAAAAAAATTGTTTTTACTGAAAGTTCAGTAAAAGAATTAGAAAAAAGGTATGCTTAAAATGGAAAAAATACATTTATACGATAAAATTTTGTCACCTTTGCTAACTGAAAAATCTACCAATTTATCAGAACAAAATAAAATTGTTTTCAAAGTTCATAAAAAAGCAAACAAAAAAAACCTAAAATCAAATATTGAAAAAATTTTTAAAGTTAATGTGACAAAGATTAATATTATAAATAAACAAAACAGAAAAAAAATGACTAGAGGCAGAAAAGTAAAAGTTTCTGGGTTTAAAAAAGCAATTATAACACTAAAAAAAGGTCAAACAATTGATCTAACTACAGGAATTTAATATGGCATTAAAAACTTTTAAACCTTACACAAAATCTACTCGAGGAACAATTCTTGTTGATAGATCTGGTTTATGGAAAGGCAAGCCATTTAAAACTTTAGTTTCTCCTAAAAATGCAATGAAAGGAAGAAATAATAATGGTCATATAACATCTATTAATAGAGCTGGTGGTCATAAAAAAATGTATAGACATGTTGATTTTTATAGAAGAAAATTTGATGCTCCCGCTACAGTTGAGAGAATTGAATACGATCCAAATAGATCTTGTTATATAATGTTAGTAAAATTTGATGATAACTCTCACGCTTACTATTTAGCTCCACAAAAAATAAAAGTTGGTGACAAAGTTGAGAACGGTTCGAAAAAAGAGATAAAAATTGGTAATTGCATGCCTTTACAAGATATACCAGTCGGCATAGATATACATAACGTTGAAATACAGCCAGGTGGAGGCGGCAAAATAGCGAGATCAGCTGGTACATCTGTTACTATAAGTGGATTAGATGGTAACTACAGTCTTATAAAATTAGCTTCTGGTGAGGTAAGAAAAATTGATTCAAGATCTTTAGCGACGATTGGCGTTTTAAGTAATCCAGATCAAAAAAATATTAAAATAGGAAAAGCTGGTAGATCTAGATGGCTTGGAAGAAGACCACATACACGAGGAGTAGTTAAAAATCCTGTTGATCACCCACATGGAGGTGGAGAAGGAAAAAGTGCAGGTGGAAGACATCCGGTTTCTCCTAAAGGTCAATCAGCAAAAGGATTAAAAACTAGAGATAATAAAAGAACAGATAAATTTATTGTGAAGAGAAGAAATAAAAGAAAGGATACTAAGTAATGGCTAGAGCAGTTTGGAAAGGTCCTTTTGTTGAAGAAAGTTTAATGAAAAAAGTAGATAAATACAAAACAGATCCTAAGAAAATTCCAATTAAAACTTGGTCAAGAAAATCTACAATACTCCCAGATTTTGTTGGAGTAAGTTTTTTAATTTATAATGGAAAAAAATTTATCCCAATAACTGTATCAGAGGATATGGTTGGACATAAATTAGGTGAGTTTGCACCAACAAGAAGCTTCTTTGGGCACACTCCAGCAGATAAAAAAGCTAAACCAGCTGAAGCAGAGGCTAAAAAGTAATTTATGAGTAAAAAAAAGAAAACACAAAATAGTAATAATAAAATTGTGAGATCAATTAACAATAATATTAGATCAAGTGTTAGAAAGCTTAACCCCATTCTAAGAGGAATTGTAGGGAAAAAAGTAGATGTTGCTATAAGAGATTTAGAATTTTCAGAAAAAAGAATAACAAGAGATATAAGAAAAACAATAAATTCAGCAGTTGCAAATGCAGAAAATAACTTTCAATATGATATTGATAAATTAGTTGTAAAAGAAGCTTATTGTGGAAAGAAAATTACAATGAAAAGATTTAGACCAAGAGCCAAAGGAAGGGCGGCTCCAATACTAAAACCTTATTCAAGTGTAACTATTATATTATCTGAGATAAAAAAAACGGAGGGTCATGGGGCAAAAAGTTAATCCAGTTGGTTTTAGATTAGGTGTGAACAGAGGTTGGGACTCAGTTTGGTATGCAAAGAAAAAAGATTTTGGAAATTACCTTATCGAGGATTTTAAAATAAGAGAATACATTAAAAAAAATGTTATCAATTCAGGTGTATCAAAGGTTATGATCGAAAGAACATCAAATAAATGTTATGTAACTATCTATACTTCCAGACCGGGTTTCGTAATTGGTAAAAAAGGAAGCGACATTGACAAAATAAAGAATAATTTATCAAAATTTACAAAAAATGAAGTTAATCTAAACATAAAAGAAGTTAAAAAACCTGAGACAAATGCCTATTTAGTTGCCGAAAATATTGCGCAACAACTAGTAAAGAGAATTTCGTACAGACGAGCAATGAAAAGAGCTATGCAATCGTGTTTAAGATTAGGTGCAAAGGGAATTAAGGTATCAATCAGCGGAAGATTAGGTGGAAATGAAATTGCACGAACAGAATGGCTAAGAGATGGCAGTATCCCATCACACACATTGAGGGCAGATATTGATTACGCTGAAGCTGAAGCATTAACTACATATGGCATAATCGGAATTAAAGTTTGGATTTATAAAGGTGAGGTTTTTGCTAAAGAATTTAGTCAGGAAACTAATAAAGTAATTTTAAAAGAAAGTAAGGATTAAAATGCTACAACCAGTAAGAACAAAATGGAGAAAAGCACATAAAGGGAGAATTCATGGTAATGCTACCAGAGCAAACTTTATTAATTACGGCGCTTATGCACTTAAGGCATTAACTCCTGATCGTGTGACTGGTAAACAAATTGAGGCTGCTAGAGTTGCATTGACAAGACATATGAAAAGGCAAGGTAGAGTTTGGACAAGGGTATTTCCTAATATACCAGTCTCAAAAAAACCAATAGAAGTTCGTATGGGTAAAGGGAAGGGTTCACCAGAGTATTATGCTTGTAGAGTAAAACCTGGAAGAATACTATTTGAGGTTGATGGTGTTTCGGAACAAATTGCTAAAGAGGCTCTTTACAAAGCTTCAGCTAAGCTTCCAATAAAAACAAAGACAATTAAAAGATTTTTATAATATGAAAAAGCAAGAGATAAAAAAATTGACTAAAGATGAAGTTTTAAAGAATATTGATAAACTTAAAAAAGATTTATTCAATTTTAGATTTCAGAAGATTAATTCTCAGGTATCAAACCCTGCTAAAATTAGTGAAACAAAAAAAACAATTGCAAGATTAAAAACGAAACTTAAAGGAACATTGAATGCCTAAAAAAGTTTTAACTGGAATAGTTGTTAGTGACAAACCCGATAAAACAATAACAGTTTTAATTGAGAGAAGATATTCTCATCCTGTTTTAAAAAAAGTCATTAAAGTTAAAAAGAAATACAATGCACATGATGAAAATAATGAATATAAAAATGGTGATAAGGTTTCGATCATTGAAAGTAGGCCTTACTCAAAAAATAAGAGATTCAAAGTTATGGAGAATTTAAAATAATGATACAAGTTCAAACTGAATTACAGGTTGCTGATAATACTGGTGCAAAAAAAATTGAGTGCATCAAAGTTTTAGGGGGTTCAAAAAGAAGATATGCAAGTATAGGAGATACAATTGTGATTGCAGTTAAAGAGGCAATACCAAAAGGTAAAGTTAAAAAAGGCTCTGTTCATAAAGCTGTGGTTGTTAGAGTTAAGAAAGGTATCCATAGAGATGATGGATCAAAAGTAAAATTTGATAACAATGCTGCAGTTTTAGTTGATGATAAAGGCGAACCGGTGGGAACAAGAATATTTGGTCCAGTAACGAGAGAGCTTAGAACAAGAGGTCAAATGAAAATAATTTCTTTAGCTCCAGAGGTAATTTAATGATTAAAAAAGGTTTGAAAGTAAAAATTTTATCTGGAAAAGACAAATCCAAAGAGGGTGAAGTTATAGAAATTGATAGAGCGAATAATAGAGCAAAAGTAAAAGATTTGAATATGATTAAAAAACACGTGAAAACGACGAAGGAAAAAAAAGGTGGAATTTTTTCAAAAGAAAATTTTATTCACATTTCAAATTTAAAATTGATTGAGGAACTAAAAAAAAATAAAAAAACTGTAGCTAAAAAATAATGACACCAAGATTAAAAGAACTTTATTTAAAAGAAATTCAACCAGCTTTAAAAACTCAATTTGGTTTCAAAAATTTGAATATGGGACCTAAAATTGAGAAAGTTATTTTGAATATGGGATTAGGTTTGGATGGAAATGACTCTAAAATATTGAAATCATGTGAGGAAGATTTAGCCAAAATTACTGGTCAAAAACCAGTAACAACGAAATTCAAAAAATCTGTAGCAAATTTTAAGACAAGAAAAGGATCAAATGCAGGATTAAAAGTGACTTTAAGAAAAAATAAAATGTACGAATTTTTAGATAGACTCGTAAATATAGCATTACCTAGAGTTAAAGATTTTAGAGGATTGTCATCAAATGGATTTGATAAGTTTGGAAATTATACATTTGGTATAAAAGAGCACATCATATTTCCAGAGGTAAGTTTCGATAGAGCTGATAAAGTTAGAGGATTAGATGTTATAATTGTAATTTCATCATTAGATAAAGAGCATAGCTTTGCTTTATTGAATAAAATGAATTTCCCGTTTATCAAAAAAGGAGATAACTAAAATGGCTAAATTAAGTTCAGTAAACAAAAATAACAGAAGAATAAAACTTTCAAATAAATTTTTTAATAAAAGATCAAAATTAAAAAAAATTATTATGGATAAAAAAATTCCTCTAGAAGAAAGATTTAAAGCGCAACAAAAACTTTCAAAATTACCAAGAAATTCTGCTAAAAGCAGAGTGATGAACAGATGTCAAATAACTGGACGGCCTCATGGAGTTTATAGAAAATTAAAGATATCAAGAATTGCATTAAGACAACTTGGATTACAAGGAAAAATACCAGGTTTAGTAAAATCGAGTTGGTAGAAAGGAAATATTATGAGTTTAAGTGACCCGATTGGAGATATGATAGCGAGAGTTAAAAATGCTCAAGCTAGATACCATAAGAAAGTAGAATTACCCTCCTCAAATTTTAAAAGTAAGATAGCTGATATATTAAAGAATGAGGGTTTTATAAAAGATTTTAAAATTTCAAGTAATGAAAATAAAAATATTTTATCTTTAGAGTTAAAATATCATTCAGGGAGCCCAGTTATAAATAATTTTGAAAGAGTCTCAAAACCTGGAAGAAGAATTTTTTCAAGCGCGGATAGTTTACCAAAAATCAATAATGGTCTAGGTATAGCAATTTTATCAACACCGAAAGGAGTTATGACTGACATTGATGCTAGAAAGCAAAGAGTTGGTGGCGAAATAATTTGTAAGGTTTTTTAATTATGTCAAAAATAGGTAAAATAAACATTTCTATTCCCGAAAAAGTTAAAGTCGCAATTGCAGGAAACATTTTAAATATTGAGGGTCCCCTAGGTAAAAAATCATTAAATATTGATTTAGAAGTTTTTAATATAGATATTAAAGATGGAAAGGAAATATCCTTGAAACCAAAAAAAATTGACCAGAATACAAAAAGATTATGGGGAATGAATCGTAGCCTAATAAATAATGCAGTTATTGGCTCTGTAAAAGGATATGAAAAAACTTTAGAGCTAGTTGGTGTAGGATATCGAGCGGCACTTAAAGGCAACCAATTGAATTTGCAATTAGGCTATAGTCATGATGTAAATTATGATATTCCAGAGGGTATAAAAATTTCAGTAGAGAAACAAACAACATTAAAAATAACAGGTTTTGACAAGCAACTAGTTGGTTCAGTGGTGTCTAAAATTAAAACATTTAGAAAGATCGAGCCTTATAAAGGAAAAGGGATTAGAGAAAAGGGTCAATATATTTTGAAAAAAGAAGGAAAGAAAAAATAATGAAACTTAATACAAGTACTAGAAAAAAATTTAGAGTTACTAATAAACTCAAAAAATTTGCTAAAGCTGGAAGATTTAGATTAAGTATTTTTAGATCATCAAAGAATATTTCAGCTCAGATTATAGATGATACAAAAAATGTTACATTATTGTCAGCCTCTTCAGTTGAAAAAGATATAAAAGAATCTAAAACAAAAAATAAATCTGAGCTTTCTAAAATTGTTGCAGAAAAATTAGCAAAAAAGGCACAAGAAAAAAAAATTAGCAAAATTTATTTTGATAGAGGTATCTATAAATATCATGGAAGAATAAAAATTTTTGCTGAAACATTAAGAAAAAATGGGATGGACTTTTAATTATGGAAAATTTTAAAGATAAAAAAAATGATGATATTTTAGAAAAATTAGTTCACATTAATAGAATTACTAAAGTTGTTAAAGGTGGAAGAAGATTTGGTTTTTCAGCTCTTGTCGTTGTAGGTAATCAAGCTGGAAAAATTGGAATCGCCCATGCTAAAGCTAAACAAGTTCCAGATGCTATTAAAAAGGCAAACGAAATTGCGAGAAGAAAATTAATTCATATACCATTAAGGGAAGGTAGAACTATTCACCATGATGTAAAAGCTAAGGACGGATCTGGTAGAATAGTTTTAAGGTCTGCTTCAAAGGGTACAGGTATTATAGCTGGTGGTCCAGTAAGAGCTGTTTGTGAAGTTTTAGGAGTTAAGGACATAGTTGCAAAATCTATGGGAACATCAAATGCTCATAATGTTATAAGAGCAACTATTAAAGCTTTAATGAAACAAAACTCACCCAAACAAATATCATCGATTAGAAATAAAAAAATTTCTGAAATAGTTGAAAAAAGAGGATAATGATTAAATTAAATAACAGGCCAAAATTAAATAAATCTAAAATTAGAGTTGGTCGAGGAATAGGCTCTGGTAAAGGTAAAACTTCTGGTAGAGGTGTTAAAGGTCAGAAATCAAGATCTGGGGTTGCTATTAAAAGTTTTGAAGGTGGTCAAATGCCACTTTATAGAAGATTACCAAAAAGAGGATTCAATCCAATTGTTACACAAAAAATTGCAATTTTAAATTTAGATAAGATTCAATCTTATATAAACAAAAAAACAATAAGTACTAGCGAAGTTTTGAATTCATCCTCTCTAAAAAAACTTAAGTTGATAAATAAAAATACAAAAAAACTTAAAATTTTAGGGACTGGTGTAATTAAAGATAAAATAAATATAGAAGCAGATCTTGCATCAAAATCAGCACTCGAAAAGCTTGAAAAAATTGGTGGATCAATACAACTAAAAAAATAATAACTAAATTAATGAGCTCATCTTCATCAAGCAGTGATTTAAGAAATAGAATTATATTTACTATTTTAATTTTAGCGGTGTATAGATTTGGAACTTTTGTTCCGTTACCTGGAATTGATCCAGAACAATTAAAAATTTTGATGGAGGGAAATCAAAAAGGATTACTAGGTATGTTTAACGTTTTTGCTGGTGGTGCCGTAAGTAGAATGGCAATTTTTGCACTTGGAATAATGCCATATATATCTTCATCAATTATTGTTCAATTATTAACAGGTGTCTCTGATTATTTTAAAAATTTAAAAGCCCAGGGTGAAACAGGCCGAGCTAAAATAACTCAAATAACTAGATATGGAACTGTCTTATTAGCTACAGTTCAAGGTTATGGGTTATCGGTTGGGTTGGAGTCATCAGCTAATCTTGTTATTAACCCAGGAATATTCTTTAAAATATCAACAGTTACAACTATTGTAGCTGGAACAATTTTTTTAATGTGGTTAGGAGAACAAATAACACAAAGAGGAATTGGAAATGGAATATCTTTAATTATTTTTGCAGGAATTGTTGCTGAAATTCCAAGAGCTTTAGTGACAACATTTGAATTAGGACGGACTGGTGCAATTTCAACTTTAATGATTATCGCAATTTTTATTTTATTAATCTTAACTATTTTATTTATTGTCTTTATGGAAAGAGCTTTGAGAAAAATTCTAATAAATTATCCAAAAAGACAGATGGGAAACAAAATGTATGGTGGTGAGTCATCTCATTTACCTCTAAAAATTAATCAGGCAGGGGTTATACCAGCGATTTTTGCCTCGGCATTGCTTTTGTTACCAGTAACATTTTCTAATTTCAATATATCTGAAAGTGAAACCTTCTTGAATCTAAGTTCTTATTTTACCCAAGGTCAACCACTTTACATGTTACTTTACGCATCCGGTATAATATTTTTTACATTTTTTTATACTTCAATCACATTTAATCCTACTGAGACAGCTGATAATTTAAGAAAATATGGAGGATTTATTCCAGGTATAAGACCAGGTGAAAGTACAGCAATTTATATTGAAAACATTTTAACAAAATTAACTACAATAGGAGCCTTGTATTTAACTTTAGTTTGTTTAATGCCAGAATTTTTAATAGCAAATTATCCGATACCTTTTTATTTAGGTGGAACATCAATATTAATTGTTGTGGTAGTAGCTATAGATACAGTTACACAAATTCAAACAAGACTTATGAGCTCACAATATGAGCAATTAATTAAAAAAACTAAATTTGGAAAATAATTAAAAAGTGAATTTGATATTGATAGGACCTCCTGGTGCTGGCAAAGGTACTCAAGCAAAATACTTAGTAAAGAAGTTAAAAAATTTTCAAGTCTCCACCGGTGATATGCTAAGAGATGAAATACAAAAAAATTCAGAAATTGGTAAAAAAATTCTTGATGATATGAGTAGTGGAAAATTTGTTCATGATAACATTGTAAATAAATTAATCGAAAATATTTTATTAGATCCAGATAAAAAAAATAGATTAATTTTCGATGGATATCCAAGATCATTATCTCAGGCAAAAAATCTTGAACATTTATTAGTAAAAACAGATCAAAAAATTGATTTTATTTTTTTTCTTAATGTTACAAAAGATACGATAATCAAAAGAATAGAACAGAGAAAAATTGTAGAAAAAAGATCAGATGATGATCTTGAAACAATTATTAAAAGATATGAAACTTATATGGAAACTACAAAGCCAGTTCTAGATTTCTATTCTAAAAATTCAAAATTTTATGAAATAGATGGCAGTTCTAAAATAGAGGAAATAACCGCCAAAATAGACGCTTTTCTGAATGTTTAAGTCGTTGACTTTAAAAGATCTTCTTATATAAAAGGCTGAAAATTATCACAAAATATATGGCTCGTATTGCAGGTATAAATATTCCCCAAAATAAACTTGTTCATGTGGGGCTAACTTACATTTATGGCATAGGTGATAAATTTTCATCTCAAATTTGTTCATCATTAAATATCCCGAAAGAAAAAAGGGTAAATCAACTAACTGATGAAGAAATTTTAAAAATTAGAGAATATATTGATCAAAATTTTAAAGTTGAGGGAGATTTGAGAAGAGATTATTCATTAAGTATTAAAAGATTAATTGATCTTGCTTGTTATAGGGGATCAAGACATAGAAAAAAATTACCTGTAAGAGGACAAAGAACCAGATGTAATGCAAGGACTAGAAAAGGTAAAGCAATAGCAATTGCTGGAAAAAAATTAACTCCACTTAAAAAATAGTTATGGCTAAAGTAGATAAAGTTGAAAAACAAGAACAAAAAGGTGAAAAAACTCCGGTAAAAGTTAAAAAAAGCTCTTACTCAAAGAAAAAAAAAATTAAAAAAAATATTTTGAATGGTATTGCTTATGTGCAGTCAACTTTCAATAATACAATAATTTCTATAGCTGATACTAATGGGAACGTAATTTCATGGGCCTCATCAGGTCAAAAAGGTTTTAAGGGTTCTAGAAAATCAACTCCATATGCTGCTCAAATCGCAGCTGATGCTGCTGCATCAAAAGCTTTAGAATTTGGAATGAAAACTTTATCTGTTGAAGTAAAAGGTCCAGGATCGGGTAGAGAAACAGCCCTTAGGGCTTTACAAGCTAGAGGCTTTAAGATTTTATCGATTAAAGATACAACACCAATGCCACATAATGGCACTAGACCGCCAAAAAAAAGGAGAGTTTAATGGAAACCGAAAATGTAAATATTAAAAATTGGAAATCTTTAATTAAACCATCAAAAATAGATGTTCAGATGAGTGATGATTTGTCTCGTGCTAAGATAGTAGCTGAACCTCTTGAAAAAGGTTATGGTTTAACATTAGGAAATTCTTTAAGAAGAATTTTATTATCATCAATAAGAGGAGCAGCAGTAACGTCTATCCAAATAGATGGTGTTTTACATGAATTTACATCTATCAAAGGTGTGAGAGAAGATGTTACAGACATAGTGCTTAACGTTAAATCATTAGCATTAAAATCCTCTTCTGAAGGTACAAAAAAACTTATTTTGGATGCAAAAGGGCCAGGAGAAATAAAAGCATCTGACATTACTCCAGTTGCTGACGTAGAAATTCTTAATCCAGATTTAGTAATTTGTAATTTAGATGAAAACACAAGTTTTCACATGGAAATGAATGTTAATACAGGAAAAGGTTATGTGCCTGCAGAATTAAATAAACCAGAGGAACCACCTTTGGGTTTGATTGCTATTGACTCATTGTATAGTCCAGTTAAAAAAGTTTCTTATTCTGTGAGCACAGCTAGGGAAGGTAAGGCTCTCGATTATGATAAACTTACAATGGAAGTAGAAACTGATGGTTCTATTTCAGCAGAGGATGCTGTAGCTTATTCAGCTAGAATTTTTCAAGATCAGTTAAAAATGTTCATCAATTTTGACGAGCCTGTAGAAGCTCCTATTAAAGAAGTTTCAACAGAGCCGGAATTCAATAAAAATTTATTGAGAAAAGTAGACGAATTGGAATTGTCAGTCAGATCAATGAATTGCTTAAAAAATGATAATATTATTTACATTGGTGATCTTGTCCAAAAATCTGAGGGGGAAATGTTAAGAACACCAAATTTTGGTAGAAAATCTTTAAATGAAATAAAAGAAGTCTTGACTGGTATGTCTTTATATTTAGGTATGGAAATTCCAAATTGGCCGCCTGATAATATTGCTGAAATGTCTAAAAAACTAGAGGAAGCTATCTAATGAGACATGGAATGGTCAATAAAAAGTTAAATAGGACTTCAGATCATAGAAAAGCGTTGTTAAAAAATATGCTTAATTCCTTGATAAAGTATGAGCAAATTAAAACAACATTACCTAAGGCAAAGTTTTTAAAACCACAAGCTGATAAGATTATTACATTAGGCAAGAAAGACACACTTCAAAATACAAAAGCCTTAGTTTCACAGTTACAAGATATTAAATCTGCAAATAAAGTAAAAAAAACATTATCAAAAAGGTATGAAAAAAGATTAGGTGGTTATACAAGAATCATCAAAGCTGGTTTCAGATATGGTGATAATGCGCCAATGGCAATCATCGAGTTTGTAGACAGGGATGTTGAAGCTAAAAAAGTAGATAAAAAGAAAAAATCTGCTTCAAAAGAACCTGAAAAAAAAGAAGTTCAAAAACCAGTCGCTGCATCAAAATAATATTTTTTTATGTTAAAAAGTTACATCGTTGACTCAACGTGTAATAATATGCGTATTGATAGATGGATAAGAAATACAATAGGAAGAATTCCTCAAGGTCTTATTGAAAAATCTCTAAGATTAGGAAAAATCAAAGTCAATAGAAAAAAAATAAAAAGTTCCTACAAAATAAAATCTAATGACAAAGTCGATTTTTATGACTTTAAATTTGAAAAAAGAATTCTACAAAAAAAAATAAGTTTTAATCCTTCAAATCAAATAATCAAAATAAATGAAGATTTGATAATAGATAATAATGAAAATTTTATTGTTTTAAATAAAAGCGCTGGTATTTCTGTTCAGGGCGGAACAAAATCAAAAAAAAACTTAATTGATATATTTAAAAAAAGTGAAATTTTTTCAGATACGAAACCTTTTTCTGTTCATAGATTAGATAAAGATACATCGGGTGTTTTTTTAATGGCTAAAAACAGAGAAACAGCACAATTATTAACATCATTATTTAGATTGAGAAAAGTGCATAAAACTTATTTAGCGATATGTCACGGCGAATTAGAAAAAAGCGCAGGAGAATGGAATGATGATTTAGTGCGTTACGATAACGGAAAAAAAATTATTGAAAAAGCAAAAACAATTTACAAAGTCATTGATAAAAATTCTAATTCTAGTCTTGTTGAAATGAAACCTATTACTGGTAGAAAACATCAATTAAGAAAACAACTTTTCAATATTGGTCACTCAATTTATGGGGATAATAAGTATAAATCTTCAATCAAAACAATAGGTATTAATAAAAAATTAATGCTTCATGCTTACGAAATAAAATTTATGATTAAAGATAAAAAATATACTTATAAAGCTTTACTGCCTGATTATTTCAAAAAATTATTAAAAACAAAAAGACTTACTTATTCAAATTTGAAATGAAAATTTCAACTAATTTTTTATTTAATTCTTTATAATCTTGATCTTTTATTTTTTTTAAATTAGTTACACCTTTATCTTTAACACCACATGGGATAATTGCATTATATTTTTCTAGATTATTATTTATATTAATCGAGAAACCATGATATGCTATCCATTTACTAATTCTTACTCCAATTGCAGCAACTTTCTTGGTCCCTTCATTATCTTTGCACCATATTCCAATATTTTCTTTATCAGAAAAACTTTTGATATTATAAAAATTTAATGTTTCTATTATTGTTTTTTCTATTAATGAAATAAAATTTCTAATATCTTTTTTTCTTTTTTTTAAGTCTATTACAAAATAACAAATTAATTGGCCTGGTCCATGATAAGTAATTTTACCACCTCTATTTGTCTCTAAAATCTTAATTGATTTATCTAAAATATCACTCTTATTATAGCTTGTGCCTGCTGTATAAACATCTGGATGCTCTAAAGTCCAAATTAATTCATTAGATTTATTAAGATTTACATCTAGTAATCTCTCTTCCATCATTTTTTTAGCATCCTCATAAATGACAGGTTTTTCAGACTTTTTAATTTCTATACTCATTTAAAAATTGTATTCTTTTGATTATGTATTAAAAGATCGACCTAAATAATAGGAAAATTTATGGCTTTAATTAAAAAAATCAAAGATAAAAAAGTCAATTTTGAATTTAATAAAGAGTATATAAAAGTAGTCACTGATAAAATTTCAAATAATGATGCAACTTTTATCACAAATTCTTTTAAAGAAATGCACCCTGCTGATGCAGCTGATATCATAGAACACTTAGAGCAAAATGATAGAGAAAATTTAATTAAACTTAATAACTTCAAAATAGATCCTGAGGTTTTTGTTGAGTTAAATGAGTCAGTTCAAACTGAAATTATAAAATATCTTTCCTCTGATGCGATAGTAAGAATATTGAAAAACCTGGAATCTGATGATGCTATAGCTATTCTTGAAAATGTAGATGAAAAAAATAAAAATTCTATTTTAAGTTTACTACCACCTAAAGATCGTTTTGCTTTGTTGGAAGGTCTTAGTTATCCTGAGGATAGTGCGGCTAGAATAATGCAGAGAGAATTTACTGCAATACCTAGTAACTGGTCTGTTGGTCAAACTATTGATTATTTAAGAGAAAATAAAGATTTACCAGAACAATTTTTAGAAATTTATATTGTCGATGAAAATTTTAAACCTATTGGTGCTGTACCATCATCCAAAGTTCTAAGAACACCAAGAGAAACAAAAATGTCATCAATTATGGACGACTCTATTTTTTTAGTTCCTGTAGATATGGATAGAGAAGAAGTTGGTAACTCATTTGAAAATTATAATTTAAATTCAGCATGTGTTATTGATAAGAATAATAAATTAGTTGGAATGATCACGTCAGATGATGTTCTTACAGTTTTAAAAGAAGAGGCAGAAGAAGATGCATTAAGATTAGCCGGCGTGGGTGATGAGGAAATTACAGATGGAGTAATAACGAAAACTAAAAGAAGATTTAATTGGTTGTTATTAAATCTTTTCACGGCATTTTTAGCCACATATTGTATTAGTTTATTTGGAGCAACTATTGAACAAATGGTTGTTTTAGCTTTTTTGATGCCAATAGTTGCATCAATGGGTGGCAATGCTGGAATGCAAACATTAGCTGTAACAGTTAGAACTCTTGCCACTAATGATTTAACAAAAAATAATTTTAATCAGAATATTTTTAAAGAATTTAATATTGGAATTTTAAATGGAATTATTTTTGCAATTATAAGTTCTTTTATTGTTCAGTTATGGTTCCAGGACATTATACTTTCTTTAATAATTTCAATTTCAATGATTTTGACAATGATCGTTGCAGGTTTATTTGGGATATTGGTACCTGTTACATTAAAAAAGATGAATATAGATCCAGCTATAGCATCAAGTGTTTTTGTAACAACTATAACTGATGTTATTGGGTTCGTGTCATTTTTAGGTGTTGGGGCTTATTTTTTATAAACGTTAAAAGTTATCAATAAGTCTTACCTTATTAATATAATATGCAATAAAAATTTTGGCATTTTTAATTTTATTAGTCAATTTAAGATTTTCTGTATTTCTTAATTCAAGATAATCTATTTTAATATCATATTTTTTTTTGAGTTCATTTTTTTTTATGAAAATTAAATCTTTTAAATTTTTATTATTTGATAATTTTTTTTTAAAAATAATAAGACTCTTTGCTATTTTTCCTGCTTTGTTTAAACTATTTTTATTTAAAAGCATGTTTCTAGAAGATAATGCCAATTTATTTCTATCTCTAATTGTTTTGCAATAAATAATTTTAGATTTGAAATCTTTTTCAACGAATCTCTTTACTAACAATAACTGTTGAAGATCTTTTTCACCCATAAATATTTTTGATGGATTCACTATTTTTGTTAAACGAGTCATCACATCAATCACCCCTTCAAAATGACCTTTTCTGTGCTTAGCGCACAGTATTTTATCTTGTTTGTTGAGTTTAATCTTTATTTTGTTTTTACCTTTATAGATATCTTTGATTTTAGGCAAATAAACAAAATCCACTTTTAGTTTTTCTAAGATTTTTAGATCTTTTTTTATATTTCTAGGATATTTTTTGTAGTCTTCTTTGTTATTAAATTGTTTAGGATTTACAAATATACTTACAATGGTTTTATTGGATAGTTTTAAAGATTTTTTAATTAATGAGACATGACCATCATGAAGGCTACCCATAGTAGGCACAAATCCAATATTTGAATTGTCAAATAATGCCTCATTTAAATCAATATTGTTTAATAAAATTTTCATTTGTATAAAACATTTTAATAAGTAAAACATTTAAATGATTAAACAAGCAATAATTCCATTAGCTGGTCTAGGTACAAGGTTATTACCTTTAACCAGTATATTTGCCAAAGAACTTCTTCCTATCAATGGAAAACCAGGAATTGAGTATATTTTAGATGAATGCGCAGATGCAGGGATTAAAAAAATAGTTTTCATAATTTCAAAAAAAAAACAAATGATAAAAGATTATTTTTATAAGGATAGCTTTTATAAAAAAATAATAAAAAAGAAAAAAGATCCTAGAGTTATTAAAGAATATAAAAAAATTTTGAAATATAAAAAGATGATTAAATTTGTTTATCAAAATAAACCTCTTGGAACAGGCGATGCAGTATTAAAAACTAAAAAATTTATTACTGATGATTTTTTTCTTATGTTATTACCAGATGATCTTATAATTAAGAAAAATTGCTCAAAGTCGATGATCAATATACATAATCGTTATAAATCATCTGTAATGGCAAGTATTAATGTGCCAAAAAAAACTGTCTCAAGATGGGGAATTTATAAATTAGGAAAAAAAATAAATAAGAATAATTATATTATAAAAGATGTTATCGAAAAACCTTCAATCTCAACAGCACCATCAAATAAAGCTGTAATAGGACGATATATTCTTCCAAAAAAAATATTTTCTAAATTATTAAATCAAAAACCAGGCAAAGGTGGCGAAATTCATATAACTGACGCAATACAATCATTGATACAAAAAAATGAAAAATTCATCGCCCATAACTTTACTGGTAAATATTTGGATTGTGGAAGTATGGATGGCTATATCAAATCAACATTAGAAATCGCAAAATCATGAAACTTTGTATGATAGGAACAGGTTACGTAGGCTTGGTTAGCGGTGTATGCTTTGCTGATCTAGGAAATAATGTGATTTGTGTTGATAAAGATAAAAAAAAGATAGATTTACTTTCTAGAGGAAAAATTCCTATTTACGAACCTGGACTTACTGAATTAGTGAATAAAAATTATAAAAATAAAAGATTAAAATTTTCATCAGATTTAGGAAAATCAATAAAAGACTCTGATATAATTTTTATTTGTGTTGGAACACCAACAAAAAAGGGAGGTAGAAGCGCAGATTTAAGTCAAATTTTTCAAGTGGCAAAAGAGATAAGTTTATCAATTAATAAATTTAAGATAATAGTCACTAAGTCAACGGTACCTGTGACAACCGGTGATGAAATTGAAAAAATTTTACTAAAAAAAAAGGGTAATAAAAATAAATTTTCTGTTGTATCAAATCCAGAATTTTTAAGAGAAGGTGAAGCTATCCGAGATTTTATTTTTCCTGATAGAATAGTTGTTGGATCTAATGATAAAAAGTCTAACCGAACAATGAATAATTTATATGCACCTTTAATTTCTAAAGGAGCTCAATATATTCATACATCAAGAAGAGCTGCAGAATTAATCAAATATGCATCCAATGCTTTTTTGGCTACGAAAATTACATTCATTAATGAAATCGCTAATTTGTGTGAAAAAACTGGTATAAATATAGAAGATATTTCAATTGGAATGGGTCTAGATAAAAGAATAGGGAGTCGTTTTTTAAGAGCAGGACCTGCTTATGGTGGATCATGTTTTCCAAAAGATACTAAAGCTATAATTTCTACTGCAGACAAGTTTAAGATAAATCTTTCTGTAATAAAATCAGTTATAAAATCAAATGAAAATAGATCAAATTTTTTACTTAATAAAGTTTATAAAATTTTGAATAACAAAATTAAGAATAAAAAAATAACTTTCTTAGGTGTCACATTTAAGGCTAATACAGACGATATGAGAGACTCTTCTAGTTTAAAAATGATACCAGCATTGACAAAAAAAGGTGCTAAAATAAATTATTTTGATCCGACAGGTCTTAAAAAAGAGCTTTCAAATATCAAAAATGTTTTTTATATTGATAATATTAAAGAGTCTGTACAGGGTTCAGACCTTGTGATTATTCATACGGAATGGAATGATTTTAAATCAATCAATTTTAGGAGTCTAGTAAGAGGTAAAAAATTTATTATTTATGATATGAGAAACATATATTCTCCAGTAAAAATTAAAAATCAAGGTTTTAAATATTATAGTATTGGGAGATAAATTTTAATTTAGCTCAAATATAGCATCAACTTCAACAGCAACGCCCAAAGGAAGACTATTAACACTTACAGCTGCTCTTGTGTGCATTCCTGCATCTCCAAAAACAGATGCAATTAAATCAGATGCACCATTTATTACTTTAGGTTGATCCTGAAAATTATCAGTAGAATTAACAAAACCTGTTAGTTTAATACAAGATTTAATCTTTGTAAGATCATTGTCGCACGCTTTCATTATTTGAGAAATAATACTTAAAGCACATCTTTTTGCTGCATTATATCCAGAGTCGACATCTAAATCTTTTCCAACTTTTCCTTTTATTAGTTCACCTTTTTCATTAATTGAAATTTGTCCTGAAACAAATAACATTTTTCCAGTTATTTTAGTTGCAACATAATTTCCAACCGGAGCTTTAGCATCAGGAAGTTTTAACCCAAGTTTTTCTAAATTTTTTTGATAATTCATTTTTTCTTTTTCTTTTTTTTTGTTTTATCGTATTCTTTTCTTTTCTCAATCAATATTAATGCTTCTTCCATTGTGATTTCTGTTGGATCTTTTTCCTCAGGTATCGTCGCATTTAGAGATTTATATTTGATATACGGTCCGTATTGTCCCTTCATAATTCTAACTGGTTTCTTATCCTCAGGGTGTTCACCCAAATCTTTGATCATAGAGGAAGATATTCTTCCTGGTTTAGCCTCAGCAATTAATGTTATTGCTCTATTTAAGCCAATAGAGAAAATTTCCTCAATATTTTCTATTCGAGCTGATTTGTTTTCACACTTTAGGTAAGGACCAAATCTTCCAGTGTTTAAAGTAATTTCTTTTTGATTATCAGGATTTATTCCTAAAGATTTTGGTAGTGTGCATAAAAATTGTGCTTTTTCTAAATCTATACTCTCTAGTTCCAAACCCTTTGGAATAGAGACATTTTTTAAGAGTTCATTTACATCCGATTTAAGTTTTTTTGTTTTCTTTTTTTTCTTTGGTGTTTTTTCAATTTCTATATCCTCTGGAACTTTTTCATATTGAAGATAAGGACCGAATCTTCCATTTTTGAGATAAATATCATTGCCATTCTCATGTTTTCCAATAAATTTAGGTTCAGCTAACTGCGCTTGTGCCGCTGCTTTAGCTTTAGACAAAGGTCTTGTAAATTTACATTCAGGATAATTTGAACAACCGATAAACGCACCACCTCTAAAGCTATTTTTTAAGCTTAGTGTCCCCGAATTACATAATTGGCACTTTCTTACAATATTTCCTTTATCATCCTTGTCGAAAACCAAATCCCCTAAACTATCATTTAAAAGATCTAAGACCTCTCTTGTTCTTTTTTCCTTCACCTCAGCCACATTACTATTGAAGTCTTTCCAGAACAGTTCTAAAACTTTTATCCAACTTTCTTTACCAGTTGTAATTTCGTCTAATTGATCCTCTAAACCAGCAGTAAAGTTATAATCCACATATTTTGAGAACAATTTTTCAAGAAAAGCTGAAATAAGTTTTCCTCTATCAGTTGGAAAAAATCTTTTATTCAATATTTCTGCGTAACCTCTATTTGCTATTGTAGAAATTATACTTGCGTAAGTAGATGGTCTTCCTATTCCTAATTCCTCTAGTTTTTTTACTAAGCTAGCCTCAGAATATCTTGGAGGAGGTTGTGTAAAATGCTGTTCATCTATTAACGACTCAATATTTACAAGTCCTTTAGAAACAGAAGGTAGAATATTTTCGTCATCATCCTTACCTTGATTATTATATATCTTTAAAAATCCATCAAACTTAAGAACTGATCCACTTGCTTTGCATACTGTATCATTATTAGTTGATGTAATTGTTATCGTATTTCTATCAAATTTAGCAGATTGCATTTGAGAGGATAAAGCTCTACTCCATATTAAATCATAAAGTTTATTTTGATCTGTGCTTAGATACTTTTTTACACTCTGTGGAGTTCTAATAACATCCGTGGGTCTTATTGCTTCATGCGCTTCTTGTGCGTTTTTTGCCTTTTTACCGGAGTAATTTAAAGCACTCTCAGGTAAATATTCATTACCGATTTCTTTTTTAATATAATCTCTAAAAGCCACAACAGCATCTTTTGATAAATTAGTACCATCTGTTCTCATATATGTTATCAAACCAATAGTTTCTCCCTCAATTTCGACGCCTTGGTAAAGCTTTTGAGCTATTTGCATAGTTCTTGATGCACCAAAACCTAATCGACTTGAAGCTGTTTGTTGAAGAGTTGATGTAGTAAATGGTCCTGATGGATTACGATTTACTACTTTACTTGATATATCAGTGATACTAAATTTTTTTTGATTGATGCTTGATATAGCTTTATTTATCTCGCCTTTATTTCTAAAAGAGAATTTTTCAACTTTGTTGTTATCTAGTTGACTAATACTTGCAAGGATATTTTGATTTTTTTCATCTTTAAATTTGACACTTAAAGTCCAAAATTCTTCTGGCTTAAAGGACTCAATTTCATGTTCTCTTTCAGTTATCAATTTTAAAGCTACCGATTGAACTCTTCCCGCGGATTTAGAGCCTGGAAGTTTTGTCCATAATATTGGTGAAATATTAAAGCCAACCAAGTAATCTAAGGCTCTTCGAGCCATGTAAGCATCAACTAAAAGTGGTTCAATTTGTCTTGGATTTTCAATGCCATGGATTACTGCTTTTTTTGTAATTTCGTTAAAAACAACCCTTTCTATTTCTTTATCTTTAAGAAGTTTTTTTTCATTTAGATACTCTTTTACATGCCAAGCTATTGCTTCTCCTTCACGATCAGGGTCAGTAGCTAGTATAATTTTTGAAGAATCTTTGGCTGCATCAGTAATTTCTTTAAGATATTTTTTTGAAAAGCTATCAATTTCCCATTCCATTTTAAAATCTTGATCTGGATCAACTGAACCATTTTTAGAAGGTAAATCTCTAATATGCCCGTAACTAGCTAATACTTTATAATTATCACCTAAATATTTATTGATAGTTTTAGCTTTAGCCGGACTTTCTACAATGACCAGGTTCATAAATGACAAACTACCTAAAAGAGTTAGATAGTCAAATTAATAAATTTTTGTCTTAGTTTCTTCTTTATTTTTCAATCTTTTGATATTTTCTCGATGAGTAAAAAATATTAACACAAACATGATTATAAAAAAAAATATATCTTTAAATTGACCCGTGACTAGCAAATAAACAGGAATTGATACAGAAGCAATTAATGAGGATAAAGATGAAAATTTTGTTATAGCAAAAATTACAAACCAGGATAAAGCAAAGATAATTCCAAAATAAATATTTATAGCAAATAGAATACCGACGTATGTTGCAACACCTTTCCCTCCTTTAAATTTAAGCCATATAGGAAATACATGACCTATAAATGCACATAATGATGCTAAATATAAAAAATCTGTGTAATAAATTTTAACAAATATTACAGGGATAACAGCTTTTAAAATATCAAGAGCTAGCGTGATGTAACCAACTGTCTTATTACCAGTTCTAAGTACATTTGTAGCCCCAATATTTCCAGATCCAATATCTCTGATATCTTTTTTCAAAAAAATTTTGGTTAGTATCAATCCAAATGGAATTGAACCCATCAAATATAAAATTATACCTATGATAAAAGTGTCCATACTATAGCTTAAATAATTCTTTACCGTTTACAAATGTATTTGTGACTTTGCCTTGAAGTTTTTTATCTTCGATAGATGTATTTTTTGATTTTGAGATAAGTTTATCTTTTTTTACAATCCATGGTTTATCTATATCTACTATGCAAAGATCGGCATTATTACCAATAGATAGATTCCCTTTGTTTATTTTCAATATTTTAGCAGGGTTTGATGTTAATGCTTTTATTATTGTCTCTAATTTGAGCGATCCATTATGATATAATTCTAAACTTAAAGACAGCAGAGTTTCTATTCCTGATGCACCAGTCGCTGCTTGAGCAAATGTTAATCTTTTTGACTCTTCATCTTCAGGTTTGTGATCTGAAACTATTACATCAATTAAATCATCCTTTAAACCTTTTACTAAAGCTAGTCTATCTTCTTCCCTTCTTAATGGTGGAGACAATTTCAAAAATGTTTTGAAATCTCCTATGTCGTTTTCATTTAAGGATAAGTTATTAATTGAAACACCAGATGTGAATTTTACTATTTCTTTTCTTGATTTAATTACTTCGACAGACTTTTGTGATGATAATTGAGAGATATGATATCTGCATTTAACTTTTTCGAGTAATGTTAAATCTCTTTCGATCAGAATACGCTCAGCAATTTCAGGTATACCAGATAGACCTAATTTTGAAGCAATTATTCCAGAATTAATCATACCATTTTTTGCTAGCTCATAATCTTCAGCGTGTTGCATTATTAAACTACCCAAATCTCTGGCAGAGTTCATTATTCTAGACATCAATCTTGGGTTTTGAATTGTTTTAACGCCATCAGTGAATGCAATTATTCCTTTATTTTGCAACAAACCAAATTCAGTCATATTTGTACCCTCTGTATTTTTTGTTAAGGAGGCACATGGAAAAATATTTATCTTTGATTTGTCTCTTCCTCTTCTTTTTAAAAAATCAACTATGGACACGTTATCAATGATAGGATCTGTATTAGGCATTGTTACGACGGAAGTGACGCCACCTGAAAGTGCCGCGTTACTCAGAGTCCTAAAATTTTCTTTATACTCATAGCCCGGTTCACCAACAAAAACTCGCATATCGACTAATCCAGGGAAAATATACTTACCTTTTAAATCAATTGGTTTCTCTCTACTCGGTAAATTATTAGTATTTACTTTTTTTCCTATAGCTTCAATTTTTCCATCTTCACTTATAATCAGACCCCCATTCTCATTCATAGAATTATAAGGATCAATTATATTTGCGTTTATAAAATATTGTTTTTTCATTATGTACAAAATATTTTAAGACAAGCCATCCTTACCGCGACACCCAATTCAACTTGCTCCTTAATTACACTTTTGTTGATATCATCTGCTAGTATTGTATCTATTTCTATACCTCTGTTCATTGGACCAGGATGCATAATTAAGGCATCAGATTTGGCATGTTCTAATTTATCAGGAGTTAATCCATAATATTCGTAATATTCTCTATTCGATGAAAGATATGAACTCGTCATTCGCTCATTCTGTAATCTCAACATCATTACAATATCACAATCTTTCAATCCTTTTTTCATATCTGTAAAAGTATTGACACCAAATTTTTCAATTTCTTTTGGCATAAGATTTGTTGGAGCGATTATGTTTACTTCTGCTCCTAACATACTTAGTAAGTAAATATTTGATCTAGCAACTCTAGAATGAAGTATATCTCCACAGATTGCGATTTTTAATCCTTGTATCTTTTTTTTACGAGTAATGATTGTTAATGCATCTAATAAAGCTTGAGTAGGGTGCTCTCTTCTTCCATCACCAGCATTAAGAACTGAGCAATTTACTTTTTGTGAAAGTAGATTACATGCTCCAGAGTCCTGATGTCTAATTACAATAATATCAGGATGCATTGCATTAAGTGTCATTGCTGTATCTATTAATGTTTCACCTTTTTTAATTGCAGAATTACTAATATTCATTGACATAACATCAGCCCCAAGTCTTTTACCAGCTAGTTCAAAAGAGCTTTGAGTTCTAGTGGAAGGTTCAAAAAATAAATTAATTTGAGTTTTACCTCTTAAAACGTCAACTTTTTTATCTTTACTTTGATTTACTTTTATAAATGAATTTGCTTCATCAAGTATTAAATTAACATCATTAATTGATAAATCTTGAATTCCTAACAGATGTTTTTGAGAAATTTTAATAGCTTGATTTGTTTTAATTGCCATTAAAACCAACTCTATAACTATAAACCTCTATAATAGCAAGTATTAATTATTCAAAAAATCTAAAGCTCCTTGTAATATAAAAGCAGCAGCGTTTTCATCTATCTTTTTTTCTCTTTTACTCACATTAATATCTAATTGGCTAGACAGATTAAAAGCACCAACAGTTGAGAGTCTCTCATCCCAGAGACAAATTGGAATATCTAAGTTTTTTTCAATGTTTTCAGTTGTATCCTTTACTGATTGAGCAGACCTACCTGAGGATCCATCCATATTTAATGGATTTCCAATAATGATACCTTTTATATCATTTTCATCAACGATTAATCTGAGTTCATCAACAAGATCATTAAGTGAATTCCTATTTATTGTTTTTAACGGAGTAGCTATCAATTGTTTATCATCACAGATTGACACACCAATTCTTTTAGATCCAAGGTCTAAACCTATCAATCTACACTTATCTGAGTGTTTTTTTTTAAATTCCTCTAAAGTGATCATATTGTATATTTTAAACTTAAGTGATACTTTGCCTCATATTTAAATAGCATATGAGTATAGATCTTAAAACAATAAAACATATATCTAAATTAGCACGAATTTCAGTTGACGAGCAAAAAGCTGAAAAATTAGCTGGTGATTTAAATTCTATTTTTGATTTTATTGAAAAACTAAATGAATTAAAAACTGACAATGTAGAACCATTAACTTCTATTGCAGAAACAACCTTAAAATTAAGATCTGATGAAGTAAAAAGTAAAAATATAAGAGAACAAATTATTAAAAATTCTCCACAGGATAATGAGGATTATTTCGTAGTACCCAAGGTGATTGAATAATGTCAGATATAGTAAAACAATCCCTAACAGAACTGGTTGAAAATATTAAAAATAAAAAACTTTCTTCAACAGATGTAACCAAAGCATTTATTGATAGATCTGAAAAATCTGAGGAATTGAATGCTTATATTACAAATGACTTTACATCAGCTTTGGATAAAGCAAAAAAATTTGATCAAAAACCTAATTTTAATTTAAAACTACCTGGTATTCCAATGGCAGTTAAAGATTTATTTTGTACGAAAAATATTAAAACAACTGCTGGTAGCAAGATTTTAAATAATTTTGTACCAACTTACGAATCAACAGTAACTGAAAATATTTGGAATGAAGGCGCAATACTTCTAGGTAAGCTAAACTGTGATGAGTTTGCAATGGGCTCATCAAATGAGACAAGTTTTTTTGGTAATGTTCAAAGTCCTATCGATAAAAACTTAGTTCCAGGTGGATCTTCTGGTGGCTCAGCCTCAGCAGTGGCAGGACAATTAACTCCTGTTACAATTGGCACTGATACTGGTGGATCAATTAGACAACCAGCTTCTTTCACTGGAATTGTTGGATTGAAACCCACATATGGAAGTTGCTCAAGATATGGAATAGTTGCTTTTGCTTCATCATTGGATCAAGCAGGACCAATGGCACAAAATGTCAAGGATTGTGCTTTATTACATGAAGTGATTAGTTCTTATGATCCTAAAGACTCTACCTCAATAGATTTTAAAAGAAATCATTACAGTAAAGAACTTACAAATAACATAAAAGGAAAAAAAATTGGAATACCAAAAGAATATAGAGTCGACGGTATGCCAAAGGAAATTGAAGATCTTTGGCAAAAAGGTATTCAATATATTAAAGATTGTGGAGCTGAAACGATTGATATTTCTTTGCCAAATACAAGTTATGCCTTACCAACATATTATATAGTTGCTCCAGCAGAGGCATCATCAAACTTAGCAAGATACGATGGTGTTAAGTATGGATTTAGAGCTAAAGGTGAAAATTTAATTGATATGTACGAAAGAACTAGATCAGAAGGTTTTGGAGCTGAAGTTCAAAGAAGAATTATGATTGGAACTTATGTTTTATCTTCTGGGTACTACGATGCATATTATCTTAAAGCTCAAAAAGTAAGGAAACTCATCAAAAATGATTTTGATGAGGCTTATAAAAAAGTCGATGCAATTTTAACCCCATCGACACCTAGCTCAGCATTTAAAATAGGCGAAAAAACAAATGATCCAGTTTCAATGTATCTTAATGATATATTTACAGTTCCTGTTAACTTAGCTGGACTTCCAGGTATCTCAATACCTGCTGGACATGACTCAAAAGGTTATCCTTTAGGCTTACAAATTATTGGCAAAGCTTTTGATGAACAAAAAATATTAAATATAGCTTATGCTATGGAAGAAAAGATCAACTTTAAAAACAAAATTACTGATTGGTGGATAAAATGAGTAAAAAAGATTCAGAATATTTGATCAATCGAAAAGATAATCAGTATGAGGTAGTAATTGGTTTAGAAGTTCATGCTCAAGTTTTATCTGAGTCTAAATTATTTTCTACTTCATCAACCAAATTTGGAGCAGAACCTAATACACAGGTTAGTTTAGTTGATGCTGCATTTCCAGGAATGTTACCAGTAATAAATGAATTTTGCGTCAAACAAGCAATTAAAACTGGCATTGGCCTTAACGCAAAAATTAATAAACGTTCAGTATTTGATAGAAAAAATTATTTTTATGCTGATTTACCTCAAGGATATCAAATATCACAATTTAAAGATCCTATAGTAGGTGAGGGTAAAGTTATTTTGGATATGCCTAATGGTCAAAAAGAAGTTGGTATAGAAAGATTACACCTAGAACAAGATGCTGGAAAAAGTATACATGATCTTGACCCACAAAATACCTTTGTTGATTTAAACAGATCAGGGGTAGCTTTAATGGAAATAGTGAGCAAGCCTGATTTAAGATCCCCAGATGAGGTTAATGCTTATATTAAAAAATTAAGATCTATAATGAGATACCTAGGAACTTGTGACGGAAATATGCAAGAGGGCTCTTTAAGAGCTGATGTTAATGTTTCTGTAAGACCAAAAGGCTCAAAAGAATTTGGCACTCGATGTGAAATTAAAAATGTTAATTCAATTAAGTTTATGCAAATGGCGATAGAATATGAGGCTAATAGGCAAGTTGATTTAATAGAAGAGGGCAAAACTATTGATCAAGAAACAAGACTTTTTGATACGAAGAAAAATGAAACAAGATCAATGAGATCAAAAGAAGATGCTCATGATTATAGATATTTTCCGGACCCTGATTTGTTACCTTTAGAGGTTTCAGAAAAATTTATTGAAGAACTTAAAAATGATATTCCAGAACTTCCAGATGATAAAAAGAAAAGATTTATTGAAGAGTTTAAATTGTCTTCGTATGAAGCCAATATTTTGGTGTCTGATATTGATACTGCAAAATACTTTGAAAAGGTTGTAGCTAAAATGGGTAAAAACAAAGATATTAAGTTGGCAGTCAATTGGATTACAGGAGAACTATTTGCTGTTTTAAATAGCAAAGGTTTAGAAATTTCTCAAAGTCCAGTGAGTGCTAAGAATTTCGCTATTTTGATAAATCTTATTAAGAATGGAACTATCTCAGGAAAGATAGCAAAAACTGTTTTTGAATTGATGATAGATGGTGATAAAGATCCACAAAAGATTGTGGAGGAAAAAGGATTAAAACAACAAAGTGATCCAAAAGCTTTAGAGGCATTAATTGACAAAATAATTAATGACAATAGAGAAAAAGCCATTGAATATAAACAAGGTAAAGAAAAATTATTTGGTTTTTTTGTTGGTCAAGCAATGAAGGCATCAGGTGGAAAAGCTAACCCTCAATTAATAAATGAGATCCTAAAGAAAAAATTATAAGGTTATGGGTTCAGACCTTAATATCACAAAACATTTACAAGATTATATTCTAAAGAATGGTTTGAAATTACATCCAATTCAAAAAGAAATAATAGATTACAACCTATCACTTGGTAATTCAAAAAGAATGCAAATCTCTATTTCTCAATGTCAATTTCTACATCTGATTATTAAAGTTTCTAAAATTAAAAAAGTCCTAGAGATTGGAACTTTTACAGGTTTAAGTACATTATCCATGGCATTAGCCTTACCAGATGAAGGCAGTATAATTGCATTAGATAAAAATGTGGAAACAACCAAAGTTGCACAAAGCTTTTTTAAAAAGGCCAATCAAGATCATAAGATTAAAACAATGATTAAACCAGCATTAGAAACTTTAATGAGTATAAGAAATGAAAAATTTGACTTAGTTTTTATTGATGCAGATAAAATGAATTATAAAAAATATTATGAAATTTCTTTAGATTTATTGAATAAAGAGGGTTTAGTGATAATCGATAATGTATTATGGCATGGAGAAGTTGTTAACAAAGATATAAATGACAAAATTACAAAAAGTATTAGAGATTTGAATGATTTTATCTCTAAGGATACAAGAATTGAAAAGGTCATGGTGCCTTTTGGTGATGGAATGACAGTTTGTAGGAAGATTTAATGTTCACTGTATTTGGTTTTTATAAATTTCAAAAAATAAATGATTTGAAAAAAAATCAAAAAATATTGAGCAATCTTTTAACTAATAAAAATATAAATGGATCAATTATCATATCTAAAGAGGGTTTAAATGGATCTATTTCTGGAATGAATAAAGATATTAAAACCACAATTATTAGATTAAAAAAAATTTTGAATATTAAAGAATTTGATAGTGTCAATAATTCAATAAGTAAATTTAAACCTTTTCATAAACCTAAAGTGAAAATTAAAAAAGAAGTTGTTCCAATGGATCTTAAAATGTCGAATAGGATCACAAAAAAGAGTACTCATATTGATCCAGCAAAATGGAATAAATTAATTAAAAAGAAAGAAACTCTTTTATTAGATGCAAGAAAACCTTTTGAACATAAAGTTGGTTCTTTTAAAAAATCAGTAAATCCAAATATAAGTAACTTTAGAGATTTCCCGAAATACTTAAAAAAGTTAAAAAAAGATCAACCAATAGCAATGTTTTGCACTGGTGGAATTAGATGTGAAAAAGCCTCTGTATATCTAGAAAAAAAGGGTTTTAAGAATATCTATCAATTAAAGGGTGGAATTTTGAATTACTTAAAAAAAATTAAACCAAAAAAAAGTTTATGGAAAGGCGAGTGTTTTGTATTCGACAATAGAGTAAGTTTAAAACACGGATTAGTACAAGGAACCTATTCAATTTGTGGTGGATGTAGACAACCAATCTCGATTAAAGATAAAAAATCTAAAAAATATGAGGAGGGTGTAACTTGTCCTAATTGTTTTGATAAACTCTCAAAAAACCAAAAATCTCGTTTTAGAATGAGACAAAGTCAGATATACAAGGCAAAGCTATCAGGAAAAAAATATAATTTTCAAAAAGAATTTAACTAAGGATTTATTTGTCACAATCTTTCAAATTAACTAAAGATCCAATATGGTTTTTATTGAGAAAAGTTACTATTCCAGCAAGTGTTGGTTCATTATTTCAAACCTTTTACAATCTAGTAGACACATGGTTCGCAGGAAGAATATCTGCTGAAGCAATAGCGGCGATCGCAAAATCTTTTCCAATTTATTTTACTATTATTGCAATAGGTGTTGGATTAACTGCTGGAACTAATACTTTAATTGGAAATAATATTGGGGCTAATAATAAAAAGAAGGCGTCATTATTTGTTGCACAATCAATTATTTTTGCAATCTTTTTATCCATACTAGTTACTTTTTTTGGTTTGAATGTTTCAGATTTTTTACTTTCTCTTATGGGATCAGATCAAGAGGCAATTGTATTAACTAGAAAATATCTAGATGTAATTTTTTATGGAACTATAATTGTTCTGATACAAATTTCCTTAAATGGAACACTAAATGCGCAAGGGGATACAAAAAGTTACAGAAACGTTTTAATTTTTAGTTTCTTTTTAAATATTATTCTAAATCCATTATTTATTTTTGGTTATGGTTTTATTCCAGCATTTGGTATCGCTGGACTTGCAATAGCTACTGTAGTGGCTCAGTTTGTTGGTCTTTTGTATTTAGCATATAAAGTTTATTGTTGTGAATTAAAACAATATCTTAAGCCTGAGTGTTTCATTCCAAAATTTGATCTTCTAGGAGAACTTTTGTATCAAACAATTCCTGTAATGTTTAGCATGTTGTTGATTGGTGTTGGTTTATTCAACATCCTTTACTTCATTGGTCAATTTGGAGATTTAGCTACTGCTGGTTATGGTGCTGCTTTAAGAATTGAACAAGTTTTTCTACTTCCTGTAATTGGATTAAATACAGCGGTATTATCAATTGGGGGACAAAATTTTGGTGCAAAAAATTATGATAGATTGAGAGAATTATACAGAAAAGCTTTAATGTTTGGATCATCTTTTATGATATGTGCAGGTATAATAATTTTTTTTGGTGCAGAGTTTTTAGTTTCATTATTTACTGATAACCAAGAGGCAATAAAGCATGGTGCGATATATCTAAAAGTTGCTGCATTAATTGGCCCAATTTATCCTGTTTTTTTTATAACCACTGCAGTATTCCAAGCAGTGAAAAAACCATTGTACAGTCTTTATTTAAGTATTCTAAGATTAACAGCTCTTCCATTTTTAAGTTTATGGTATGTAATTAATATTAAAGGAGGGGATTATGAGGATATTTTTTATACGATTTTAGTAACAAATTGGTTTATGGGAATTGCAGTTCTAATATTTATTGGGTATTTTTTGAATAATGTTTTCAAACAAAATAAAAATCTTTTTACTTACTAGTATTTGTCTAATATTTTTCTTTGTCACATACCTTGATGTAAAATCTAGTAAAATAAAGGTTGTAGATGGAGATACTATTCATCTAAACAATGAAAAAATTCGATTTAGTGGCATTGATACTCCTGAAATTAAACAAATTTGTAATAAGAATAATGAAGTTATCGAATGTGGGATCCAAGCAAAACAATTACTTATTAACAAGATAGGTGAAAACAAAGTAAAATGTGTTAAGGAGGGTATAGATAGATATAAGAGAATTTTAGCTGAATGTTTTGTAAATAATCAAAGTCTATCTAAGTATCTTGTTCGAGAGGGTTATGCTTTTGCTTACAGGAAATATTCAACAAAATACATCCCAGATGAGGATTATGCTAAAAAAAATAAAAAAGGTATGTGGTCAATGACTTTTGAATATCCTTGGGACTACAGAAGAAAAAATTAATCTTTTTGCAATTTTTTTTCTAATTTTCTAACAAGATAAGAAACAATTAATATTAATACTAAATATTCAAGAATTAGAAATGTATATATTTCTAGTGGCCGATAAGTCGTCACAACTAATTCGTTTGCTTTTCTAGTTAAATCTCCAATACCAATTATCGATACAAGAGAGGACATTTTAAGAACATATACAAATTGATTACCAATAGCTGGTAAAATATTCTTTATTGCCTGAGGTAGAATTACTAATCTTAATTTTCTTAAAAAACTTAATCCTAAAGAGCTTCCAGCCTCCCATTGTGATTTTTTGATTGAATTAATTCCTGCTCTAAATATTTCTGCTTGGAAAGCACTTTCGCTAATTGACAGCGCTATGATACCAGAAACGAATGGGCTAAAACTTATACCTGTCATGATTGGAAGACCATAATAAATCCATAAAATTAAAACTAGCAAAGGAATTGCTCTTACAATCTCAACATAGCCAATATTAAGGTAAGTTAAGAATTTACTTTTAGCCAGTGATGGAATAGCGACTAAAAGGCCAAGAATAATAGAAATAATGATTGAGACTATACTAATATAGATAGTAGTTGTTAAACCACTTAATAAAAACTTTAGATTAGTTAACCCCTCTATGTTGTTTGGTGATAAGATTAACCAGTTTAATTCACTTTTACCACACGACGTTAATGGAAAAACTAGAATTAATAAAAATAGATTTTTCACTCCTTAACTTATAAAGAATAAAAAATTAATTACTAATTTTTTATAAGCTCTTTAGATTATATTTAGCTAATAACTTGGTGAAGAAGCCTGAAGATTTTTTGTCTTTAATCCATTTATTGACATAATCATTCCACTTAGTATCACCTTTTGGTACCATCATTGCTAAAAATGCTGGATTTTTTCCACCATCTGGGACGATTGCTAACTGAGGATATTTAATGACCAGTTTATTTGCCTCTGTTGAACTTGTAATATTACCATCAGCTCTACCTGCCAAGACTTCTTGGAAGTCTCTTGCTGGTGCTTCAATTGAGTTTAATTTTGATTTTGGGAAAAATTCTTTTGCCTTTTCCTCTTGAGAAGTACCAAGAGTAGTTGCGATTGTTACATTTGAATTATTAAGCGAGTCCCAAGTTGGAAATTTTTTTAAGTTCTTTTTGAGAACAAGTGGCACTGTAGCATATTTGTAATAGGTATCAGTAAAACCAGCTACTTCAGCTCTCTTTGGTGTTTTTGTAACACTAGTTGAGATATCATATCTTGCAGATGTTATTCCTGAAACAATAGTTTTCCATTCTGCAGGTACAAACTCAATTTTTACACCCATATCTTTAGCTAATTGATTCATTACATCGATATCGAAACCTTTATATTTGTTGGTTGCAGGATCTTTGACTGTCATAGGATCCCAATCTCCAGTAGTACCAACTTTAAGTACTCCAGAAGATAAAATTTTATCTAGATTAGACTCTGCGTTTAGTGAGAAGGGTAAAAGAGCAAATAATGCTACTAAAAATAATTTTTTCATATTTTTTTTTTAACTTATTTGAGATCTAAATGTGACTATAATCTTGACGCACTATCATTCATCCATGCAAATAAATGCTCAGAAAATGAGCGTCTTACAAACAAATTCACTTCATTTTTATTTTGATTATGAATGATTACATCTATTTTTGCGAGAATTGTTTGGGTCACTGAGCCAATTTTACCCTTAAAATCATTAAAATTAAAAGGAGAGCCTGTTTGAAACAAATCATATATCTTATCCCCTTTGAGATTAATCCTCACGAATTGATCTGTGACATCCACTACAGCGCCTAAATTTAATTTAGATATGTTTTTATTCAAAAGTGTTTCAGTTTCATATGAATTTGTATTTTCTTTAACAACACCATTTGAAAAAATCATCCATTCATCAGGACTCAACCAAAGAGCAGTCAATTTTTCACTTTGAGTGGAAGTATTTGCTTTTGTAGGCAAAACCATATTTAAAGATTTACCAATAGCTGATAAGAATTCTCTTTTTTTACCTCTTACTATCAATTTCATGACAGGTTTAACCTCGTTTATTTGTAGACCTTGATATGATTTTTCCTCTTTAATTGTATGATTATAATTTAGCATTTAATCTTTCACCTTCTTTATCTAAAAAAACTGGATCAGCTACAATCACATTAATGTTTTTATTTTTTTAGGTTTGGGCTGTAATAACTTGAAGTAACATGACCCAACATTTCAATGGGTGTTTTTTTAATATCAGCAACTATCTGCGCTCCTTCCTCTAGTACTTCATCTGGATTTTCTGTCAATAATCCAACTAATTGTTTTCTATTTTCTCTAATTGTATCTGATCTATATAATGATCTTTTTCCAATAAAATCGTATTTTTTTTTACTGACTATCCAATCCATTTGTAAATCAATTGGCGTCATAGTTGCATCAGTATCTTGTCCAACAATTATAAAACCTTTTTCCGCTCTTAATAAGTGCATCGTTTCGGTCCCATAGGGAGTAATATTAAAATCTTTACCGGCTTCCATACATTTTTCCCAAACAGATTTACCATAGTTTGCTTGAATATTAATTTCATAACTATGTTCTCCGGTAAAACTAATCCTCATTACTCTACATTTAATGTTGTCTATTTTTGCATTTTTGAATGACATATGCGTAAACTTTTCATCAGAAAGATCCAAATCAGGAATAACTTTCGAGACAATTTTTTTACTATTAGGACCGCAAACACTTATTGTAGCATAATGATCAGTTACAGAAGATAGATAAACATCTAACTCAGGCCATTCTGTTTGAAGATAATCCTCAAGTTTTCCTAAAACGTTAGCCGCACCACCAGTAGTAGTGGTCATGATATAATGATTTTCACCCAGTCTAGTAGTTACTCCATCATCATAAACCATTCCATCTTCATTTAGCATTAAACCATAACGACATTTACCCACTGCAAGTTTTGACCAAGCATTAGTATAAACACGATTTAAAAATTCTGAGGCATCAGTTCCCTGAATGTCAATTTTTCCTAATGTAGATGCATCCAGAATACCTGCTGAGTCTCTAGCAGCTTTACTTTCTCTTTGAACTGCTTGATGCATATTTTCATTATTCTTCGGATAGTACCAAGCTCTTTTCCATTGACCAACGTTTTCAAATTTAGCATTATTAGCAACATGCCAATCATGTATTGGGGTACGTCTGAAAATATCAAAAAATTCTCCAACATTTCTTCCAACAATAGTTCCAAAAGTAAGAGGTGTATAAGGAGGTCTAAAAGTTGTGGTTCCATGTTCACCCATTTTAGTTCCAGCTGTTTCTGAAATTATTCCTAAAGCATGCATATTACCAAGTTTACCTTGATCAGTTCCCATTCCAGTTGTGGTGTATCTTTTTACATGTTCTATAGATCTAAATCCTTCTCTTAGAGCTAATTTGATATCTTTTGAGGTTGCATCATTTTGATAATCAACAAAAGATTTTGTTTTTCCAATGGATTTGTCAGATGGTAATAACCAAATATTTCTTTTTGATTGATTTAAACCTGAAATAATTTCAATAGTTTTGTATTCGGAATTATCAATATCAAGAAACTTTTTAATAGAAGATAAGGTATTCTTTATTATTTCCTCTAAACCAAAGTCTCCATTACAAGATCCAATACTGATTTGATCTGAGGGATAAACATCAGGAATGAAGACTTGGTCTTCCTCTCTAAATTTTAATTTACCTCCCGATTGTGTAAACAAATGTACTGCTGGGGTCCAACCACCTGATACACCTAAACAATCACAATTTAATTTAGTTTTTTCACCAATTACTGTTTGACCATCTTTTGAAAGTTTCATAATGGATATTTTATTTATTCTTCTGTATCCATAGGTATCAACAATAGTATAACCTTTATAAATCTTAATATTATTTTTCTCAACTTCGTAAGAAATTTTAGAGTCAATCTGCTCTCTATTATCAATTATCGCATTAATCTTAATTCCTCTTTGAATTAAGCTGACGGCTGTTTCGTATGCAGTATCGTTATTGGTAAAAAGAACATTATTTTCACCACAAGCCACACCATATAAATCGATATATTTCTTAATTGCCGAAGATAATAGTATTCCTGGGCGATCATTATTATCAAATATTAAAGGTCTTTCTATAGAGCCCGTAGCTGTGATTACTTTTTTAGCTCTAATTTTTAATAATCTTTGTCTTACTTTATTTTCTCTTTGATTAATTGGTAAATGATCAGTAAGATTTTCACGAGCCAATAGAAAGTTGTATCCATGAAAAGCTGCAACGCTAGTTCTTGTTTTTATTTCTAAATTTTCTAATTTAGATATTTCGTTGATTTCTTTTTCTAACCATGAACTTGTTGTTTGATTATTAATTTTTGAAAATTCTGAGTTATCATAAATTGAAGATCCACCCAAATAAGATTTTTCATCAACTAAAAGAGTTTTAAGACCATTTTTAGCTGCCATCTTAGCTGCCATTATTCCTGATATACCTGCTCCGATAACTAAAACATCACAATGAATATAATTATGTTCATATATATCTGGATCAGCGACTTTAGGTGATTTACCTAAACCTGCAGATTTTCTAATAAAGTATTCATATTTTTCCCAGAAACTTACAGGCCACATAAAAGTTTTATAATAAAAACCTGCAGGTAAGATAGGGGATAATAGATTATTAATTCCTCCAATATCAAAATTAACACTAGGCCAACAATTTTGACTAGATGCAACTAAACCCTCATAGATTTCGACTTCTGTAGCTCTTACATTTGGTTCAGTTCTTGAGGAATTATCATGCAATTGAATAATTGCATTTGGTTCTTCAGAACCTGATGTCATAATTCCTCGAGGTCTATGATATTTGAAACTTCGTCCAACAAGATGAATGCCATTAGCCAATAAAGCTGATGCTAGAGTATCACCTTTAAAACCAAAATATATTTTGTTATTAAACTTAAAAGAAACTCGATAAGTTTCATCAATAAATCTGCTTGTTTTAAATCTTAAATTATTAGTCATTTTACTTTACTGGTGGTTTTTCACCCATTTTATATACAGCTTTTATTTGGTCGTTTGACGTATCCCTAACCATATTGAACCATTTTCTACAACCATGAACATGATTCCATCTTTCAAACTGAATTCCTTTTATATTTTTTCTCATGAACAAATATTCTGCCCATTCATCATCACTTAGTTCTGTAGGTTGTTTTGGTCTTACAATATGTGCTTCACCACCAGCTTTAAATTCGCTTTGTTCTCTCTCACCACAAAAAGGACAATTAATTAAAAACATTAGTGTGCAACAGCGGCTGCACCATGTTCATCAACTAGATCACCACTTACAAATCTATTCATATTAAATGCAGCATTTAATTTATGAGGTTCGTCATTTGCAATTGTGTGAGCAAATAAATCCCCTGAGCCAGGTGTAGCTTTAAAACCTCCAGTTCCCCAACCACAATTAAAGTACAAACCCTTAATTGACGTTTTACTTATGATTGGACTTGCATCAGGACATATGTCAACTATTCCACCCCACTGACGAAGCATTCTCATTCTGCTAAATATTGGATATAGTTCTAAAATTGCATTTAAAGTTCCTTCCACAATATCATGACTTCCTTTTTGAGAGTAAGATACATAATCATCAGTTCCTGCTCCGATAACTAATTCTCCCTTATCAGATTGGCTGACATATGCGTGAACAGCGTTAGACATTACAACTGTATCTATTATCGGTTTTACTGGTTCAGACACCAAAGCTTGAAGTGGTTTACTCTCCAAAGGTAATTTCAATCCAGCCATATTCGCTATTACACTGGAGTGACCAGCTGCTACAACTCCTATTTTTTTTGTTTTGATAAATCCTTTAGTTGTTTCAATTCCTTCAACCGTATCACCATTTCTTTTTATTCCTTTTACTTCACAATTTTGAATTATATCAACACCCATTTCATCAGCACCTCTTGCATATCCCCAAGCAACAGCATCATGCCTAGCTGTACCGGCTCTTCTTTGAAGGGTTCCACCTAAAACTGGATAACGAATATCCTGTGAGGTATTTATAATTGGACAAAATTTTTTAACCTCCTCGGTATTTAAATAAACTGCATCAATACCATTCAATCTATTTGCGTGAGTTCTTCTTTTTAAATCTCTAACATCTTGCAAATTATGTGCAAGATTCATAACTCCTCTTTGACTAAACATAACATTATAATTTAATTCTTGAGATAAACCTTCCCAAATTTTAAGAGCATGGTCATATAGACCTGCACTTGCATCCCATAAATAATTAGACCTAATTATTGTAGTATTTCGACCAGTATTTCCTCCTCCTATCCAACCTTTTTCAACAACAGCAATGTTCTTCATGTTATGTTTCTTTGCTAGATAATAAGCAGTTGCAAGACCATGCCCTCCACCACCAACTATTATCGCGTCATATTCTTTTTTAGGCTCAGGATCTTTCCAAGCTTTCTCCCAATTTTCATGATAAGAAAAAGCGTTTTTAATAAGTGAAAATATTGAATACTTATTTTTCATAATTACTGAATAATTACTTTATAAATGTTGATTATTCAATACAATCAGAAGTGACAAATTTATTGGAAGAGTGGGTGAGAGGCTGAAACCAGTCGTTTGCTAAATGACCGTGCGAGGAAACTTGTACCGAGGGTTCGAATCCCTCCTCTTCCGCCATTTTTAGTACAAAGGATCATCCTTAAAAAAGTTTATCATTGTAACTGGCTTTTGAGCTAAAATATATCGATAAACGTTATAGTTCTCCAGTACTCTTTGCACGTAATTTCTTGTTTCTTTAAATTTGATTAATTCAATCCAGTTTACATAATCAATTTGGTTCTTTTGTGGATTTTTATTTATTTTTTTCCAATATCTGACTCTTTTAGGTCCGGCATTATAAGCTGCTATTGCAAACGGATAAGCACCATCATATTCTAAAATTAGGCCAGCTATATAGTGAGAACCTAAATTAATATTATATTCTGCATCTCTTGTTAATCTAGATTTTGAATAAGGAAGTTTTGCTTGTTTAGCAACTACTTTTGCTGTGTAAGGCATGAGCTGCATTAATCCTTTTGCTCCTGCGTGACTGTTAGCACTTAAATCAAATTCACTTTCTTGTCTTATAATTGAAAGTATAAATGCAGTATCAGGAATTTTTCTTCCATTTATGTAATTTGGAGTACTTATAATTGGATAATTATATTTGTTATGAAATCTTTTTTCATATGATGCAATTTTTGCTATTTGAATAGCAAAATCAAATCTATCAATGCTTGTTGCTAATTCTGCTGCTAAAACTTCGCTACCATTATTTATATCATCATTAGCCAAGTGTCTTAAAATATGTTTTGTATATTTGTCTTCATTCAGTTCATCAAGAAGATAAACTGTTTTGACTAATTCTTTTTTAAAAAAGTAGTCTCTATATTCTTTTGAAATTTCAATATCTTTAGATAATTCAAAAGGTTGATTGGGATTTAACTCCATAAATGCTAACTGACCATAATATGTAGTAAGAAAATTAGATGCTTTACCAAACCATTCATTAGCTAATTCATTTTTACCAAGTTTCTGATAAGTTTTAGCTAACCAATAAGCTCCTCTAGAAGTACTTATCGGGTAACCAACGTTATTATAAAAATTTTCAAAATGATCCTTGGCTAATAAAGGATCATCTAGGAAACTTAATGCTATCCATCCGCTCATCCATTCCGCAGCTGCATACTCAGGTCCATCGGTCAAAGCATGATTACTTGCAATTTTATAAGCTAATGCATATTTCTTTTTATAAATTAATGATCTTGAAATTATTTCCCTTTCAAACCACCATTTATCTGGTCTGACTAAATAATCTTTGGTATTTTTAATTTTTACTAAAATTTCAACAGAACTATCAACCCTTCCTCTTTTTCTTCTCCATTTTAATCTGTCGTAATTTAAGCCCGCATCATTTTTAAATTTTGCTGGAACTTTGGAAATAGCATTATCTACACCATATGATTTACTCATTAACAATTGTCGTGCTGTATAAAGCAATTCATAATCTTTGGGTAAATATCTTAATAATCTTTTTAAATCCCAGTATTTATTATTCCAAGCTAAGTAATCAGCTCTCTTAATATAATCATCCGCATTGAGATATTTTTTGAATTTTTTTCTATAGAATCTTAATTCAGATTTACTTAGTTCCGCAGTAATCCATCCTTCTTTAATATAAGTTATACCTTTTTGTGTATTACCATTAAGAATCATACTTTCTCCAAGAATCATTTTTCCAAAACCACTTAAAGGTTCATCAACACCGAACCAATTGATAATTTTTTTGGGTGAGATAGTATCTGTAGAAAGTTTATGCTCTGCTAAGTATTTTATCCTTCCTAATCGGGGATAATCCTCATTTTTATCTATGAAAGTTTTATAATCATAATATGAAGCTTTGTTTCCTTTAGTCAGCAGGTGTCTCCATTGTATGAAATTATAGATTGATTTATCTTTAGCTCTTTTTGCCGTTTTTAATGCGGTAGGCCATTTTGCTTGTTTCATTTCTGAAATAGCCTTTTTCGCAATTTCGAAATCTTTCTTATTATAATATTTAGATTTTTTTGCTGTATCGGTCTTTTTGGTTCCTGCAATTAAAGGTTTCTTTTTGGGTAAAATAATACCTAAGTCTTTCTCAACTTTTAACTTTATTTCACCCTCAGGTTTTTTTTCAATCTCCTCTACTATTTTTTTAGGAATTGGTTTTGGTAGAGGCTTCATTACATCAATTAATAATTTCTGGTCCTTTTCTGCTTTAGTTTGGATTGGTTTTTTTAAAGGTATTATTTCTGCAGAAAACAAAATAGTAATAGTAGAGAAGAAAAATAAATTGATAAAAAATATGAATTTTTTTAGCATAATCTTTTAGTATATGAATCCACAAACTATGTTATAAGTATTTATGTTCAAAGGATCAAATGTTGCTTTAGTCACTCCGTTCAAAAATGATAAACTAGATGATGAAACTTACATTAAGTTAATACATTTTCATATTGAAAATGGGACAAATGGTTTAGTTCCTGCTGGAACAACTGGTGAGTCTCCAACTTTAAGCCATAATGAGCATGAAAGGGTAATTGATTTATGTGTTAAAGAAAGTAATGGAAAATTACCAGTATTTGCTGGTACTGGGTCAAACTCTACCGAGGAAGCGATTTCGTTAACTACGCATGCTGAAAAAATGGGAGCAGATGGAGCTTTAATTGTAACTCCATATTATAATAAGCCTACTCAAGAGGGACTTTATCAACATTATAAAGCTATCAATGATAAATGTGGAATTCCAATTATCATTTATAACATTCCTGGAAGATCAGTAATTGACATGTCAGTTGAAACAATGGCAAGATTATTTGAATTAAAAAATATTATTGGAGTTAAGGATGCAACAGGAGATTTAACAAGAGTTGATAAAACATTAAAAAAATTAGGGAAAGATTTTATTCAATTAACTGGAAATGATGATAACGCTTTAGAGTTTAATAGAAAAGGTGGAGTAGGTGCTATAAGTGTAACAGCTAACATTGCTCCAAAACTTTGTTCTGATTTCCAAAGATTTTCAAAGTCTAATAATGATAATGAAATTAAAGAGGCTGAGAGATTAAATGAGACATTACAGCCTGTCCATCATGCTATGTTTGTTGAAAGTAATCCAAGTCCAGTTAAATATGCTGCAAAATTATTAGATTTATGTGGTGATGATGTAAGATTACCATTAGTAAAAGTTACAGAATCCACTAAAGAAATTGTTAAAAAGGCTCTTCATTCAGCGAAGTTAATTTAATGAATAAAAAAGCCAATTCTGGTTTAAAGATAATATGTTTGAATAGAAAGGCTAGTTTTAATTATTTTTTTGAAGATTTATTAGAAGCTGGAATTGTCCTTAAAGGTTCAGAGATTAAATCAATTAGAGAAGGAAAAGTTAATATTGCAGACTCATATGCTATTGAAAAAGATGGCGAGTTGATTTTGATTAATTCTCACATAGCATCTTATAAACAAGCCAGTTATTCTAATCATAATCCTACTGATGAAAGAAAGTTACTTTTAAATAAACGTGAAATTAATAAATTAATAGGAAAAATTCAAAGAGACGGTCTTACTATTGTTCCCACTAAAATGTATTTTAAAAAAGGAAAAGCTAAAATTGAACTTGCTGTAGCAAAAGGAAAAAAACTACATGATAAAAGAGCAACTAAAAAAGATAGAGATTGGAATCGTGATAAATCAAGATATTTTAGAAAATCAAGCTAATCGTATCTACTTAGGTATAGGCTCAAATTTAGGAGACAGACGAAATAAAATTGAACGGGCTAAACATGAATTATTGTTAAGAAATATCAGACTTATCAAATCTTCAAATTTCTATGAAAGTCTATCATGGCCAGACGAGAGTAAACCCAAGTATTTAAATATAGTAGTGGAGGTTATTTCTGATTTAAAACCATTAGAATTACTTAAAGTTTCTAAAGATATTGAAATTAGTCTAGGTCGTAAAAAAAGGTATAAAAATGCGCCTCGCGAGTGTGATATAGACATAATCGATTATAAAAATAAAAAGATTAGTCAAAAAATAAATTTACCTCATCCAAGAATGCACAATAGAAATTTTGTTCTTTTTCCATTATTTGAATTAAATAAAAATTGGAAACACCCAATTTCCAAAGATCACATTAAAAAGCTCATAATATCATTACCAAATAGAGACATAAGATCTATTAAACAAATCTAAATTAATGATATAATAATAAGCATGCTTAATTCAGATGATTTAATAAATAAAGTAAAAGGATATAATAAGTTTTTAAATCCAGATAGATTAAATAAGGCTTATGATTTTGCGGTAAAAGCGCATAGTAATCAAAAAAGAGCCTCAGGTGATCCGTATTCAGTTCATCCAATAGAAGTGGCAAATATATTATCTGATTTGAAACTAGATAGTGCAACCATAACTACAGGTTTATTACATGACACGATAGAAGATACATATGCAACTTATGAAACCATCAAAGGTGAGTTTGGAGATGAAGTTGCAGATTTAGTTGATGGTGTTACCAAAATATCTGCTCTTGAAAATAATGCATCATCTAATTCCAAAGCAGAAAATTTTAGAAAATTAATTTTAGCAACCTCAAAGGACATTAGAGTTTTATTAGTAAAAATTGCTGATCGATTACATAACATGAGAACTATTAAAGCAATTTCAAAAGAGGAAAAAAGAAAAAGAATTTCTCAAGAAACCATGGAAATTTATGCACCATTAGCAGACAGGATGGGAATGCATAGAATTAGGGATGAGCTAGAAGATCTTTCTTTTGAAATTTTAAATAATGAAGCTAGATTATTAATTCAAAAAAGACTTGATGAAATAAAATTAGATAAAAAAGATATTTTTGAGTCTTTATCTTCTGAAATAAGCAAATTACTAGATCAAAATAAAATTTCTTCTAAAATTTATGGAAGAGAAAAAACACCTTTTTCTATTTGGAGAAAAGTTCAAAAAAAAAGAGTTTCTTTGGAGCAAATCACAGATATTATTGGTTTTAGAATTATTTTAGATAACGTTGATGATTGTTATAAAACATTAGGCATAATTCATAAAGAGTACAATTGTATACCTGGAAAATTTAAAGATTATATATCTTCAGCAAAAATAAATGGTTATAAATCAATCCATACCGCTGTTATTGGATCAAATAGAAAACCAATAGAAATTCAAATAAGAACTAAAGAGATGCATGATTTTGCCGAGAGAGGTATTGCATCTCATTGGCAATATAAATCTTCAGAAAAGTTTAATTCACTTACTTGGAAAGAATATGATTGGTTGAAAGATTTAGTTGAAATTATAGAAAAAAATGAGAATCCTGAACATTCTTACGAGTATACAAAACTTCAAATGTTCCAAGAAAATGTTTTTTGTTTTACTCCCAAAGGTTCAGTAATTAAATTACCTAAAGATGCCACTGCGATTGATTTTGCCTATGCTGTACATACAAAAATCGGTGATACAGCTGTTGGATGTGAAATTAATGGAAATAAAAGTGAACTTCAGTCAATTTTAAGAAATGGTGATAGAATAAAAATAATTACATCAAAAAAACAGTCACCATCGTTACACTGGATTCCAACAACTAAAACTGGAAAAGCCAGAGCTGCTATCAGAAGATATTGGCACGATAGAGGTGAACAGAAGCAAGAAAAAATAAAAAAATATAACACTACATTATGGATTTCATTACCTGATAAACCTGGTCAATTAGGAAATGTTAGTTCATTAATTGGTGAACACAAATTAAATATTTCTAATTTAGTAATGGCTGGGAAAAAACCTGACTATATTAATTTTAAATTTCAGCTGATAATAAGAGATTTAAAAAATTTTACTAATTTTATTGCAGAGCTTAAACAAAAAGGTATAAAATTTAAGATAATTAGACACGAAGATAAAAGAAATGCTTTCACACAAAAAATCCTTAGATATTTTAAGAAAGACTAATGCTTTATTAGAAGGACACTTCATTTTATCTTCTGGATTACATTCTTCAAAATATATACAGTGTGCTAAACTTTTAAGCTATCCATCAAAAGCAGAAAAAATATGTAAATCATTGGCATTTAAAATTAAAAAAAATTTTAAAAAATTTGACCTAATTTTGGCTCCAGCCATTGGTGGTATTGTAATAGGTTATGAAATCGGTAGGATTTTAAAAAAAGAGACGATTTTTTGTGAGAGGGTTAAAGGTAAATTCGCCTTGAGAAGAGGTTTTAAAATTAAAAAAGGATCTAAAGTTATAATTATTGAAGATGTAATAACAACTGGAAAATCCAGTATGGAATGCGTAAAACTAATAAAAAAATCTAATGCGAAATTAGTAGGTTTTGCTACAATTATAGACAGATCATCAAAGAAAACATTAAAAATTAAAAAGAAAATAATTTCACATCTTAAAATTGAAGTACCAACTTATAAATCAAACAAACTACCAAAAGTATTAGAATCAATTCCCATTTCAACTCCAGGAAGCAGATTTATAAAGTGAAACGATTAGGTGTAAATATTGATCATGTTGCGACAGTCCGAAATGCAAGAGGTGAAATCCATCCTGACCCATACAAAGCTGCGTTATTTGTTAAAGAAAAAGGCGCCGACTCAATTACCATACATCTTAGAGAGGACAGAAGACACATAAGAGATTTAGATGCAAAAAAAATTTGTTCAATAAAAAAATTATTAGTAAATTTAGAAATTTCAACAAATAATAACATTGTTAAAAACGCTTTGAGAATAAAACCAAAATTTATTTGTATAGTACCAGAAAATAGAAATGAGATAACAACTGAAGGTGGTTTAGATTTAAAAAAGAATAAAAATAAAATTAAAAAGATAATATCACAATTTAAAAAAAAAAAGATTAGAACAAGTTTATTTATAAACCCAAATATAAAGGATATTTATTTGTCCAAAGAAATAGGTGCTGACTGTATTGAAATACACACTGGACATTTTTCAAATTTAGTAAAATCAAAAAAATCTTTCATTAAGGAATTTTTAAAGATAAAAAAATGTGCAATATTAGCATCAAAAA
>CACJDV010000007.1 GCA_902592265.1 uncultured Pelagibacteraceae bacterium | reverse complement strand
TTTAGAAAATCTTACTTCCGATGTAGATGAGAAATTACTCTACAGTCTTCTTAATTTAATTGACCAAGATAATAAATATATAATCATCACGTCTTTTAAGCCTATTGTTTATATTGATTTTAAACTTAATGATCTAAAATCAAGAACTAAGAGTTTTTTACTTTTAAACATCGAGAAACCAGATGATGAATTAATTTTTGCTATTTTATTAAAAAATTTATCAGACAGGCAAATATTATTAGATAAAAAATTAATTAATTATATTATTAAAAGAATAGAGAGATCATATAGTAAAATACATGATTTCATATATAAGATCGATCAATTAAGTTTAAAAAAGAAAAAATCAATTGATTTAAGTATTATAAAAGAAGTGTTAGGAGAATAATTGAGCAAATATAGAACACATAACTGTAATGAGTTAAGAAAAGAAAATGATGGACAAAACATAATTCTTTCAGGCTGGATAAATAAAAAAAGAGATCATGGAAATTTATTATTTATTGATTTGAGAGATAATTATGGAGTCACTCAATGTGTAATTGATAAAGAGAACTCTAATTTTGAGAAACTAGAAAAATTACAACTTGAAACAGTAATAAAAGTAGAAGGTAAGGTTATAAAAAGAGCAAATGACTCAATCAATAGTGAAATCAACACAGGTGAGATTGAACTTATAATTAAAAATTTTCAGATATTAGGTAAGTGTAAAGAATTACCCTTACCAGTTTTTAGCGATCAAGAGTATGCCGAGGAAATTAGATTAAAATATCGATTCTTAGATTTAAGAAGAAAGAAAATACATGAAAATATTATTTTAAGATCCAAAGTGATCTCTTTTATTAGAAGTGAAATGAATAAATTAGGTTTCTTAGAGTTTCAAACTCCAATTTTAACTTCCTCAAGCCCTGAGGGTGCTAGGGATTTTTTGGTTCCTAGCAGACTTAATCCTGGAAAATTTTATGCTTTACCACAAGCACCTCAACAATTTAAACAATTGGTAATGGTATCAGGCTTTGACAAGTATTTTCAAATTGCCCCATGCTTTAGGGATGAGGATGCAAGAGCAGATAGAAGCCCAGGAGAATTTTATCAATTAGATTTAGAAATGTCATTTGTAGATCAGGAGGATGTGTTTTTCCTGATAGTTTTTCTCCTATAATATTAATAAAGTTTTTTTCCCACTTTGGCCACATATCTAGAAATTCAAAAATATGTTTATTGCTTTTTGAAATAACAAAATCATCATTACTCAAATTTTTGTCGTAATTGAATTTTATAATAGTTTGATTTGTATCTCTCATTCTATCGTCCAGATCTTTTTTTCGGTATTTAGTTTATAATTTTTATTATCCATTAAATTAATAAAATTTTTTACAGTCCCGTTAAATAAAATTTCATAAAATATAAATTCTTTATTAAATTTTTGAATTGAATAGTCATTAACTAGCTCAATCTCGTCTAAATCAAGCTCAAATTGTGATGATTTGATTAAATCATCATTTTTAATTTTGATCATAATTGATAATTTAATTGAAGTATTTATCTCATTTATTTTTTTCCATGTATCTTCAAATAAATTTTTTAATTCATTTTTAAAATAGATAATATCTTTATCAATGTTTAAATCTAAATTTTTGAAAGAATTATTTTTTATAATTTCATTTTTTTTATTATACATTTTCGATAAAACTTTTATCTCATTATTACTTATATATATTAATGAAATAATGAAATTATTTAAAAAGTATTTTTTTGTAATTTTACTAAAGTCATAAGTTTCTATAACCTCTAAATTTTTTTTGATTAAATTAAAATCCTCTAAATCTTCAGATGGTAGTATATAATTAATTAATTCGTAACTTTGTGTATTTAAATTCCAGTTTTTATAAATTGGGTTATTTGAAAAGAGTCTTAATTCATTAATATCTTCATCAATAATAATTGGAATGAATAAAAATTTCTCTCTTTTAATTTGAGAAGGATATATATTTCTTTTTTCCAAATATTCAAAAATTTTTTTTTTATTAAAAGAAACTCCAAGATTTACAAAGTAAACTTGATTTATAAATTTTTCTTCTTGAATAGAAAATGTTTCTATCATGCCTTTAATCTCATTTAATTTGATGGAGTCCAGTTTGTTATGATCAGAGGATTTTGTTAATTTATATGTCAATTCCATAAATGCTTTTTTAAACCCAGAGTCGATTACTTTATTTTTGTCGAAATTATTTTTAAACGGTTTAGAAATTTCTATATTATTGATATCAAAAGATTTTGCTTTAACCCCAGTTGTGGAAAAGGAAAATATTATTAAAGATAGAATGGGAAAAAAAATATATAAACGATTGATATAATGCATACAAAATTTAAAGATCATATTAATGAAAAAAAATCTCTTTACCTATAAAAAAAGTGGCGTCAATATTGATGCAGCAGACAAATTTGTTAATTTCATAGCCAATATTTCATCAAAAAAAAGAGGCAATAAAAAGTTCAATAATATTGGAGGATTTGGATCAGTATCAAATTTACCTAAGAATATAAAAAATCCAAAAATAGTGGCGTGCACAGATGGTGTTGGAACGAAAATTGAAATAGCTAACACATTAAACAAATACGATACGATAGGAATAGATTTGGTGGCAATGAGTGTGAATGATCTAATAGTGCAAGGAGCAAAACCTTTATTTTTTTTAGATTATATTTCAACCAATAAAATTGATTTGAAAAAAATGAAATCTTTAATCAAAGGAATTATTAAAGGGTGCAATATTTCCCAGTGTAGCCTAGTTGGGGGTGAGACTGCTGAAATGCCAGATACATATGAAAAAGGTAAATTTGATATTGCTGGTTTTGCTGTCGGAGTTGTTAATGAAAAAAAATTATTAAATAAAAAAAAAATAAAAAAAAATGATTTAATCTTAGCGATTCCGTCTAATGGATTGCACTCCAATGGTTTTTCTTTAGTAAGACACTTGCTCAAAATAAAAAAAATAAATCTAAGAAAAAATTTATTCTTAAAACAAGAATTGATAAAACCTACCAAAATCTATGTTAAAGAAATTTTGAAACTTACAAATAAAAATTTTTTAAATGGTTGTGCTAATGTTACAGGTGGTGGAATAATAGACAATTTAAAAAGAATTATACCTGATAAACTAAGTGCTGAAATAAATTTGAATAAAATTAAACCTTTAAAAATTTTTAAATGGCTTAAACAGAACAATATTAGCAATAAAGAAATGCTTAAAACTTTCAATTGTGGAGTGGGTTTTTGTATAATTATAGATCCGAAAAATATTAAAAAAATAAATAAATATTTTTCAAAAGAATATAAACCTTATGTTATTGGAAAAATTTGCACAGGTAAGGAAAAGGTAAATCTCAATGGCTATATTGACTGGAATCAATAAAGTTAAAACAGCTGTATTTATATCTGGCAACGGAAGTAATTTAAATTCTTTAATAAAGTTTTCTAAGTCAAGTAAATCACCTATATCAATTAAGTTGATTATATCAAACAATTCAAAAGCTAAAGGTCTCAATTACAGTAAAATATTTAGAATAAAAAAAAAAGTAATAAACTTTAGAAACACTAAAACTTTTGATAATAAATTAATTTCCATTTTAAAAAATAATAAAATTGAAATGATTTGTCTTGCTGGATTTATGAAAATTTTATCAAAATATTTTATAAGAAAATTTAGCGGTAAAATTATCAATATTCATCCCTCATTACTGCCTAAATATAAGGGATTAAATACTCATAAAAGAGCTTTAATAAATAAGGAAAAATACTCTGGTTGTACTGTCCATTATGTAAATTCAAGATTAGACTCTGGTAAAATAATCCTACAAAAAAGAGTAAAAATTTCAAAAAATGAGACAGAAAAAACTCTTACTAGAAAAATTTTAATTCAAGAGCATAAACTTTACCCTGAAGCAATATCAAAAATATTTAATCTTTAAAAAAAAAATTAATTTCTATTTTAGCATTTTCAATACTATCAGATCCATGAACAGTGTTCTTATCAATTGAAATTCCATATTTTTTTCTGATAGTGCCATCTTTTGCATCTTTTGGATTTGTTGCACCCATAAGTTCTCTATTTCCCAAAACTGCGTTCTCTTTTTCGAGAACCATAGCAACAATTGGTCCTGAAGAAAGATAATTGCATAAATCGTTATAAAATGGCTTTGTTTCATGAACTTTATAAAATTTTTCTGCCTCAGATTTTTCAATTTGAATTTTTTTCTCTTTTAGGATCGAAAAACCTTTTTTTTTAAACATTTCTTTTATTTCATTCTCAAGGTTTCTTTCTACCGCATCAGGTTTAATAATTGACAAAGTTTGCTCTATGTTACTCATAATTATCCTCAATTAATTTGTTTAATAATCTTACACCATAACCTGTTGCCCCACCTGAATTTAAGGCTCCACCATATTTAGAAAATGCCATTCCAGCAATATCTAGATGAGCCCAAGGTGTATTATTCAAAATAAATCTCTGTAAAAACTGTGCAGCAGTTGTGGATCCAGCTCCTCCAACATAATTTATATTTTGCATATCTGCATTTTTTGAGTCTATCAATTTATCATAATTCTTGTTTAACGGCATACGCCAAACTTTTTCCTCAACAATTTCACCAGCATTTATCAATTGCTTAGACAACTTATCATCATTAGAAAATAGGCCAGCATACTCAGAACCCAGAGAAACAATGATGGCTCCTGTCAAAGTTGCTAAATCCACTATAAATTTTGGTTTAAATTTTTTTTCAGTATAAGTAAGTGCATCAGCAAGAACTAATCTACCCTCTGCATCAGTATTTAAAATTTCCACTGTCTTGCCACTATAAGACTTTACAATATCTCCTGGTCTTTGTGCATTACCACCAGGCATGTTTTCTACAAGACCAACCACACCTACAGCATTAATTTTAGCTTTTCTTAAAGCTAAATTTTTCATCAACCCTACTACAACTGCAGAACCAGCCATGTCATATGTCATGTCCTCCATAAATTTAGCAGGTTTTAAAGAAATACCTCCTGTATCAAAACAAACTCCTTTACCAACAAAAGCAAGAGGTTTCGATTTATTTTTTGTTCCATTCCATTCCATTGTTACTAAGTATGATCCCCTAATGCTTCCTTGGCCAACACCCAGTAAAGTGTTCATACCAAGTTTTTTTAATTTCTTATCATCATAAATATTAATTTTCAGACCTATCTTACTTAGAGATTTTATTCTTTTAGCGTATTCATCAGGATGTAGTATATTTCCAGGTTCAGACACTAGATCTCTTGTATAAAAAGTTCCATCCTCAAGTGCCTTAAATTTAATTTGGTCTTTTTGATTAGGAACATTTTTACCAATTACATTTAAGAAAATGTCTTTTTTATTTTTTTTTGTTTTATACTTTTCAAATTTGTAAGATTTTAGTTTGATTCCGTGTAAAAAATATCCAATTAGTTTTATTGATTGGTTTGATAATGTATTCGTATTTACAATGTATTGATTTTTTTTTAATTTGCTAAATACTTCATAACACTTAGCTCCTAAATTTTCAGCATCAGAACTATTGAAGTTACCTTTAAAAGATATTAAGATTATTTTTTTTTTTGAGCTTATATCAAAAGTTAAAATCTTTTTTTTTTGGTCTTCTAATTTTATTAAATCACTAATGTAAGAATATTCATTATTCGATAAAACTTTTTTCAAACCTGTGACGTTTAGCTTTTCGTCAACAAACAATATGAGATTTCCGGTAGATTTATCAGAAACTCGGTTTTTAAAATTAATTTTAATATTCATAAAATTTAATACAATCTATACGAGATAATGCTATATATGAGTAAAACAATTATATTTCAATGGAAAAAATACTTTTTAGAAAACTCATCGCAGATATAACCCTAAGATCCTTGATTATTATATTAACAATTGGTTTAATTGTTTGGATTATTCAGGCTGTAAATTATTTAGATTTTGTCATAGATGACGGTCACAATTTTTTAATTTATTTTTATTACAACCTATTTAACTTTCCAAAGATAATTCACAGAATATTACCTTTTGTATTTGCTATATCTATTTTTTTTGAATTGTTAAAATATGAAAAAAATAATGAATTACTTTTATTCTGGACTAATGGTGTAACAAAAAGAAAATTTATTATTAATCTGGTTAATTTTGCAATTGTTGTTATGTTAATTCAAATATTAATTGGAAGTATTATTTCTCCAGCAAGTCAATTAAAGGCAAGATCAGTATTAAAAGACTCTAATATGGATTTTTTACCAAATTTAATAAAACAAGGAAAATTTATAGATACAGTTTCTGGATTAACTATTTTTATAAATGAAAAGGTTACTAATAATTCATTTAGAAATATTTTTATTCAAGAGGGAGACTTGTTCAATCTCAATCAGAATAATAATCAAATTATTTTTGCAAAAGAAGGATTGCTCCTTAACGAGAATAAAAAAATATTTAGACTTATAAATGGAAAAATTATTAGTACAAATAATAATAAGTTAATTAGTTTTGAGTTTGATAAAATAGATTATAATTTATCAAAATTTACGTCAAAAACTATTAAGGTTGCTAAAATACAAGAGTTACCTTCATCAAAGATTATAAAATGTTCACTCAGTTTATTTTATGAAAAAATATATATTGATGAAATGTTTAGATGTGAAAAAGAAAGATTAAAAAATCTTAATCAAGAACTTTACAAAAGATTTATAAAACCATTTTATATACCTTTGCTTGCACTAATAAGTTGTTTCCTATTAACCTTTTCAAAAGTACAAAAAAATTTTACAATTAATTCTATAAAAGTTTTTTTATATGTTTTTTTAATCTTGATAATATCTGAGGTGTTTATGAGATATGCTGATGAATCAAAATTACAATTAATTTCTATAATGTTGCTGCCAATGATAATTTACATTTTTATTTATAACTTTTTAATTTCTAAAGTAAGATTATGGTAAAAACTTTTGATAAATATTTTATAAAGTTATTTTTTAAAAAAATAATTTTACTTACACTAATCTTTTTTTCTTTAACATTTATTTTAACTTTATTTGAGGAAATAACTTTTTTTAGTGATTCTGAATCAAAAATGTATCTGCCATTTTTGATAGCTCTTTTTAATGTTCCAACAACTCTATTAGAAATTTTTCCTTTTATTGTACTAATATCTACTCAACTTTTTTTTGTTGATATTATCAAAAAGAAAGAAAATGAATTAATAAAAGTTAATAGTTTAGATAATTTTTATTTAATAAAATTACTTGCAATTTGTTCTTTTATATTTGGGATTATAATAATTACTTTATATTATCCCATGTCTTCAAAATTAAAATTTTTCTATTTTGATATAAAAAATATTTATTCTGAAGATGGCAAATATCTTAAACATTACAGCGATAATGGATTGTGGATAAAAGACGAAATAGATGATGAAATTTATATAATTAATGCGTCTGCAAATAATAAAGAAAAATTCCTCAAAGATGTTTTTATAAATAAGTTTGATAAGAATTTTAATCTTATCGAAGTTATTTCATCAAATAAAGCTGACATTTCTGCAAATGATTGGATTATTGAGAAACCAGTTATTTTTAGAGAGAATAAACAAATTCAACTTGAGGAAAATATCAAATTATCCAGTCATTTTAATTTTGATAAAATAAACAAAACTTTCAGGGATCTTAACTCACTAAATTTGATTGAGTTATTTGATCTAAAAAAGGAAAATGAGTTGTTAGGATATTCCTCGCAGGATGTAGATTTACATTTTTTAAAGATTGTTTCTTTGCCAATTTACCTAAGTATTATGGTCATTATTTCTTCAATAATAATGTTAAATATTAAGAGAGATAAACCATATATATTCCATGTTTTATTGGGAATATTATTATCTGTGATTATTTATTATATAAACAATATATTTAATATATTTGGATTAACTAACAAAATACCAATTTATTTATCTGTATTTTTCCCAATTATTTTTTTAAGTATTGTTTCAACTATAGGTTTGATTCGAATAAATGAAAAATAAGATCTTAATAATTATCACAATTTTATTTCAGCTTTTTTTAATCAACAAATCTTTTTCTAATGAAATAGATTTTAAAGCTACAGACATAGAAATTTCAAACGATGAGAACTTAACAATTGCTAACAATGGGACAGCGATTATTAAAGATGACGGCATAGTAATAAAAGGTAAAAAAATAAAATATTTCAAAGATAAATCTTTATTAATAATTAATAACGGAAAAATTTCATCAATAGACAAAAATTTTGAAATTAACTCTGAAATAATTGAGTACAAAATTAATGAATCTAATCTTAATTTTGAAAACAATATTGTAGTAAATGATGGTGTCAATAATTTAGTTATTAATTCTAGTAAGATAAATTATAACTTAGATGAGCAAAAAATTGTAAGCCAGAACTATTCAGAAATTTTTGATGACCTTAACAATACTTACAAAGTTGATGGATTTGAATATTCTACTAAAGACAAAATAATTAAGTTAAATAATTTAGTTGCACAAGATGAGGATAAAAATTCTTTTATAGTGGATTTGTCTTTTCTTGATTTAAACAAAAAAGAATTAATCGCAAAAGATATTAGTATGAATTTTAAACTCGATGAAAATTCGGAAAATGAACCTAGATTAAAAGGTAGGAGCTTAGTCAGTAATAAAAGAAACACTATTGTAGAAAAGGGAACTTTTACCTTTTGTAAAAGAAGAGATAAATGTCCTCCATGGGAAATGAGCGCTGAGGAAATTCGACATGATAAACAAAAAAAAACTATTAATTATAAAAATGCAAGTTTAAAAATTTATGATAAAAAAGTTTTTTATTTTCCAAAATTTTTTCATCCTGATCCAACTGTAAAAAGACAAAGCGGGTTTTTAATACCTAGATTTCAAGACAATAGTTCAACGGGTTTATCATTTAATTTACCCTATTTTTTAGTAATAGCTGAAAATATAGATTTAACACTAACACCAAGATTTTTTAATGATGATAAATTTTTAATACAATCAGAATTTAGACAAAAAAATAAACACTCTAATCATATAGCAGATGTTAGTCAGTTTTTCTCAAGCGAAAAGAATTCGAATAGTCACTTGTTTTATAATTATGACAAAAATTATAAAACCAACAATTTTGATAATGTAGAATTAAATATAAAGTTAGAGCAAGTCACAGATGAAACCTATCTAAAATCAAATAAAATAGAAAGCCCGATAATTAATAACTTATCTAATTTAACAAATTCATTAAGTCTAAAGATGTACAATGAAAATTTGACATTTGATACAAGCCTTGAGGTCTATGAAGATTTAACCAAAAATGACAGTGATAAATTTGAATATATCCCCAATTTTAATTTTTCAAAGATTATGAATAATAATTACACTTTTAGATCACAGGGATATTATAAAAATTATAATACTAATATCACAGAAAAAGTTTTAATAAACAATTTGGAATATCAATCTGATTTAAAATATTTTGATAACGGACTTTTAAATGATAAAAAATTAATTCTTAAAAATATAAATTCTGACGCAACAAACTCGAATAATTTTCAAAATAAAAATACAAATTTGTTAATTCCAAGTTTTCAGTCTGACTATACATTGCCATTGCGTAAAGAAATAGGAGAATTTAATAATATTTTAACACCTAAACTTTCTTTAAGATTAAGTATACCATTCACCAAAGATATTAGTTCAACTGATAGAACAATAAACTATAAAAATATTTACGATTTCAACAGATTAGGAATAGACGAATCAACTGAAGGAGGAATTTCAGCAACCTATGGATATGAATATACAAAAATTAATAAATCAAGTTTTGATGAAATAATGAAATTTGGTTTTGCAAATAATCTAAGAATTGAAGAAAATAAAGATTTACCATCGAATAGTAATTTAGGTGATAAAATGTCAGATTTTGTTGGGTTATTTGAATACAAGCATAATGATAACTTTAAATTTAATTATGATTTTTCAATTAAGAATAATTTAGAGGATAAAAACTATGAACTATTTGGATTTGAATATTACTTGAAAAATCTTACTACAAGATTTGAGTATTTAAATGAGAATAATACTAATCTGAAATCTTCATATTTGAAAAATGAAACTAAGTATAAATTTAACGATAAAAATAGTTTAATTTTTGAGACAATTGAAAATAAGGAAAAAAGTTTTACAGAATACTATAATCTTATTTACCAATATGAAAACGATTGCTTGAGGGCTGGAATTGAATACAATAAAGAATATTATAGTGACAAAGAACTAAAACCTTCAGAAAATTTATTATTTAAAATTACAATTTTACCTTTTGGTGGTTTTAATACTCCTAATTTAAAATGATTATATTAAAAAGGATACTCATTTTAAATTTGATTTTTTTTTCATTAATAAACTTTTCTTATTCAAAAATTCAACTTAATATAATAATGAAAATTGATAATGAAATCATCACATCTCATGATATTGAACAGGAAATTAATTATTTAAAAGCTCTAAATCCAAGACTAAATCAAATAAATAAAGATGAATTACTTATTATCGCAAAAAAATCTCTTATCAAAGAATTTATAAAAAGAAAAGAGATTGAGAAATATAAAAAATTAAATTTAGAAAACGCCCAAATTAATAATGTTTTAAATAATCTAATTCAGAATTTAAATCTTCAGAATGAAAGCGAATTAGAGAGTTATTTAAATGCTTTCAACTTTTCACTTGAGGAATTAAAAAGAAAAATTGAAATAGAGAATGAGTGGAAAAATTTAATATATAGTAAGTATATAAATACTGTCAAAATTAATAAAAAAGAATTAATTGACAAAATTGAAAGGTCAAGCAAAGAAAAATTTTTACTCGAATATAATTTATCTGAAATAGTTTTTACAAATACAACAAATGTTTCATTAAAACAATTGTTTGAGAATGTACAAGAAAGTATTAAAAAAAATGGATTTGAAAATACAGCAAATCTTTATAGTATATCTGAAAGTTCTAAGGTTGGTGGTAAAATAGGCTGGGTAAAAAAAAATAGTTTATCGGATATAATTATTGAGAGTTTAAAAGATTTAGGTGTTAGTGAATATAGTCCACCTTTAAAGATAAATAATAATTATTTCATTTTTAAAATTAATGATATTAGAAAGATTGAAATTGAAATAGATAAAAAAAAAGAATTAGATAAAATGATATTTGTTGAAACATCAAAACAATTAGATAAATTTTCTAATATTTTTTATAATAAAATTAAACTTAATAGTGAAATTAGTGAATTTTAAGCCAATTTTAATTATACCTGGAGAAAAAAAAAGTATTTTTTTTGAAATTTTTTTTAAGTCAATTAAGTCAAAAAAAATTACCAGTCCCTTAATCATAATCTGTGATAAAAAAATTTTAGAAAAAGAGATCAAAAAATATAAATTTTATAAAAAAATTGAGCCAATTGATTTAAAAAAAATCTTAAATGAAAAAATTATAAATAAAAAAATCTACTTTATTGACATTAAAAATTCAAATTCAAAAAATTATATTCATGAATGTTTTAAAGTTGCTTTTCATATAATTAAACGAGGATTAACCAATAAATTAATTAATGGTCCAATAAATAAATCGAAAACTTTAAAAGGAAAATATCCTGGTATGACTGAATATATTTCTAAAAGTTTTAATGAAAAAAAATTTGCAATGTTGATTTATAATAATAAGCTCTCAGTTTCTCCTTTAACAACCCATCTTCCATTAAAAATGGTTGCAAAAAAAATTACTAAAAAATTAATTACCGAAAAAATCATGATTATTAATAGATTTTATAATCAAAAATTAAGGTTTAAACCTAAAATTGCTGTTGTTGGTTTAAACCCACATTGTGAAAGTTTGTCAAAATTTAATGAGGATACTAGAATTATTCTTCCAGCTATAAATTCCCTTAAAAAGAAAAATATTCGAGTTAGTGGCCCTTACCCATCTGACACAATATTTTTAAAAAATAATAGAAAAAAATTTAATGTTATAGTTGGTATGTACCATGATCAAGTTCTTACACCAATTAAAACACTTTTCGAATATGATGCGATAAATATAACAATAGGTCTACCATTTTTAAGAGTAACTCCTGATCATGGGCCTAATGAAATGATGGTTGGCAAAAATAAGTCAAATCCAATAAGTTTGATCAAAGCAATTAATTTTTTAGATAAGAGATGATAAAGGCAAAAAAAAGCCTTGGACAAAACTTTCTTATTGATCAAAATATAATTAGCAAAATAACAGATATTGTAAATATTAAAGATAAAAATATTTTAGAAATTGGACCCGGAACAGGAAGTTTGACTAGAGAAATTTTGAAAAAAAAACCAAAAAAAATTACTGTAATAGAGAAAGACGACAGATTAGTTGATCTTCTAAAAGATAAATTTAACCAAGATATTGAGTTTATTAATAAAGATGTATTAAAAATAGATGAAAATAATTTGAACAATCAAATTCTGACAGTGTTTGGTAATTTACCATATAACATATCAACAGAAATCTTAAGTAAGTGGATATTAAATATAAATCCTAAAAAGGTTTGGTTTAATTGTCTGGTTCTAATGTTTCAAAAAGAAGTTGCTGATAGAATAATATCAAAATTTAATACTAAAGAGTATGGAAGATTAACAATTTTAGCCAATTGGAGACTTAATATAAAAAAGATAATGGATATAAAACCTAATAGTTTTCAACCAAAACCAAAAATTGAGAGCACTGTTTTATTTTTTGAACCAAAAAAAACTTTTACGAAGTTTAAAAACGCTAAAAATCTTGAAAAAATTACAAGAATTTTCTTCATGCATCGAAGAAAAATGATTAAAAAACCTTTCAAGCAACTTTTTAATGATAATGAAAATATTGCATCTGAATTGGGAATAGACCTTAATTTAAGACCTCAAAATTTAGATTTTAAAACTTATTATGAATTAACCAAAAGGTATGAATCTTTACGAAGTTAATTTTTCCACGTGATTTCTTATAAAATCTAAATCATAATCTTTAGATTCATCATTTATTTCTGCGTTAATCAAATTTTTTATTTTCAAATAACATTTTTCAAGATCGTCATTAATTACTACATAATCATAATTTATCCAATGAAGTACATCTCTCTCAAATTGTTTCATTCTTTCTTCAGCTATAAGTTTATCCTTCATGTCTCTATTAGAAAGTCTACTAAATAAAATTTTTTTACTGGGAGGTAAAATAAAAAATGTAATTAATTTATAATCCAACTTTTTATTTTTTATTTGATCAGCACCTTGCCAATCAATATCAAATAACACATTTTTTCCTCTATTTAAATTATTTATGATTGGTGTTCTGGTTGTTCCGTAATAATTATTAAAAACTTTCGCATATTCCAAAAATTCTTGGTTATTTATTAATCTTTTAAACTCATTATCATTTACAAAATAATAATCTTTATTAGGGGTCTCGCCCTCTCTTGGTTTCCTAGTTGTGTGAGATATCGAGATTTCAAAATCATCATTTCTTGATAGTAAATTTACAAGTGTCGTTTTCCCTGCTCCAGAGGGAGAGGACAATATAACCATTATCCCATCATTTACTGAGGGCATCTAAAATTTATTAATTAGCTTTGCCTTCAATAAATTTAACGGCATCACCAACTGTTAATATTTTCTCAGCTTCGCTATCAGAAATTTCTGATCCAAATTCCTCCTCAAAAGCCATCACTAATTCAACAGTATCTAAGCTATCAGCTCCTAGATCATCAATGAAACTTGATTCCTCTGTAACTTTAGATTCATCAATTCCTAAGTGATCTGCTACTATTTTTTTTACCTTACTTGAAACATCATCTGACATATTGATCCTTTTATTATTATAATCGTTAATAGTTTAATTACTTAGATTGTCAAGCCATATACATACCCCCATTTACATGTAATGTTTCTCCATTAATATAGTCTGATTGATTAGAAGCTAAAAAAAGAACTGCATTAGCTATATCTTCAGGTTCACCTAACCTACCAGAGGGTATCTTGGAAGTAATTATATCTTTAAATTTTTCATCAATTTTATCTGTCATTGCTGTCTTAATAAATCCGGGTGATATACAATTTACGTTAATATTTTTTTTTGCATACTCAATCGCAAGACTTTTAGACATGGCAATTATTCCAGCTTTTGAAGCAGTATAATTTGCCTGACCAAGATTACCTGTATGCCCCACTACTGAGGTTATATTTATAATTTTTCCTTTTTTATTTTTTAACATCTTTTTTATTGCAAATTTACACATTAAAAATGTAGATGTTAAATTAACTTCTATTACATTTCTCCATTCATCCAAATTCATTCTAATTGCTAAATTATCTTGTGTGATACCTGCGTTGTTGACAATGCAATCAATTTCACCACCAAGTTCCTTCGAGGCATTTTCAATAAAATTTTCTACTTTATCGCTTTCGGAAATATCAAATCTTAAAATTTTAATATTTTTAAATTTATTTTTTAATTCTTCTAATTTTTCAGTTTTTGTTCCTGAGGCTAAAATATTAACACCAAATTCATCAAGTTTCTTTATTATTGAATTCCCTATTCCTCCTGTTGCACCAGTGACAATGATATTTTTATTTTTTAAATCATTCATATTTTTAAACTTTCTATATCTGATTGATTGTTAATAGTAGTAGTTTTTACATTTTTATTAATTCTTTTTATTAATCCGCTCAAAACTTTTCCCGGACCTATTTCAATAAATTGACTAACTCCATGATTGATCATATTAATTATACTTTCTCTCCACCTAACTCTTTTTTCTATTTGACTAATTAGTAAATTCTTTAAATCTTTAACATCTAAAATTTCATCAGCTGTAACATTAGAAACCAATTTATTATTTGATTTTTTAAAATCAACTTTATCTAGCTCTTTTCTCATTATCTCTGTTGCTTTAGTCATTAATTCACAGTGAAAGGGGGCACTAACCGGAAGTTTTATATTTTTAATTTTATTATTTTTCAAAAAATTACTTAAAGACTCCAAATCTCCGTTTTTACCACTTAATACAATTTGACCCTCAGAATTATCGTTAGCAATCTGAGCATTAAAATTTTTTTCATTATCTTTTAATATTTTTTCAACATCCCCAATTTTTACCCCTAGAACAGCTAACATTCCACCCTCTCCTTTTGGAACAGAGTTTTGCATAGCTTTTCCTCTAATTCTTAAAATTTTTATTGTTTTTTCAAAATCTAAATATCCAGCACATGATAGAGCAGAATATTCGCCTAATGAATGTCCAGCAAAATATTTTGCTTCATTCAAATTGATATTAAATTCATCCTTAATCACTCTAAAAATTGAATAACTTACTAAAAATATAGCAGGTTGAGTATTGGCAGTTAAATCCAAATTTTCTTTAGGACCTTCTAAAATCATTTTTGAAATATTAAAATCTAATACATCATCTGCTTGACTAAATAATTTTTTTACTATGTCATATTTTTCAAAAAACTCTTTTCCCATACCAACCGTTTGTGAACCTTGACCTGGAAAAATTACAGAAAACATTTAAAAAATAAATTAATTATTGGTTTTTTACTATTGTAATTGAAGGTTTATAATAGTATATCCTCACTTTTTATTAAAGATTAAATATGAATTTATACGAACATACAATTATAGCTAGACAAGACACCTCACCTGCAGAACTTAAGCAACTAACAGAAAAATATTCTAAGATTATTGAAAAAAATGAGGGAAAAATTATTAAAACTGAAAACTGGGGTCTACTCAATTTATCGTATTTGATTAAAAAAAATAGAAAAGGTAGCTATATTCATTTCAAAATTAAAGGAAATGGAAATGTTATAGAACAATTAGAAAAAAATGAAGCGATAGATAAAAAACTAATTAGACATCTGACTGTTAAAGTTAAAAAATTTGACTTAGATACAAATTATTTTACAAAAAAAGAAGAAACTGAAAAAAATCCAAAAAAAGAAAAAATTAAAAATTAATTATGCCAAAAAAACAAAGCGGTAATAGAAAAAATAAACAAAGTAACTTTGCTAAGTTAAGTATTTTCCAACCAAACAAATATAAATTTAAAAAAACATGCCCGCTCTCCGTAAAAGGAGCTCCAAAGGTTGATTATAAAAATATTAAACTCCTTAAAAAATATGTTTCTGAAAATGGTAAAATACTTCCATCAAGAATCACAAACGTTTCGCAAAAAAAACAAAGGGAACTTTCTGCATCTATAAAGAGAGCAAGAAATCTAGCACTAATTTAATGAAAGTAATATTATTAGAAAACTTAAAAAGAATTGGATCTATCGGTGAAGTGATAGATGTTAAACGAGGCTTTGCGAGAAATTTTTTGATTGCAAATAAAAAAGCTCTTTATGCTTCAAAAGAGAATATAAAAGAAGTGGAAAAAATTAAATCTGAACTTTCAAAAAAAGATAATGAAAAAAAACAAGAGGCTAAAAAAATTTCTGAAAAGATAAACAAAAAAGAATATAGTGTCAAAAAACTTTGCACTGAAAATAAAGAATTATATGGTTCTGTTAAACCAACTGAGATTTCAAAACTTATTTTTGAGTCAAGTAAAATAGAAATCAAACCATCAATGATACAGCCATTAAAAGAAATTAAGGCTCTGGGAAAGTTTAAAGTAAAAGTTTCTTTGCACTCCGAGGTTGATGCGGAAGTTACTATTGATGTCAAAACTGCAGAGACAATTCAATAATTATACAATTTCATCCACAGCTTTTTTTTAAATATAAAATACTTATTATTTCTGTAAAATACTCCAAATGGAAAACAACCTGAGTATTATTAGAGAAAACTTTAAAGAGTTACCGAATAATATAGAGGCAGAACAATCAGTAATTGGCTCAATTTTAGTAAACAATGAAATTTTTGATGAAATAAATACCATAATCTCAAATGTCAATTTTTATGATCCTATGCATCAAAAAATTTTTAGCTCAATAGAAAACTTGATTTATAAAGGAATGCTTGCAAATCCAATTACACTAAAAAATTATTTTGAAAATGAAAAAGATGAAATTAATATTCCTGAATACTTAGTAAAGATTACTAAATTTTCTACTTCAGCTAGGCAAGCAATAGAGTATTCAAAGATAATATATGATATGTTTGTTAGAAGAGAACTAATAAAAATTTCTGAACAAATGATTGATAATGCCAAAGAGAATAATATTGATACAAGTGGTCAAAATATTATTGAGAATTCTGAAAAGCTTCTTTACGATTTAGCTGAAAAAGGAACTTTCAACTCATCATTAATCAAATTTGATGATGCAATGAAACAAACAATTGAAATGGCATCAGCAGCATATAAAAACGAAGGAGGAATTGTAGGAGTGCCAACTGGGTTACGTGATTTGGATGATAAACTTGGAGGACTTCATCAATCTGATTTAATAATCATTGCAGGTAGACCATCAATGGGTAAAACATCCCTTGCAACAAATATTGCTTTTAATGCAGCACAAAATATTCAAAATAATGGATCTAAATCCTCTATTGCTTTTTTTTCCCTAGAAATGTCATCAGAACAACTTTCAACAAGAATAATTTCTGAACAAGCAAGAATTGGATCAAATGATATTAGAAGAGGAAGAATTTCTGATGAACAATTTGATCGATTTCTTGAAACCTCTAAAAATATTTCTGAACTTCCATTATTTATTGATGAAACTCCAGCAATAAGTATTGCGGCAATGAGCAATAGAGCAAGAAGAATCAAGAGACTTCATGGTCTAGATCTAATTGTTGTTGATTATATTCAACTTATGAAAGGATCGTTAAATAATAAGGATGGAAGAGTTCAGGAAATTTCTCAAATTACTCAAGGTTTGAAGGCAATTGCAAAAGAACTGGGTGTGCCTGTTCTAGCATTATCACAATTATCAAGGCAAGTTGAGCAAAGAGATGATCATAAACCACAACTCGCAGATTTAAGAGAATCTGGTTCAATAGAACAAGATGCAGATGTTGTAATGTTTGTTTATAGAGAAGGATATTATCTTCAAAGAAAAGAGCCTAGAGAAGCAACAGTGGAACACGCAGAATGGCAGGCAAAGATGAATGAGGTTGCACATTTAGCTGAAATTATCATAGGGAAACAACGACACGGTCCAATAGGTAAAGTTACACTTGAGTTTGAAGAGAGATTTACAAAATTTAAAGATACTCAAAATAATTAATTTACAATATAACAGGGTAAATGATTGATCATTTATACCAAAATTCGATCTTAAAAAATCCAAGATCTATTTTAGTAATTTTATTCATTGTTTTAATTAGTTTTGGATATCACTCAAAGGACTTTAGACTTGATGCCTCGTCTGAAACTTTATTAATTGAGGGAGATCCTGATCTTGAATATTTAAAAAAAGTAACAGATAGATATGGATCAAAAGATTTTTTAGTTTTAACTCATACACCTAATGATGGTATGGTAACCGACAGTGCGATTAACAATCTACTTAGTTTAAAATATAAACTCCAAAGCTTAGATTGGGTACACAGTGTTATCACTCTTTTAGATATACCTCTATTAGACAATTCTGATGCACCTCTCCAGGAAAGGCTTATGAACTTCAAAACACTAAAAGATGAAGGTGTAGATAAAGAAAGAGGTTTTAGAGAGATTTTAGAAAGTCCAGTTTTCAGAAACTTTGTCATAAGTGAAGACGGAAAAACAAGTGGAATTATTGTTAATATTAAAGAAAATGAAAAATTAAAGGATATTGAAAATAAATCTGATAAGGAAATACAAATATTTAGAGATCAAATAAAAAAAAAGAATCATAATAATATCTTAGAAATTAGAGAAGTAATCAAAAGCTATGATGACATAGGTAAAATTTATTTAGGTGGTATACCAATGATAGCTGATGACATGATGAGTTTTATCAAAAGCGATATTATTGTTTTTGGTTTAGGTGTACTTGTATTTATTATTGCAACATTATGGTTTGTTTTTAGAAATTTAATATGGATTGTTGTTCCAATAAGCAGTTGTTTTTTCTCAGTTATCATTATGATGGGTCTTTTGGGTCTCATTGGTTGGAAAGTTACTGTAATTTCCTCAAACTTTATCGCGCTGATGTTAATTTTAACTATGGCGATGAATATTCATATGAGCACTAGATTTATACAATTAAGGAAATTTTATCCTAATAAAAATAATCATGAAATAATCACTTTAACTACAAAAAAAATGTTCTGGCCGATCCTATACACAGCTTTAACAACTATTATTGCTTTTTTATCTTTGGTCTTTAGTGAGATAAAGCCAGTTATTGATTTTGGTTTGATGATGACTTTCGGATTAATGATATCTTTTTTAATTACTTTTACATTGCTTCCTAGTCTACTAAGTTTTGTAAAAGATAATAATACTTTTGTAAAAGATAATACTGACTCTAAAATAACTTCTACTTTAGGAAAGATTTCTATTAACTTTAAAAATCAAATTTTTATATTAACTGGAATTGTAATAGTTTTAAGCATAATCGGTATTAGCAAATTAGAAGTTGAGAATAGTTTTATAAATTATTTTAGTAAAAAAACAGAAATTTATAAAGGTATGAAATTAATTGATGAAAAACTGGGTGGAACAACTCCCCTAGAAGTAATTTTAAAATTTCCAAATAAAAAAAAGGAAAAATTAGAGGAAGATGATGAATTTGAAGATTGGGGTGATGAGGAAAAAAATGATGAGAAATATTGGTTTACCAAAGATAAAATAGAAACAATTTCTAAAATACATAATTATCTTGATGCTCTTCCTGAGACAGGCAAAGTCTTATCATTTTCATCAATAGTTGATGTTGCAACTCAATTAAATAACAACAAACCTCTTGGAACTTTAGAAATGGGTGTTTTGTATACTAAAATCCCTGAAAATATCAAAACTGAGATAATTGATCCTTATATTTCAATAAAAGATAATGAGGCTCGAATAAGCTTAAGAATAATAGACTCTCAAAAAGATCTTAAAAGAAATGAACTAATCAAAAAAATAAATTATGACTTACAAAATGAATTTGGATTAAACGAAAATCGATACAAACTAGCTGGGGTGATGATCTTATTTAATAATTTATTACAAAGCCTGTTTAAATCTCAAATTCTTACTTTAGGACTTGTCATGCTAGGTATTTTTGGAATGTTTGTTATCTTATTTAAGAACATCAAATTATCTTTAATTGGAGTTGTCCCAAACTTTATTGCAGCATTTTTTATCTTAGGAATAATAGGTATGCTAGAGATACCTTTAGATATGATGACTATCACAATAGCTGCTATTACAATAGGTATAGCTGTTGATAACAGCATTCATTATATTTATAGATTCAAAGAGGAGTTCAACAAAATTAATGACTACAAAAAAACTTTAAAAACTTGTCATTCAACTGTTGGTGTTGCAATCCTAAACACTTCTATAACAATAGTCTTTGGTTTTTCTATTTTAGTTTTATCTAAATTCATACCCACAATCTATTTTGGAATATTTACAGGATTAGCAATGCTATTAGCAATGATTTCTGTTTTAAGTTTACTGCCATCTTTGATATTAGTTTTTAAGCCATTTGGAAAATAAGAATATATGTTTGAAATAACTCTAGAATTTTTCAAAGAAATTCTAAATTCGATTTCTTCAATTGATTTGATCTATATATTGATAACTATTCTTTCACTAATTAAGTGTTACAGCAAAGGGTTTGTCTTGAGTATACTCTCAATGTCAAAATGGTTATTAGCTTATATTATAACTTTGATACTATTTCCTAGAATTAAGCCATATGTCGAAAATGTAATAGATAATGAATACGTGCTTGATGTAGGACTTGGAGTAACAATTTTTATTATTGTTATCTTTTTAATATTATTGATTAATAAAGGAATAAGTAGAGCAATCAAATATACTGGTCTAGGAAGCTTAGATACTATCTTCGGATTCTTTTTTGGATTTATTAGAGCATATATTATATCCATATGTATATTTTCAGGTGTACATATCGTTTATAATTACGACAAATGGCCACTAAATTTAGACAAATCATACACCTTTCCATATCTTGAAAAAGGTAGTAATTACTTATTGAAAGTTTTTCCTAATGAAAAAACATATCGAGAATCTAAAGAAAAAATTGAGGATTTATGATCCAAAGTTTAAAGAGGAATGTGGTGTATTTGGAATTAGTAATGTAAAAGATGCGTCTGCCTTAACTGCTTTAGGGCTTCATTCACTTCAACATCGTGGTCAAGAAGGTTGTGGAATAGTCACATTTGATGGAGAGAGATATTACTCGGAAAAAAGATTTGGACTAGTTGGTGACAACTTTAATAAAGAAAAAGTTCTTGATAATCTAAAAGGAAATTTTGCGATTGGTCACAATCGATACAGTACTACTGGAAACAACACATTAAGAAATATTCAACCTTTTTTTGCAGACACTAACGCAGGTGGAATAGGAGTTGCACATAATGGAAACTTGACGAACTCAATTTATTTAAGAAATAAGCTTGTTGAAGAAGGAGCAATATTTTACACAACCTCTGATACCGAAACTATTGTTCAACTTATTGCAAAATCTAAAAGATTAAAAACTATAGATAAAATTATCGATGCAATATTTCAAATTCAAGGTGGATATGCATTGGTTATGTTAACACAAAATTTACTTGTCGGAGTAAGAGATCCTTATGGAATAAGACCTTTGGTTATAGGTAAATTAAAAAATAGTTACGTTCTTGCATCTGAAACCTGTGCTCTGGATATTATCGGTGCAAAATTTATTCGAGAAGTTGAAAATGGTGAGATTGTACTAATAGAAAATGATAAACTTCAAAGTATTAAACCATTTCCTGAAAAAAAAATTAGACCTTGTGTTTTTGAATATATTTATTTTGCACGACCAGACAGTATTCTTAACGGAAAAACTGCTTATGAACATCGTAAAAATTTAGGAAAAGAGTTAGCAAAAGAGAATGATTTTGACGCCGACATCATTGTTCCAGTCCCTGATTCCGGAAATGCTGCAGCCTTAGGTTTTGCACAATATTTAAATAAAAATTATGAGCATGGACTCATAAGAAATCACTATGTTGGAAGAACCTTTATAGAGCCAAGTCAAAAAATAAGGAGCCTAGGAGTTAAACTAAAACTAAATGCTAATCAAACAACAATAGAAAATAAAAAGATTATTCTTGTTGATGATTCTTTAGTAAGAGGAACCACATCTCATAAAATTGTAAAAATGCTTTATGATGCTGGTGCAAAAGAGGTTCATGTGAGAATTGCTTGTCCTGAGATTAGGTATCCTGATTTTTATGGAGTGGATACACCAACAAAAAAAGAATTGTTAGCTGCTAATAAAAACAACGATGAAATCTGTAAATATATTGGTGCTAAATCACTAAAATTTTTATCTATTGAGGGTATGTATAGAGCTATTGGATTTGATAAAAGAAATAAAAATTATCCGCAATTAACAGATCATTATTTCACTGGAGATTATCCTGTAAAACCTATTGATGAATTAGGTGATAGCAAAATAACACAACTTTCTTTATTAAGCACTGCATCAAATAATTAATTTATGAAAAAAGTAAGTTTTACAGAAATGAAAAATGGAACCAAAGAGGATTATCTTTTTCTTGATAAACATGAAAAAGATTTTGCAAGTAAAACTGCAGATAGAATATTGAAATTTATGTCTGGACTTACAGAAACTCTAGAAGGTTACCAGGTTTCAAGATTAGAGCACTCACTTCAGAGCGCTACGAGAGCTTATAGAAATGGTGAAAGTGATGAAATGATTGTCGCTGCATTGTTACATGATATTGGTGACGAGCTAGCTCCGATGAACCATTCGGAATATGCCGCAGCGATTCTTAAACCGTATGTATCAGAAAAAACTCATTGGATTGTTGAAAAACACGGCGAGTTTCAGATGTATTATTACGCTCATCATTTAGGAGGAAACAAAAATAAAAGGGACAAATATATAAATCATAAATATTACCAAGACACTGTAGATTTTTGTGAAAGATATGATCAAAATTCTTTTGACCCGAATTATAAGTCTTTACCATTAGATTTCTTTAAACCCTTTGTTAGAAAAATTTTTTCGAGAAAACCATATTCTTCACTATAAAATTATATAGGCTATATTATTAAATATGACTATTTCTAAAGAACATGTAATTGAATATTTCAAATCTGGAATAAAAGAAAAAAAAAATTTCAAGTTAGGCATAGAGCACGAAAAATTTTTATTCGATAGCAAAAATAATAAAAGAATTGATTACTCAAAAGTAAAAGAGATGTTTTCTGCATTAAACGAATTTGGTTGGAAACCAATAAAAGAAGGTGAAAATATTATTGGTTTAAACAAAGAGGGTAAAAACATCACTCTTGAACCTGGAAATCAAATTGAATTGTCTGGAGAGAAACTAAATAATATTCACGAGGCATGTTCAGAATCTCACGATTATTTATTTGAACTTCAGCAAGTCACAAAAAAACTTGATATAAATATTGTGAGTACTGGTTTTGATCCCATTTCAAAGCTTGATGAAATTCCTAATAATCCCAAACAAAGGTATAAATTAATGACAAACGACATGCCACTAGGTGGAGAATTAAGTCTAGATATGATGTACAGAACTTGTGGAACTCAATTAAATATTGATTATTCCTCAGAGGAAGATTTTTTAAAAAAATTTAAAGTAGTAAATTCAATAGTTCCAATCTCTATTGCTTTATTTGCTAACTCTTCAATAGTTGAAAAAAAAAAGAGTAATTTCTTATCTTATAGATCCAAAGTGTGGCAAAATACTTCACGAGGAGGCCTTCCAAAATTATTTTTTGAAAATTTAGATTTTGAAAAATATGCTGATTTTATTATAAATTTTCCAATTTTATTTATTCTAGATAAACAAAATTATATTTCAGGAAAAAAATATGTTTTTAAAGATTTCATGAATGGAAAAATAAATGAAATAAAAAATCGTCTTCCAACTGAAAGTGATTTGTCTTTACACTTAAGCACTATATTCACAGAAAATAGATTGAAAAAATATATTGAATTAAGATCTATGGATACTTGTGGCTGGGATTGTCTTTGTGCTGGTCCTGCATTCTTTGTTGGGATGCTATATGGAAATTTGGATGAAATTTACAGTTTAATCTCTTCATGGGATAAGGATAAGATAATTAATGCTTATCTGGATGCTCCTCAAAAAGGTTTTAATACTCAATTGATGGGTAAGGACCTTTTTTATTGGGCATCAACTTTACTTGAGATTTCAAGAAGAGGGCTGGATAATAGAGATATACTAAATAAAAGTGGAAAAAATGAAACTTTGTTCCTACATCATTTGCAAAAAGTTATTGATAATCGAACAACAAATGCAGATCATATGATCAATAAATTTTCTAAAAATGAAGATTTAAAAGATTTATATGACAAATAAAATTGTTGCAATTCAAGGTAACCACCCTTCTAAACTTAATCCAAAGACAGATACAAGTGTTTTTTTAGCTAATGAGATCCAAAAGAAGAATTATAGAGTTTTTTTTTATGATCCTAAAGATTTATCAATAATAGATGCAAAAGTCATAGCTAAAGGTTTTTTTATAAAGTTTAATTACAAAGATAAAAAATTTTATAAAATTAAAAAAAAACAAAATTTAAATCTCATAAAATGTAAATACATTTTAATTAGACAAGACCCACCTTTCAATTTGGAGTATATTTCGACAACTTACATACTTGAGACAATTAAAGATAAGGTTAAAATTATTAATAACCCTACTGCAATAAGAAATATTTCTGAAAAACTTTATTCTGTTAAATATCAAAAGTTTATGCCAAATACAATTTTTACTCAAAACATTGATGAAATTAAAAATTTTTTTAATAAAAATAAACATGTAATCATAAAACCTATTCATAGTTTTGGTGGAAATGATATTCATTTACTCAAGAAATTTAATTTAAAATTTATAAAAAAACTTATCAAAAAACATGATCATATAATGTGTCAAAAATATTTGCCTAAAATAAGTATGGGAGATAAAAGAGTTTTTTTGATTAATGGGAAAATATGTGGTGCTATTTCTAGAGTACCTAAAAAAGGTTCATTTCTAAGTAACATGAGTAAAGGTGCAATACCAAAAAGTATTAAGTTAACAAAATTAGAAAAAAAAATTTCAAAAATAATTGCGAAAGATTTAAAAAAAAAACAGATTTTTTTTGCAGGGATCGATTTCATTGATCAAAAGCTTAATGGCGATATAAATGTTACATCTCCAACTGGATTAAAAACCTTATTTGATATTTCTAAAATTAATCTTGCCAAAACTTTTTGGAAAGATTTAAAGGCATGAAAAATTTAACTGACCAACAAAAGGGATCATTACTTGCTTTTGTGGCTGTTATGTTTATTACACCTGACTCGTTATTTATCAGGCTTTCTAGTATTGATACTTGGGGGCTTGTTTTTTATAGGGGAATAATTCCATTCCTTACAGTTTTTTTTGGAATGTTGTTGATCTACAAACTCAATTTTTTTAGAATACTTTTTACTAGTGGGTATCACGGTGTTATATATGTAGCCACTTTCAGTGTTACTAATATTACTTTCGTAGTTTCTATTCAAAATACCAATGTAGCTAACACACTGGTGATGATAGCAACTGCACCTATGCTATCAGCTATATTGGGGGCGATATTTTTAAAAGAACCTCCAGATAGAAAAACGTGGATTTCAATTATTATTACTTTTGCTGCAGTTGTTTATATTTTTTTTGACTCTCTTAAGCTTGGTAATTTTTATGGTGATATATTAGGATTTATAACTGCTATTGGTCTTGCCGTAGGCGCTGTCACAATCAGATCTGCTAAATCCAAAAATTTAGTTCCAGCTGCAGTTGTGGGTAAATTATTTGTTGCTACTTTTGCCCTGTTTTTCATTGAAAGCTTTGCCCTAACAGAAAAAGACTTAATTATTGTACCCTTAATGTGTATTCTTTGTGTAGCAATACCATTCGTTTTAGTAACTATTGCTCCAAGATTTATACCAGCTGCTGAGGTAAATCTATTCTTCTTATTAGAGACTATCATTGGCCCAATATGGGTTTGGTTAGTTATTAAAGAGCAGCCTAGTATTGAAACACTTCAGGGTGGTGCCATCATAATTACAACAATCGCTATCCACTCTTTTTTGAAATTAAAGAAATCTTAATCACTGTCACAATTAAGTCTTGATTTAATATTAGATGGCAGATAATTAGCGCGATTTTTATGAATAAAGTTTTAAAGAATTCTTGGGCATTGTTTTTAGGAATGGGTTTTATAATGATGGCTTATGGTTTCCAAGGATCATTACTTGGAGTAAGAGCTGTACAGGAAGAATTTAGTTTAACTGCAACTGGTTTTATGATGTCTGGTTATTTCATTGGATATTTCATAGGTGCGGCTACTATTCCAAACATAATTTCGAGAGTTGGTCATATCAGAGTTTTTGCAGCTTTTGCATCATTAGCATCACTAATTATTTTAGTTCACTCAATTTTAATTCATCCATTTATATGGTTCTTGTTAAGAGTTCTAACTGGAATAAGTATGGTTTGTATTTACACAGTTGCTGAAAGTTGGCTTAACGATAGATCAAGTAATAAAAATAGAGGGAGTGTCTTATCGATTTATATGGTGATACTTTATGGGTCTATGGGTATTGGAATGTTTCTATTAAATTTCAGTGCTCCAAAAAATTTTGAACCTTTCATATTAGTTTCTGTGATCACTTCAGTAGCATTAATACCTATTTTGCTTACTAAAAAAAAACCACCCACTTTTAAAAAAATTAATGCTATGTCATTTAGTGAACTTTATAAATCCTCACCATTTGGAATGGTAAGTTCTTTTTTTTATGGAACAATTCAGTCTGCTTTATTTACCTTGCTGGCAGTTTATGCAACATCAATGAATTTTACTATTTTAGAAGTATCAGTTGTAACTTTTTTATTAGCAGTTTCTGGTGCAGTTGCTCAATTTCCTGTTGGAAAAATTTCTGATATTTATGATAGAAGAAAAGTAATAATAGCGTCTACTTTCGGAGCTGCAATTTTTTCTCTTATTACAATATTTGTTTCGGGACAAATGTATTTGCCTGATGGATTAGCAACAAGTAAAACATGGTTTTATATATTCTTTATTTTATTTTCTTTTTGTAGTTTGCCTATGTTTTCATTAATCCTTGCTCACACAAATGATTATATTACAAAAGATAAATTTGTTGCAGCAGGTGCAGGACTTCAATTCACATTTGGTTTAGGTGCTATTAGTGGTCCTTTTTTATGTTCAATATTTATGGACCTTGTTGGCTCTAATGGATTTTTTGTTTTTTTATTTTTCTTTCATTCTTTAATAGGAGCTTTTGGAATTTATAGAATGAGAGTCAGAGAAACTGTGGAAAATCCAGACTCTCAATTTGTCGCAATGCCTCAAACAATTACACCAGCTGGGATTGAATTAAATCCTACAACAGAACCTATTGAAGAACCAATTAAAGAAGAAGATAAAGCGATTTAATTAAGTTTATCTATATACTTGGACATTTTAGACAGAACTTGCTTTTTAGTTAATTTGTCTGTTTGTATTAAGATTGCATCTTTTACTTTGACCAGTGGGCTGTTCTTTCTTTTTTTATCCATTGAAGTTCTTTTAATTAAAGATTTTCTAACATTTTGGAGAGAAACCTTCTTTTTGATATCTAGCCATCTTCTATAACTTGCAACTTTAATATTGCACTTAAAGTAAAAAGCTAAATCATATTTTGGATTTTTTGCTAATATTTTACTAGCTATATCTCTGCCCTCTACACAAATCTTTTTATTTTTTTTGATCAATTTCATTTGAAAAGTATTTATTACTTTTCGAATATTCTGATTTTTAGCAATAATTGCAGAATGGTTGCTGATTTGTTCAGAGTGTAAATTAAATTTAACTATTTTTTTATAAGAAATATTTTTAAATTTTTTTTTTAAAAAGCTAATGCTGTTTTTAGGTTTATAATTAATAATTTCTTTACTAGCATATCTATACAATAATCCTGAATTAATAAGTAACAATTTGTATTTTTTAGAGATGAGTTTTGCTGCAGTACTTTTTCCACTTGCTGACTCGCCATCACAAGCTATTATTAATTTTTTAAATTTTCTCACTTAACTTTAATAATATTTAGATTTGTTTTATGCAAAAAAATTATGAATTTTAATAGATTTTTTAGAAATTAATCACTTACAGGTTGAAACTCAAAATAAGCACAAATTAACTCATCACAAAACTGAAATATTGAAAGTAAGTCAAATATTTGTTTCAATTAAACTTATAAAAATATGCCTAGAAAAAAAACTAAACAAAAAAATTCAAAAAAAAGTACAGGGATAGTTAATATTAGCAACTTAGCTCCTAAGTCCTTTTTAAGTAGTGCTTTCTCTAATTACAAAAAAAATAAAGAACTTAATAAGATTAAAGCTATCAAATTAGAAAAATTAAAAGAAAAAAATCAAATCCTTAAAGAACGAAAAGATCTTAAAGTTTGGGAAGAAAGACTAATTAAGGAAAGCAATAGATTAAAATTTAGTGAAGATGAATTAAGGTTAAAAGAAAAAGAGATAAAAATTAAAGATGACGCACAAAAGCTAGAGGCATCGAGATTAGTAAAAAAAGATGAAGAATTAATATTAATAAGTAAAGAATTAAGAGCTAAAGAGAAGGAATTAAAGCTTAGAGATGAGGCGCAAAATAGAAAAGATATCGATTTGAAAGTTAGAGAAGAAGAACAAAAAAATCTTGAACTCAAAGAAAAAAGAAGAAAAGAGAGAACCTTAAAAATGATTAAGGAAGAGGAGGAGAAACAGAAAGAGCTTGAGTACATCAAAATAAAAGAGTGGGAAGAAAAATTTGATAGAGAACAAAAAGCAAAAGAACATAGAGAAAATTTAAGAGAGGAAAGATTAAGACAAAGAGAATTAGAAAAACTTAAATCATTTGAAAAAACTGAAAATCCAGTTGATAAAAACCTTTCCTCTGGTTTGGAAAAATTTAAAGTTGATGTAACTAAAGAAAATTAATTTTTTTGATTAGGAAAATAATCTTTTAAATCACCTTCTCTATAAACATCTGCTGTGCAACAATGAACACCACCACCAAATGCATACGCATCTCTCAATTCAACTGGAACAACCTCCATTCCTAACTTATCAAGTTGTTCAGCTTGGTAAACTTCACTTTTTTCGACACAAACTGTTTTTGGATCAAGAACTAAAACATTCATTGATAACCATACTGATGAATAACAAAGTGGGGGTGGTTCGTTATGAGCTGGTTGAGCACTATCAATTATTTTCCACCCATTATCCTCAAATAATTTTCTTTGTTCCTTTGGAAGTCTTCTTTGAGGATTATTTATAATTAGACCTTCTTTAATTGGTGTAAAGGTTGCATCTATATGAATTGGGTAAGGATCTCCAGGAAAATTAACTGCATGAACTCTATGATCTTTAAAATGTCTTCGAAGCCAATCAATCCCCTTTAAGTTTGTTGTAAAACCATGTTGAACAATTAGATCCTTCCCGAATCTAAGAACATCTGCTGCATCGAATAGGGGCTCTTCTTCAGTAGTTACAAAAAATTTTTCTTCAGTCCATTTAAGTCTTTTTTGAATTCCTATCTTATCTGACAAATAATCCTCATGGTAATCAGCATCTGTCAATCTAGGCTTTGGAGCAGTCTCATGACGCATATTCTTATCTTGTTCAAAATATTTTTTAATAAGAGGTCTATAATTTAAATATTCAAACCATCTACATCTATAACTCATTGTTGCTTCAAGCATTTCATTACCCACTGTAAGTATGATGTCTCTTGCTGGCATACATCCAAACATACTTTCAACTTCCCAATCTGGAGTAGAAATTTTTTGATTATGATTAAGTGGAACAGGTCGATCAACTTTAATTCCTCTTTTTTCCAACATTGATGCAAAATTGTTTAATAACTCATTTGCTTTATCAACTGTATCTTTTGTACGTGGTCCATGCGAACCTTTCATGTCTGAGTCTTCAGGCACTTTAGCATCTAAAGCAGGCTCTCGTGCTGGTATACAGCAACCGTCTGCTCTTCCAACAATAACATGCTTGAGTGGATCCCATTCATTCCAGCTATTAACAATAACTTTATCTTTGCTCATGTGTCTAGATTAATTTAAAGCTATAAATCTTTTATTCCAACGCATTAATAAACTGTAATAAATTAATGAAATAAATAGAAAAAATCCTCCAACTATAGTGTAAGTATCAGGTACTTCATTTATGCCCAAGATAGGTAACCAAACCCAAAAAATTCCACCAATTACTTCAGTCAATGATAATAATGTTAATTCTGCAGCAGGAATGGCTTTTGAGCCAATAGAATATAAAATTAGTCCCAAGCAAACTAATGTTCCATGAAGAGAAAATAACGCTCCATTATAACTAGTTGAAAAAAATACTTGTTTAGTACTTAGAAGCATTATAGATGCGAAAACAAAACAAAAAAATCCTGAAAAAGCTACAGTTGTAAACTTTGGGGTCTCTGTTCTCCACCTAAGAGTGACAGAAAAAACAGAAAATCCAATTGATGAAAGCATTCCAAAAACAAAACCAACTACAGAATTAGCTCCAGAACTTCCAAAGGCCATTATTATTATTCCGATCGTTGCAATAAAAATAGATATCCAAACATTTAATGTAATCTTCTCTTTGAGAAATAAAAAAGCAAGAAGTGCAGTAAAAAAAGGCATTGCTGCTAAGCAAAGCAATGTGATTGCAGCTGATGTATTAGTAATTGAATAGATAAAACTTATCATCGCAATTCCTAATCCAGTTCCACCAATAATGCCTGAGTATCCCATTTTAAAATAATTTTTATAAAATTTTATCCCTTCTTCAAAAAAAAGGTAAAGATTTAAAAGAATAAAAATTGTTAATCCTCTGCCAAAAATATACTGCCATGGCACTTGGTTAGGATTATCCATATATCTCACAACAAGAGGGCCAAAAGACCATAAAATTCCTGCAAACAAAACTACTGGAACTGCGATTTTTGGATTTTTTAATTCAATCATCTAGGAAGATTAAATCTAAAAATTTATAACTACAACAAAAATGAGATAGCTTTAATCTTAAATTTAACTTTTCCATTTAAAGTTGTGTTCAGCTTATTTCTATTCTTGATTGGTTTTTATTTGTCATGTAATTAAAATTAATATGGATTTAGAAGTGCTAAGTATTGCTGCAAACACAGATAACAATAGAAATATTGAGAACCGGACACATGTCTCAAAGTTAAAAAATTCAGTATGTGGGGATGAAATGCAAATAGAGCTTATATTAAAAAACGAAAAAATTTTAGACTTTGGGTATCAAGGTAAATCTTGTGTGTACTGCCAAGCATCAGCTAGTCTGTTATCAAAAATTTCCATTAATAATCAAAAAGAAAAAATTAACGATTTATGTGATAGGGCTGAATCATATTTTGATGATGATATAAAAATTACAGACAAAAAATGGAATTCTTTGAAAAAATTAATAAAAAAGAAGAATGTTAATAAAAAGGATTGTATATTGTTACCTTTCAAAACTTTAAAAAAGATAGTATCAAACTAAATTATGGGAAATCTTAAACAATCTCTTTTAGCTGGTTTATTTTCAATAATTACAATTGGAATTTTAACTTTCCTAACTTATAGAACTGAATTTGGTATCTTTCTGTTAGCTTCATTTGGATCATCCATGGTTTTACTTTATGGGTATCCTGAAAGTCCATTTGCCCAACCAAAAAATGTTTTTTTCGGTCATTTAGTTACCGCCATCGTAGGTTTACTTTTTTTAAACTTTGTACCATTGCCAATCTTTTTAACTATACCATTAGCAGTAGGAGTTGGGGTTGGATTAATGATCCTATTAAATGTTACTCACCCACCTGCGGGTGGTAATCCAATCATAGTTATTATTGGTAGCGTCTCTTTTGATTACTTATTAAGTCCTGTTATATCAGGATCAGTTATAATTATTATTTTTGCAATAATTGTTAACAAATTAATTTTGAAAAAATCTTATCCTAGCGGAAAATAATTTTTTAAGAAATTATAAAATTATTTTCAATAAGCAAACCTATTAATATTCCTACGATTAATGCAAAAATTAATTTCTTTTTATTCACTTTTTTGAGCTGAAGATTTTAATCCTTTATTGCCTGATGAAGATAATCTTAATCTTATACTTTGCTTAAGATTCTCCCAAAGTTTTGCCATTCCTAAGGGTTCGTAAATCATAAATATAATCATTAAACCACCAAAGATTACCTGTTCAATTGATGAAATAATTGTAGCATCAATAGCTCCGTGAAATACATTGTTTCCTATAGCATTCAAAAGCACCGGGAAAAGCAAAATAAATGCAGCGCCTATAAAAGCACCATTAATAGTTCCAAGGCCACCAAGGATGCACATAAATAAAATTTTAAAAGATAACTTAATATCAAAAGCAACTGGCTCTAAAGATTTTAGATAACAAAATGCAAAAAGAGCACCAGCTACACCACAATAAAATGCACTAATAGCAAATGCCTGTACTTTAGTTCTTAATAATGAAACCCCCATGGACTCAGCGGCAATATCCATATCTCTAACTGCCATCCAATTCCTACCAGTGCTACCCCTTGCCATATTCATAGCTAATAAAGTTAAAACGGTGGTAACAGCCAAACATACAAAATACATAGCTAATGGAGTTGTAAATGGTTTTCCCATAATAACTATGTCTTGAGCAGTTATAATTCCTGATGAGTCGTAGTTTTTAAACCAACCAAATTTATCTATCATCCATATAATAAAAAATTGTGAGGCTAATGTTGCTACCATCAGATAAATTCCTCTTACTTTTAAACTTGGTAGACCAAACAAAATTCCAAAAGCCGCAGCAATCAAACCTGATACTATTAGTGAGCCTACAAAACCAAGATCAGGCACTCGTAAAATAAGGTTAAACATAGCAAAAGCACCAGCGGCCATAAAACCAGCTGCTCCTAAAGCTAATTGTCCCGTATAACCCATAACAATTTGTTGTCCAATTGTAGCTAATGCTAAGCAAAGCCATGGTATTAAAATAGAAGTGTACCAATACTCAGTTGTAATAAATGTAGGTATTATTAATACACTTAAAAACATACAAACTGCTAAGTTAATTAGGTCTTTTTTTGTGTATGTCATAAAAACTGGTTTCATAAATTAAACTCTCCTAATAATTTTTTCTCCAAATAAACCTTCAGGTCTATATAATAAAAAGAATATTGCTAATACGTATGGAGCCCAGCCCTCAATAGCGCCACCAAAAAACGGTCCAATGTATACCTCTAACACCTTCTCCACTGCACCAATAATTAATCCTCCTATAATGGCTCCTGGAATAGACGAGAAACCACCTATAATTAAGACCGGTAAAGCTTTTAATGCAAGATCAACAAGAGCAAATTGAACACCAGCTCTTGCACCCCACATACATCCTGCAACTAAAGCTACAACCCCTGCAGCAGACCAAACTAATAACATAATATGTTTTAAAGGAATTCCGATTGAACTCGCAGCTCCAGCATCATCAGCAACAGCTCTTAAACCTAATCCAATTTTTGTGTACTTAAACAATAAAAATAGACCGATAATCATTATAGCTGCAACAAATCCAGCTGTGATATCAAGAGCACTAATAAATAATTTTAAATTATCAGCGATCCACGGTACTGGAAAATCTCCTATACCTAAATCTAGTCTTCTTACTTCTACACCCCATGCTGCTTGAGCAAGTCCTTCTAAAACATACCCTAGCCCAATAGTGGCCATTAGCACTGTGTCCTCGCTAGCATTCATTAGAGGTCTTAAAACTAATCTTTCAGTACATAAACCAACTACTACCATTAAAAGGGCAGCTAAAATAAATGCAAGTACGAAAGGTATGTTAAAATCTTGCATGAAACCACAAAAAGCAAGCACTGAGAAAAAAACCATAGCTCCTTGAGAGAAGTTAAACGTTGCTGAAGCTTTAAAAATTAAAACGAATCCTAAAGCAACTAGAGAGTACATCGTACCAGCAAGCAAACCGCCAACCAAAACTTCCATGAAAAATAGTAATTCATCAACCATATATTTATCCTAGTGTTCTACTCCTAAATAAGCGTCTATTACTTTTTGATTTGATCTAACTTCATCAGGTGTACCATCACCAATAACTTTACCATAATCAAGTACAACAACTCTGTCCGATATATCCATAACTACTCCCATATCATGTTCAATAAGAACCATGGTTGTACCTAGTTCATCATTTACTTTTAAAATAAATCTACACATGTCTCTTTTTTCTTCAACATTCATACCAGCCATAGGCTCATCTAATAAAATTATTGTAGAGTCTGTTGCAAGAGCACGACCCAATTCAACTTTCTTTTGTAATCCATAAGGAAGTTTCCCAACTGGTGTATCTTTAATATCTTCAATCTCTAAAAAACTAATTATCTCTTCAGATCTCTCCCTGTTTAGTTTTTCCTCCTTTTTTACTTTAGGAAGTTGTAAAGCGACCTCAAGAAAATTTGTTTTTGTGTGAAGTTTTCTACCTACTAGAATATTATCCAGTACTGACATTCTTTTAAAAAGAGCTAGGTTTTGAAAAGTTCTAGATAAACCCATTTGAGCCATGATATTTGGAGTTATATTTGGTATTTGTTGTCCCCTAAACGAAACAGTTCCTTGTTGAGGCTTATAAATTCCATTAATGCAATTTAACATTGAGCTTTTTCCAGCTCCATTAGGTCCTATAATTGCTCTTACTTCGTGCTCAAGCACATTGAAAGATGTATCTGTTATTGCCTTAACACCACCAAAAGAGAGAGAGATATTATTTACCTCTAATATTGGTTTTCCAATCTTAAATTTTCTTTCGTATGCCATCTTTTTTTAGTTGCTTCTTTTTTTTGTTAAACTTTCTTCTTTAAGAACATCTCTAAAATTTTTTCTACCCTTCTTTGAAATTCCTAAATATAATTCTTTTACTTTATCATCATTTAATAAACTTTCTGCGGTCCCATCTAACATAACTCTTCCTGTTTCAATGATATAACCGTAATCTGAATTTTTTAATGCAACGTTGGTATTTTGTTCAGCAAGTAAAATACTCACTCCCTCTTTAGTATTTAATTCTTTTACAATATTGAAAATCTCAGCAACTAACTGAGGTGCAAGACCCATTGTTGGCTCATCCAATAATAGCATTTTAGGTTTAGCCATCATTGCTCTTGCAACTGCAATCATTTGTTGCTCTCCACCTGAGGTGAATGCTGCTTGACTTTTTCTTCTTTCTTTAAGTCTTATAAAATAAGTATAAATTTTTTCTAATTCTTGATTGATATCACCTTTAGATAATTTTCTTGAATATGCTCCTGAAATTATATTTTCTTCAACAGTAAGGTGACCAAAACATCTTCTACCCTCTAATACTTGGACCATTCCTAACCCAACCATTTGCGAAGGAGTTTGTTTGTCTATTGCGTTTCCATCATATTCAATTGAACCATTTGTAACTTTGCCTCTTTCTGAGGCTAACATTGTTGAAACTGCTTTTAGTGTAGTGCTTTTACCTGCTCCATTTGCTCCTAATAATGCAACTACTTTTCCTTTAGGAACTTTCAAAGATACATCGTGTAAAGCTAAAATAACATTATCATATCTGACCTCTATATTCTTTATGTCTAGAATGTTGGCTGAATTGTTACTCATTAAGCTTTCTTTTTATATTAAATTAAATTTTATTTAAAGGGGGAGTTTAAAATAATTTGATTATTTAAACTCCCCCTTCGATTATTGATATTAATTTATCTCTAAATTAATTAACCACATTTTTTCGGTGTAATGTTGTTCTCTTTAGCAAATTTCGCTGCAGAGTCTTCAACTAGACCTCTAATAAATGCAGGATCGCCTGGAGCCTCCCAACCAGTTACCTGATTGAATTTTGTTCCATCCCACTGCATTACAGCAAATTTACCGGCACCTTCATGGTTTGCACATGAAATAGCAAACGGAGCTAACATTCCTCCAACTCCAAGTTCAGTAAGTCTAGCTTCAGTCATGTTTAAATTTTCATAACCATCTCTAAACTCAGCACCAGTTACTGCTTTACCAACTTTGTTATGCATTTTTTGAGCAATTCTCAATGCTTCAATCCACATAACTGCAGCACCTAGTCCTCTATTCCAGTAAACTGAACCAATCCTATTTGGATCAGCTAAGTTACCTTTTCCAGCACCATATACTTTGTCTTTGATGTCTTTAACCAATGGATATTCTCCAGGTAAAGCATTTGCAACAGCATAAGTTCCCTTAGCTGCATCACCTGCTGGATACATATCCTCTTCGGCAGCACCGAATGTTACGTACATCATTCTATCTCTTGGGAAATTAATTCTAGCAGCGTTAGTCATTGCTGTTGAATTCATTCCTGAACCTGCTCCCCAGAAAGTAACCCAGTCAGGTTTTTCTTTTCTGATTTGCAGCCACTGAGATTGTTGTTCAAGACCTGGAGGTGGGATTGATATTTCAATCAACTCAACTCCCCAGTCGTTACAAATTTTTCTCATTGCTGGTAATGGCTCTCTACCGTAAGCAGAGTCAATGTGTAAGTGAACGATTTTTTTACCTTTCATCTTATCAATTCCACCTTCGATCTGTGCCATAAATTTTAATTTAACAGCTATTTGTGACCAGTAGTGACTTGCAGCATTAAATACCCAAGGCCATACTCTTCCATCAGCACCGTCAGTTCTTCCATAACCATATTGAGCTAAAACAACATTGTCTTTTGCCATACGGTTAATAACTGCATATGCTCCTGGTGTTCCTAAAGTATCAAACACAACTATTCTTTGACCATCTTTCTCAAGTAGTCTCTGATAACACTCAACTGTTTTTACAGCGTTGTACTCAGTTTCACATTCTTGCCATGTCAGCATGACTCCATTCACTCCGCCTGTCATATTGACATAATTCATGTAGTCAATCTGAGCCCCATAGTAACCAGTACCCATTGCCGAATAAGGTCCGACACGGCTACTTGCTACAGGAAAGTATTGAGTTTCAGCTCCGAATACTTTTTGAGGTAAAGCGAGTGAAGAAAATACAGCTACAACTACTGTTAAAGTAGATGCAACTCTTTTTAACATTTTTGTTAACATTTCTATCCCTCTTAATTAAGTTTTAAAAATTAATTATAATCATATGATGCAAGTTTGTGCAAATTTTAATCATTCCAATTCTCATTCGCACTCTTTCATCGGACTTTTTAACTTGTTTTATGCAACCCTTAGATGAAATTAAACTATAGATTGAAAAATTTAATTTTATCCATTTTATTCTCTTTTATAGGTCAGCAACCCTATTTCTATTTGTATAAGTGTTAGATTGAGAATTTTATTTAATATAACTCACTCTCCAACAGAAAGAGGCTCCGTATTATTTAAATATAGAGGCTCCGTATTATTTAAATAATGAGTATGTATCTTTCGACTAATTGGTAAATCCTAAACAATCATTATTTCACAAAGTTTATTTACAAACTTATTTTTTAAAAAGTCTTACCTTGATCAGAAATAATTCATTGCTTGAGATCCTAAAATAATGTTAGATGCGCTAAATAAATATTTAAATGTACAGGAGAATAAATGAAGATATTATGCGTATTATATGATGATCCAAAAGGTGGAATGCCGAAATCATATGCACTTTCAGAATTACCTAAGATAGAAAAATATCCAGATGGAATGACTTTACCGTCACCTAAAGGTAGAGACTACACTCCAGGACAATTACTAGGATGTGTATCTGGTGAACTTGGGTTAAGAAAATTTTTAGAGAGTAATGGTCATGAGTTAGTAGTGACTAACAGTAAAGATGGAGATGGATGTGAAGCTGACAAACATATTGTTGATGCTGACATTGTAATTTCTCAACCGTTCTTTCCTTATTATTTAACAAAAGAGAGAATTGCTAAAGCTAAAAATTTAAAAATGGCAATCACAGCAGGAATTGGTTCAGACCATGTTGATTTACAAGCTGCAATGGATAATAAAATTGATGTTGTGGAAGTTACTTATTGTAATTCAAGATCTGTAGCTGAACATATTGTTATGATGATTGTTTCAATGGTAAGAGATTACCATAACCAACATAGAATCGTGAATGAAGGTGGCTGGAATATTGCTGATGCCGTTCAAAGATCATATGATGTTGAAGGTATGCATATTGGAACCGTCGCTGCCGGACGTATTGGTTTGGATGCATTAAGAAAAATGAAACCATTTGACGTTCATTTGCACTATTTTGATAGACATAAACTACCTGACTCAGTTGAAAAAGAATTGAACCTTACATTTCATGAGTCTGTAGAGTCTATGGTGAAAGTTTGTGATGTGGTTACAATTAATTGTCCTCTTCACCCTGAAACTGAAAACTTATTTGATGATGCAATGATAAGTAAAATGAAAAAAGGTGCTTACATTGTAAATACTGCAAGAGGTAAAATCTGTAATCGAGATGCCATTGCAAAAGCATTAAAGAGTGGTCAATTAAGTGGTTATGCTGGAGACGTATGGTTTCCTCAACCAGCACCGAACGATCACGTATGGAGAAGCATGCCACATCATGGTATGACACCTCATACTTCAGGAACATCTTTAACAGCACAATCAAGATATGCTGATGGTGTAAGAGAAATATTAGAATGTTTCTTCGAAGGTAAAGAAATAAGAAATCAATATTTGATTGTTAAAGACGGTCAGCTAGCTGGTATGGGTGCTCACTCATACAGTAAAGGTTCAGCTACTGGTGGTTCTGAAGAAGCAGCAAAATATAAAAAAAAATAATTCTCAATTAAATTATTAAAGGTGGCTACTTAAAAGTAGCTACCTTTAAAATCTGGACTTATCATAACGAATTTGTTTATGATATTTGATGAAATATTTTTTCATAATTTTCTTTCTTTTAATCAATATAAATTTTTCAAATTCTGCTCAAAAAGATAAAGCATATTTTGCTGGAGGGTGTTTTTGGTGTGTTGAGGAGTCATTTGAAAAATTAAAAGGTGTAGAAGAAGTAATTTCTGGTTATTCCGGAGGTATTACCGAAAATCCAACTTACAAAGAAGTAACATATGGAAAAACTGGTCACTTCGAAGTTGTAGAAATAATCTATGATAGAAAAGTTATTTCATTTAAAGAATTGTTAGAAAATTTTTGGGTTAATATTGATCCATTTGATGCCTATGGTCAATTTTGTGACAAAGGATATAGTTATAGATCAGTTGCATTTTACCAAAATGATGAAGAAAAAAAACTAATTGAAAAAAATATAAAAGATTTAGAAAATAAATTTAACAAAAAAGTTGTTACATATATTAGGAAATTTGAAAAATTTTATAAAGCAGAAGAATATCATCAGGATTTTTATAAAATTAAGTTTGAACGATATCTTAGGTATAAAAAAGCATGTGGAAGAGAAGAGTTATTAAAAAGAATCTGGAGTAAATAAATCTTTATGAAAAATACTGTGAATTGGAATTTTGATAACTCATATTCAAGACTGTCTAACGCATTTAAAGAACATATTGAACCTGTAGCGGTAAAAAATCCAGAATTAGTTTTGATGAATGAAGATTTGGCTGAAAAATTAAACTTAGACTTTTCCAAAATTAATAAAAATGAATTAGCGGCTTTATTCACTGGAAATATTCTACCAAAAGGAAGTAATGCCATTGCTCAGGCTTATGCTGGTCACCAATTTGGTCATTTCACCATGTTGGGTGATGGAAGGGCAGTTTTGATAGGAGAACATTTAACGAAAAATAATGAAAGATACGATGTTCAATTTAAGGGTTCAGGCAAAACTGGATTTTCAAGGAACGGTGATGGTAGAGCTGCACTAGGCCCAATGCTTAGAGAATATATAATTAGTGAAGCAATGCATATGTTGAATATACCTTCAACAAGAAGTTTAGCAGTTGCTAAAACAGGTGAGGAGATAATGCGAGATACTCCATTGCAAGGTGCTATCTTAACAAGAGTGGCCTCAAGTCATATTAGAGTTGGAACTTTTCAATATATTGTAGCACGTAATAAAAAAGATGAGTTAGAAATTTTACTAAATTACGTGATCAATAGACATTATCCAGAACTAATAAATTCAAAAAATAAAGCTGTAGACCTTTTAAACGTGCTTATAGATAAACAAATTGACTTAGTTATTAATTGGATGCGTGTTGGTTTTATTCATGGTGTTATGAATACCGATAACATGACTATTTCTGGTGAGACAATAGATTATGGTCCATGTGCTTTTATGGATTCCTATGACCCAAAAACTGTTTTTAGCTCAATTGATAAGATGGGAAGATATGCTTATTGCAATCAACCGGCTATTACAAAATGGAATCTTTCAAGATTTGCTGAGTGTTTAATCCCTTTAATTGATCAAGATGAGGATAAGGCGGTTAAAATTGCAACAGAGATAATTGAAACTTTTGGTGAAAAATATGAGGAAAAATGGTTGAATATGATGAGGAGTAAACTTGGATTATTAGGTGAAGAAAACAAAGATAAATTTTTGATTGTTGATTTACTTACTTGGATGCATCAAAATAAAGTAGACTATACAAATACTTTTTGTCATTTAATGAATCTTAAAGACTATGACGATAACATCTACAAAGATAATAATTTTCAAAATTGGAAAAAGAATTGGCAAGAAAGATTAAAATTAAATAATAATACTTCAGAAAATTTTATAAAATTAATGAGAAGTGTTAATCCTCTTATAATACCAAGAAATCATAAAATTGAGGAGTCATTAGAAAAAGCTAATGACGGTAATCTAAAGCCATTTAATAAACTTTTAGAAATTTTAAAAAAACCATATACTCTACAAGAAAATATTTCTGATTATCTTAAAATGGATAACTCTTTAAAAGATTATAAAACCTTTTGTGGTACTTAATAACTAAAAGTAATTATAACACATAAGGTTCTGGCCTTGCTTTTGCACCTAACACTCTTTCTACTGCCATATTTGAAATATCAATTGATTGATAGGAGCCTGTTGTAATTAGTTCTGTTAAAGCTCTACCAATTCCTGGTGCTTGCATTAATCCTCTGCCTGTAAATCCAGTTGCTAAATAAACATTTTCAAATTTAGGATGTTTTCCAACAACAGCATTATTATCTAATCTATTACAATCATAATAACCTGCCCAACCACCAGTTAACTTTAATTCTTCAAATGCTGGAATCCTTTTTGCTAAAGCAGGCCAAACCAATTCTTCAAAATCATCCCATGCTGGTTCGAGATCAGCGGCATCAAAAACTGATTTTGGTGAACCAGCTAAATACTCTTTACCCTCAGGTCTCCAATAAACACCTGTGGTTAAATCTCCAGTTAATGGCATTTCAGGAATATGTTTTGGACACTTAACTCTAAAGACAGTGTGCTTTTGAGGTTCAACCGGAATATCCTCTAGCAATTCTTTTGTCCAGCATCCTGCAGCAGACACTATTGTTTTAGCTTTAATTTCTGACAAAGATTTTACCTCTCCTTTTATAAATTCTGCACCTTGCTCTATTGCTTTACTTTTTAGAGCTGTATGAAATAGAAAGGGATCAATCCATCCCTCACTTTTGTTATCAGTAAATGTTGCAGTTTCTATTCCTTCTTTATTGATGTATGGAAAAAATTTGTCTAAATCAGAACCTTTAATATTCTTAGTACCTGCTTCACAAGCTTTATGATTTTCTAAGGCCTTATATTGTTCTTCAGCATGTTCTGGGCCAAACATTAATAAATATCCATTTGGAACCATGCTTGCTGTAGGATTAGGATTTTTTTCTGTTTTAAGTAATTCTGGTATTTGGAAAATAAATTCTCTAGCAAACTTACCTAACAGAATATTTTCGGTTTGAAAAAATTGCCTTCTAAAACCTCCCAACGAAAGAGGAAAAGAAGCTGATTTATACGTTGGGTCTCTCTCAATTACTTTTACTTTTCTTCCCTCTTTGGATAAAAAATATGCTGTCGCTGCACCAATTATTCCACCACCAACTATTACAACATCATCCATTTAATTTAATACTAAAAGGTTATAGTTAAGAAATAATGCATAGAAACACCAAAGTAAATATGGAATCATTAAGTAGAAACTTACAAAATTGACACGTTTAAATCTAATAATCAGAATTATTATGAAAGTTATCAAAATTACAAGAACAACTAATGCAAAAAATATTTGATGTAATCCAAAAAAAACAATACTCCAAGTTGCATTTAAAACTATATGTATAAAATAAATATAAATTGTGCTCACATCTCTTTTTTTACTGTGCCAAAAGAACCAAATAGCTAATGTCATCATCACATAAAGTGTTGTCCAAACAGGAGCAAATATCCAATCTGGTGGATTATAATTTGATTTTATAAGAGTAGAATACCAAGGCTCTTTAAAGCTAATTGAGACTAAACCTCCAGTAAATGAAGCAGAAAAAGTGATTATAAAAAAAAGAATCAATGATAAAAATTTATTTTTTAACATATTAGTATTATACATCTTTATAAAATGAATAAAAAAACTATTTGGATAACCGGTGGGAGTACTGGAATTGGAAAAGCTTTAGCTATAAAATTTGCTAATGAAGGATGGAATGTTGCAATTTCTGCGAGACGCGAACAATTATTAGAGGAAATTTCAAATAAATATGAAAATATAAGTTCTTTTCCATTAGATGTTACTAATAAATTAAACTGTAAAGAAGTTTTTAATCAAATTATAAATAAATTTCAAAACATAGACATTTGTTTTTTTTCTACAGGGACTTGGGATCCAAAAAAAGAAAAAGATATTGATGTAGAGCAAATTGAAAACGTTTTTAAAGTAAATTTTTTTGGAACTTTAAATAGTATTAAAGCAGTGGAGGAATACTTTAAAAATAAAAAAGATGGAATAATTACTATTGTATCATCAATTGCTGGTTACCGAGGATTACCCAATTCAACAGGATATGGACCATCAAAGTCAGCGTTAAATAATCTAGCTGAAAGTTTATATTTTGATTTTGGAAGATCAAATGTGCGTGTATGTTTAGTTTCACCAGGTTTTATTAAAACCCCGATGACTGATAAAAATGATTTCAAAATGCCTTTTTTGAAAACACCTGAATACGCAGCAGAAAAAATTTACGATGGTTTGGTAAATAAAAATTCTTTTGAGATTCATTTTCCGAAATCTTTAACAATGATTTTGAAAATTTTAAGTTTTTTACCAAATAAGATTTATTTCGGATTAATTGGAAAACTCACCAAATATCAGAAAAAATAATTCATTTTTAAAATCAGAAAATATTCAATGTGAGTGTTTAGGGATAGTCCTTAAAAACCGGGAGCTAAAGATGGCTAAGAAGGACTATCAAGAGCATTATATCAAATCTCAAAAATAAATGCATTAAAGATTTTTTTTGAATATAAAGGATTTATGAAAAAAAAAGGTCACAGGCCAGTCACTCGAGTCAAAAATCCAGAGCCACATATTGAAAGTCCAGATTGGGTCATATGGGCTGCCTGGGCTGATAGGATCACTTTTGAGGAAATTGAAAAAAAAACTGGATACAAAGAGTCAGATGTTATTAAGATAATGAGAAAATCATTAAAACCATCTTCTTTTAGACTTTGGAGAAAAAGAGTAAATCAAAAAAGTATAAAACATAGAAAAAAGTTTGAGTATTCTCGAAAACAAATAACTAGTAAAATAAAAAAAGGTGATTATCTATAACCTATGAAAAAAATAACAATTTACACTGGTCCGATGTGTAATTACTGTGATGCAGCAAAAAGATTGTTAACAAGAAATAATGCAGCTTATAACGAAATAGATATTTCAAAAGTTGACGGTGCAATGGATGAAATGATTAAGAAAGCTAATGGAAAAAGAACTATCCCACAAATATTTTTTGGTGATCAACATATTGGTGGATATGACGAAGTAAGAGGCTTAGAAAAAGAAAATAAACTGCAAGAATTGCTAAAATAACTAATCTTTTACAAAAACAACTGTTAATTCTGCAACTTTTATCCCAAATTTAGTCATTGTTGCACGGTTTATCGCAACTCGATCATCTTGTTTGAAAATCCAATCATCAAAAGTAATTTTCATTTCTTTTCCTTTGACTGGAACTAACAAAACATATTCAAATTTAAATGCTGGACCATATGAATATCCTTTTGCTTTCCCTACAACATCTCCAGCTGTTCCTTCATAATTGTTTTCGTCAATTTTTGTAATTTGCCATTGTCGTGTTTGAATTTCTCCATCATCCCAATTAAATTTTTCATCAAGTATTAATTGTTTTCCATCCCATTTACCATTTAAGTCAGCAGAAAACTGTCTAGTTACCTTTCCAGATCTATTTTGAAGTATACCCCAAGCTTTAACATTACCAGATAAGTAATTCTCAATTATAAGTCTTGGCTCTTTATTTTTAAAATCTTCTGGTTTCATAGCACTGTTTTGTGAGCAGTTTGTAGTTAAGAAAAGAAAAATTATCAATAAAATTGATTTAATATTTTTAGTTTTGATCATAAGTGCACCATAATTTTATTTATTTTGAAGTGAAAATTGAATTAAATCAATATTTTTTGATTTAAACCCTGCCTCACAATACGAGAGATAAAATTCCCACATTTTTTTAAAAGTTAAATCAAATCCTTGCTTTTTAATTAAATCCCATTTCTTATTAAATTCATTTTTCCACATGACTAATGTATTAGAATAATGATCAGCATAAGAGTCGTATGATTTAATAGTTAAACCGTTTTCAGAAACGTACTTATTAATAATACCTTTGCTTGGTAAAAATCCTCCAGGAAAAATATACTTTTGAATGAAATCTTGTTTAGTTTTATATCTATCAAACATATTGTCATCTATAGTGATAGCTTGGATAGCTGCTCTTCCATCATTAGAAAGATTATTTTTGATCGTTTTAAAATAACTTTCTAAATAGTTTTGACCAACAGCCTCTATCATTTCAATGGATGCTATTGAGTTATATTTGTCTTTTAAATCTCTGTAATCTTTTATTTCAATATTTACTTTTTCATTCAAGCCACACTCATGCATTCTTTTTTTTGCGTATTCAAACTGTTTTCTTGAAATGGTAATACAGTCTAATTTTACATCATATTTTTTGCCTAAGTATTCGGCAAAACCACCCCAGCCACATCCAATTTCTAAAATTTTATCCCCATTATTTGGTTTTATTAAATCGATCAATTTTTGATATTTATTATTTTGTGCATTTGATAGATCTTTATTTCGCTCATCAAATATCGCACTTGAATAAGTTAAGGTTTTATCAAGCCAAAGAGCAAAAAACTCGTTTCCTAAATCATAATGTTTTGAAATGTTTTCCTTACTTCTTGCTTTAGTATTTTTTACTAACTTGTTCTTTAAATAATTGATGACTGGAAAATCCAATAACCCAGAAAATTTATAAATTATATTTATATTTCTCGCAGTAATCTCAATTAAATTAGATAGATTATCAGTCTCAAATTCATCCCTCATATAAGACTCTGCAAATCCGATGCTTCCACCCTTAATTAAATTAAATGTAAAATTTGGTTTTTTAATTTTTAGAATTGCTTTTAAGTGACTCTGTGGGTTACCAAATTTTAAAAGTTCTCCATTATGTTTTGTTATTTCTAAATAACCATATTCAATATCTTTAAGTATTTTAAAAACTAATTTATCGGAAAAGTTATATAAACTCATCAATTTTCAAAAGTAATATTATTTTTTATTTTAAATTTTTTTTTAATGAATTTTATTCCTTTAATCCATAATTTGAACGCTTCAAAATGTATCGCAGATATAATCTTTAAAGTCATTAATGGATGTTTTAGATAAGATTTTAATAGTTCTTTACTATTAAAATCAACTCTTTTCCCGTCTTGTGATGCAAATAAAATCTTTTCATTTAATTGATATTGGTCAATTACAACTGATATTTTTTCTGAAGGTCTTAAAATTCTAAAAAAATAATTACAATTCATCTCAATAAAAGGAGATACATGAAATTTTTTAGAACAATTGTGCTGTATGAGATTGTTATTTTCAGCCTTAAAAATATAAGTATGTTGTTCGCCAAAAGTATTTTTTACTTCATACAATATTGAAATTAGATTTTCATTCTGATCATAAACAAAAAAAACACTCAATGGGTTAAATACGTATCCAAAAATTCTTGGGTAACATAATAATCTTATTTTAATGTTTTCTGAATTTATATTATTTTCAATTAAATTTTTTTTTACCCAATCAATTAACGATGAACCATCTCTATCACCATGATCTTTGTCAAAAAAACTGATCAAATTAAAACTGTTGTATGAAAAAAAACTAATATTTTTGTTTAAATAATTTAAATCGGATAAGTCAATTAATAATGAAAATACTTTATATTTAAAGAAATGTATTTTTGGTTTAAATCTTTTGTGAATTACTGTTCCATTGTAAATTGAACTAGTCATTAAGGTTTTTTAACATTTCAATGGATGATTTTATTCCATCTTCATGAAAACCGTAACCAAAATAACTACCACAAAAGAGAATATTTCTCTTATTTTGTAAATTTTTAAGCTTACTTTGATAATCTAAAGCGGATTGATCAAAATATGGATGAGTAAATTTTACCTTTTTTAAAATTTTTGTCTCATCAATCTCAAAATAAGGGTTAAGTGTAAGGAATATATTTTTTTCACATTCTAAATTTTGTAGTAAATTTAACCAGTAAGTGATTGAATTTTTTTCAATTTCATTTTCCTTTATAGATGCGTTCCAAGAAGACCATGCATTTCTATTCTTAGGCATTATTGACTCATCTGTATGTATATAAGCTAAATTTTCTTTGTAGCTAAAATTAGATAAAATTTCTTTTTCTTGATCGGTTGGGTTTTCGATTATCGATAGTGCTTGATCTGCATGTGTTGCTATAACTACTTTATCGTAATCAAAAAATTCATTTTTTCCACCATAATACAGATCAACACCATTTGTTTTGCTAATGATCTTATTTACTTTATAATTTTTAAAATATTCTCCACTAATTTTTGAAAGGATTGTTTTTACATAAGACCTGCTTCTATCTGTAACTGTGTACCATTGTGGTCTATTTTTAAGTTTAAATAATCCATGATTTTGAAAAAATTTTAAAAAGAATTTTAAAGGCATCTTGTTTGCGGCATACGGAGGCATCGACCAGATTGCTGACACCATAGGTATTAAATGATAATCGATAAATTCTTTAGAGAGATTATTTTTTATTAAATAATCACCTAGTGTAATTTCCTCGTTCAAAGGATCAAGTTTGTCAGATTTTTTATAAAATTTTATAATATCAAAAAACATTTTCAAAAATCTAATATTAAGTAAGTTCATCTTATTAGAAAAAATTCCATTTAGTCCTTTCCCACAATATTCAAAGTTTGAATTTTCTACTGATACTGAAAAAGACATATCGCTTTTTTCAATTTCAATTTTATTTTCCTTAAAAAAATTTATTAAATTTGGATAAGTTTTAAAATTAAATACTATGAAACCTATATCCACTGGAACTTTTTTGGCTCCAATCATTAAATCAATTGTGTGAGAATGACCACCAAAGTGATCTTCCTTTTCAAATAAATCTACATGATTATTTTTTGAGAGATAATAAGCAGCACTTAGTCCTGAAATGCCTGACCCAACTACAGCAATTTTCATTAATGATTATGCTGCATCTTCTTTAAATTCATCCATGCTTGGACATGTACAGAAAATATTCTTATCACCATAAACGTTATCCACTCTAGCCACTGGTGGCCAAAATTTATTTACTTTTAAGAATTTAGCAGGATAAGCAGCCTGTTCTCTAGAATATTTATGCGTCCAATTATCAGAAGCTAACTCAGTGTCAGTATGAGGAGCATTTTTGATTGGATTATCCACTTTATCGAATTTACCAGTTTTAATAAAATCTATTTCTTGTTTAATCTTAATCAGGGTATCACAAAACCTATCAAGCTCTGACAAGTTTTCACTTTCTGTAGGTTCAATCATCATTGTTCCAGCAACAGGCCAAGACATTGTTGGTGCATGAAATCCAAAATCAATTAATCTTTTTGCAATATCTTCTTCTGTGATACCTGTTTCTGATTTAATCGATCTAATATCAATTATACATTCATGAGCAACATTACCATTTGAGCCTTTGTATAAGATTGGGTAATGATTTTTTAGTCTTTCTGCAATATAATTTGCATTTAAAATAGCGACCTTTGAGGCTAGTTTTAATCCTCCTGATCCCATCATTTTAATATACATCCAGGAAATTGATAAAATGCTTGAGCTTCCCCAAGGAGCAGCGGATACTGGCCCAATTCCTGTTGTGGGACCACAATCTTTAACAACTGGATGATTTGGCAGATAAACTTGCAAATGTTTTTTACATGCAATTGGGCCCATGCCTGGTCCACCTCCCCCATGAGGGATACAAAATGTTTTATGTAAATTTATGTGACAAACATCAGGTCCAAAGTTTCCTGGTTTTGCTATACCAACCAATGCATTCAAGTTTGCTCCGTCCATATAAACTTGCCCACCATGTTTATGAATTAGTTCACATATATCCATAATTTTTTCCTCAAACACTCCATGAGTAGATGGGTATGTGACCATCAAAGCTCCTAAATTTTCTGAATGAAGCTCTGCTTTTTTCTTTAAATCATCAAAATCAACATTTCCTTCTTTGTCACAATTAACTACAACAACCTTCATTCCAACCATTTGTGCACTAGCAGGATTTGTTCCATGTGCAGAGCTTGGTATTAAACATATGTTTCTATCTTTGTTTCCTCTATCCAAATGATATTTTCTGATTACCATAAGTCCCGCATATTCACCTTGGGCTCCTGCATTTGGTTGAAGTGAAACTCCTGAAAAACCAGTAATAGATCTTAACCAATTTTTTAAATCAGTGAACATTGTTCTATATCCTTCCATCTGTTCAATAGGCACAAAGGGATGGGGCTCGGCTAGTTCTCTCCATGAAATAGGTATCATTTCTGCAGTGGCATTTAATTTCATAGTACAAGAGCCCAAGGCAATCATTGTTCTGTTTAGAGCTATATCCTTGTCCTCTAACTTTTTAAGATATCTAAGCATTTCTGTCTCTGAACGATATGAGTTAAAAACAGGGTGTTCTAAATATTTTGAAGTTCTCAATAAATTTTTTGGCAAATTAGGTAAACTTACAGTTGGATCTTCTTTTTTAATAGACTCTGCTGCATTAAAAATTTTTAATAATTGATTTACTCTATAAACATTTTTTTTCTCATCAAAAGAAACAGCAAGCATTTCAGAGTTTACTTTTCGTATATTTACTTTTTGGTTTAAAGCATTTTTAAAAATTTGATCAGTTTTTTCTTTAGTAATAATTGTAACGGTATCAAAAAAATGATCAGAATATATTTCATATCCAGATTGTTTTATTTTATCAGCAAAATTTTTTGCTAATTGAGACACTCTCTCAGAAATATTCTTAATTCCATCCGGACCATGATAAATGGCATATGCTGCAGATACTATAGCTAACAACGCTTGCGCTGTACAAATATTACTTGTGGCCTTGTCTCTTCTAATATGTTGCTCTCTAGTCTGTAGTGACAATCTATAAGCCTTGTTTCCATGTCTATCTACAGAGACACCAACTATTCTACCTGGCATAGATCTCTTGTATTCATCTTTTGTTGCAAAAAATGCTGCATGTGGTCCTCCATAACCCATTGGAATACCAAATCTTTGTGAACTGCCGACTGCAATATCAGCCCCAAGCTCTCTTGGTGTTTTAAGCTTAGCAAGCGCAAGAAGATCACAAGCCAAAATAGCTTTACCATTTTTTTTATGAATTTTGCTTATTGCTTCACTAGGATCTTTAATATCCCCTAGAGTTCCAGGATATTGTAAGATTCCGCAAACAATATCTTCTTTTAATTGTTCTAAAACTTTATTTTCATTGCCAACAAGAACTTTAAGACCCATGGGTTCTGCTCTAGTTCGTATGACCTCAATAGTCTGAGGGTGGCAGTTTTCAGAGACGAAAACTAAGTTACTATCACTTTTGTCGATTCTATAACTTAAACCCATAGCCTCTGCTGCTGCAGTACCTTCATCAAGTAAAGATGCATTAGCTATATCCATTCCTGTAAAGTCCACGATCATTTGCTGAAAGTTTAGAAGCATTTCCAATCTTCCTTGAGCTACCTCTGGCTGATAAGGTGTATATGAGGTATACCAGCCTGGGTTTTCTAATATATTTCTTAAAATTACGTAAGGTGTGTACGTACCATAATAACCCATGCCTATAAAATTTGAGTAAATTTGATTTTTTTTTGAAATTGCTTTTAATTTTCTTAATGCTTCATATTCTGAATTTGACTCACCAATATTTAGTTCACCCTTGAACTGTATTTTTTCTGGAACAGTATTATCAATCAAATCACCTAATGATTTGTAATTTAATTTTTTTAACATTTTTGATTGATCTTCTTCAGATGGACCAATGTGTCTTTTTATAAAATCTTTTTCAGAATTATGTAACATTAAGTATTATTCTCATTTGCAAATTTATCATAATCATCTTTGTTCATTAAAGAATCCATTTCAGATTTATCTTTAATCTTTAGTTTAAAGAACCAGGCAGAATTTTCAGGGTCTTGATTTATTTTTGATGGATCATCCACAATCTCTTGATTTGTATCAACAAC
>CACJDV010000006.1 GCA_902592265.1 uncultured Pelagibacteraceae bacterium | reverse complement strand
AATAAAGATTTTTTAAATAAATTTAATTTAATTGTTGATTTAGCAAATATTTCAAATGACCCATCATCTGAATTAAATCCAAAATTTACAATCACTAATAATTATGTAAATAAGAAAACTTTTTATCAAAAATTATCAAATGTTAAAAAATATATTTATGCATCAACTTGCTCAGTTTATGGAAAAAATAAAAATCTAGTAAATGAAAATTCAAAATTATCACCGATTTCAGCTTATTCTAAATCTTCATTTAATTACGAAAAATATTTAAAAAAAAATAAAATACCTTACACAATTTTAAGATTTGGAACTTTATTTGGCTGGTCTGATAGAATGAGATATGACATAGCCATAAATAAGCTAATAAGAGATGCGTGTTTTGAAAAATCAATTGAGGTTCTTGGTGGAGATCAATATAGATATTTTTGTTTTAATGAAACAGCATCTGAAGTTATTGAAAATTGTTTAATTGATAATAAAAAAAAATTTAAAAATAAAACTTTAAATATAGGAAATTTTAATATTAAAATTATTGATTTAGCGAAAAAAATCTATTCATATTTTGATAATACAGTGAAATTTAAACATGAAAAATTTAATATTGATAATAGATCATATAAAGTATCCACGAAAACAATGAAAAAAATCAATAAAAGTTATTTAAAAACAGAATATATAAATTCTGCTATTTTAAGTACAGTAAATAAAATTAAAGCTGATAAGAAACCTTATGATAAAAAAAAAATTACTCTTAACGTTTATACAGATTTTTTAAATAAAAAATGAAAAAAATAAATTTTTACGAACATGAAATAGGAAAAAATTTTAGAGACGTAAATAAATCTATATCGAGTTTATTTTTAACTTCAGGACCTATAACTAGAAAAGTTGAAAAATTAGTATCAAAGCGATTTAATAAAAAATATTGTTATCTTACAAATTCTTGGACAAATGGAGTCATTTCGTTATTCTTATCTTTAAATTTAAAAAAAGAAGATGAAGTAATTATTCCAGCTAATACTTTTGTAGCTTGTGCAAATGTAGTTGAAATGGTTGGTTGTAAATTGGTAATTGCAGATATAGATAAAGATACAAAACTTTTGAGTATCCCCGATACTTTAAAAAAAATTACAAAGAAAACAAAATTAATAATGCCAGTACATATATATGGAAATATTTTTAATGTTTCAGAACTAAAAAGAAAAATAAGAAAAAATATAATGATCCTAGAGGACTGTGCACATTGCTTTTCAGGAAAATATGAAAATAGAATTATTGGAAATAATTCTGATTTTTCTGTCTTTTCATTCTATGCGACTAAAAATATTACTTGTGGGGAGGGTGGAGCAATAATTTTAAACGATAAAAATTATTATGACAAAATTAAATCTATTTCAAATAATGGTATGACAAAACCAGCAATGAAAAGATTTGAAAATAATAAATATTCTCATTGGGATGTTACAAATAAAGGTTTTAAGGCAAATATGAGTGATATTAATGCCTCGCTATTAGAAAAACAAATAAGGATTTATAATAAGCAAACTCAAAAAAGAAAAAAAATTTATAAATATTTTTATAATAAAATTTCCAATATTAAATCAATTAGTATGCCAAAAACAAATTTTAACGTGATTAGAGACTACCACCTATTTCCAATTGGAGTAAATGGAAAATTTAGAGATAAATTAATATCTTATTTAAATAAAAATAATATACAAGTAACAGTTAATTATAGATCTATAACTGAACTTACTTATTATAAAAAAAAATATAAATTTAAATGTAATGAAGGTGAAAAATGGGGCAGACAAACTTTATCACTTCCTTTTCATTTAAAGATTAGCAAAAAGAATATTGATTACATTTGCTCTAAACTAAAAATATTTTTTAGCAACTAATAATCATGACAGATTTCAGTGTTATTATTCCTACACATAATAGAAATAACTTTTTAATCAGAGCAGTTAAATCAGCTTTATCTCAAAAAACAAAACCTCTAGAAATATTAGTGATTGATGATTGTAATAATCGAGAAACAGAAAGTATTATTAAAAATTTTTCACAAAAAAAAAAAAATATACTTTTAAAATACATTAAAAATAATCAAAAAAATAATGCACTAATCTCAAGAAATATTGGTGCTAAGCATGCAAAAGGTAAATTTCTTGCATTTTTAGACGATGACGATTTTTGGCATCATAATTATTTGTATGACGCATTTAGAATTATTAAAAAAAAAAAAGTTGAAATAATTGTTTATAATACACTAAGTTTTTTTCATAATAAGAAAATTAAAAATAATAAAAAAATACCCAAAGTATTTAATATTGATGATTACTTGCACTACAATCCAGGTGTGCTTTGTTCTAATATAATAATCCATAAGAATACCTTTTTAAAATTTGGAGGATATGATCTAAAAGTATTTGGAAGTGCTGATAAGGATTTGTTTATCCAATTTGCATTGATGAGAAAAAAGTATTTTATATCAAATAAAAAATATGTTTATTTACAAAATCACCCTGATCAATGGTCAAAAAAACATAAATTAATTTTATTTCAAAAAATATTGTTTTTTAAAAAATACTTAAAATATTATTTAGATTTAAGAAATTTCTATAAATTTTTGAAAGTGGTTATAACTTTTATTATAATTATTATAAAAAAAAATGAAAACTAAAATATGCATTATAGGTATTGGCTACGTAGGTTTGCCAATATTTTTAAATTTATCCAAAACTTTTAAGGTCACAGGTTATGACATCAATAAGAATAGGATAGATAAATTAAATAAATTTGTCGATGTTTACAAGGAGTTTAAAAAAAATGAGATCAAAATTTTTAAAAAAACAGGAAGCAAACTAACTACAGATAAATCAGAAATTAAGAAATGTAATTTTTTTATAGTTGCTGTTCCAACACCTATATTTAAAAATAAAAAACCTGATTTGAGAATTTTATCTAAATCATGTGAACTAATTGGCAAAGTATTGAAAAAAGATGACATTGTCTTTTTTGAATCAACTGTATATCCTGGAATTACAAATAATCTTTGTAGAAAAATTCTTGAAAATACTAGTAAGCTTAAATCCTCAAAAGATTTTTTTCTTGGTTATAGCCCTGAACGCATAAATCCAGGTGATCAAAAAAAGAAATTGAATAGCATTAACAAAATAGTTGCTTTTAACAATAAAGACCCAAAAAGAGTGAGACTTGTTAAAAGTATTTTTAAAAAAGTATCAAAAAAGATTGCTTTCACTAGTAATTTAGAATCTGCTGAAACTGCCAAAGTAATAGAAAATATTCAACGAGATTTAAATATAGGTTTATTTAATGAAATATTTAAATTTTGTGAGAAAGCTAATATTAATTTTAATGAAGTAATAGAATTAGCTTCTACAAAATGGAATTTTATTAAATATAAACCTGGTTTAGTCGGAGGGCATTGCTTGCCTGTTGATCCTTATTATTTATCTCATATATCAAAAAAATATAATTTAAAAATGGAAATTTTGTTAGCTGGAAGAAAAGTTAATGATCAAATGGAAAGCTACATTTATAAAAAAATAATAAATGAATTGAAAAAAAATAGACTAAGTTTAAAGAGCAAGCTTTTAATTTTTGGTGAGTCTTATAAGCCAAATGTGGGGGATCAAAGGAATTCAATAGCTCAAAAAATTATTTTAAAAATACTCAAAATAAATAAAAAAATAAAAGTTTTCGATCCCACAATAGATAATAAATTTTTTTATAAAAAATATAGAATTGATAAAATTAATGTTAAAGACAGATTTCATGCGATAATACAGTTAGTGAACCATGATGATGGCAAAAGAGAAATTCAAAAATATTTAAAATTTAACAAAAGAACAGTATTTATAAAATTATTTTAACAAGTGAAAAAATCCTATTATATTGCTGAAATTTTCTTACCTAATAAAAGTGCTTATTCAACACATGTTATTAAAATGTGTAATGAGCTAGCAAATAAGTTTTCTTCTACTGAATTAATTTTATTTCATTCAAAGAATAACCTTACATATAAAAAAATTAAAAAAGATTACATTTTGATAGGAAAAAAATCGTTTAAAATTAAAAATTTTTTTTCATATCAGGTAAATATTAATTTTATTAAAAGATTACTATTTGGCTACCGTGTAGCAAATTACCTTAAAAATGAAAAAAAAAACTTTATTGTTACAAGAAGCTTAATTACAAGTTTTTTTTTGAGTTTATATAAAATTTATCATAAAGTCGAAATTCATAATGAATTAAGAGGCCTTACAAAATTTTTACTCGTTAATTTAAATTTTTTAAATTCAAATTATGTTGAGAAAGTAATTTTTATTTCATGTGAGTTGTCAAAAAAATTTTCAACAAATAAAAAACTAGTTTTACATGATGCCGTAGATATAAGGAATTTTGATAAAACAAAAATAAGAAATAAACCCAAAAATGTAGGATATGTTGGTAGCTTTTATAAAGGAAGAGGAATTGAATTAATAATACAATTAGCGAGAAAAAATCCTAATTTAAATTTCTATTTAATTGGGCAAGTTGATAAGTTCAAACGTTTCTCAAAACTTACTCCGAATGTTAAAATTTGGAAACACGTGCCTTATTCAAAGATACCATCAATATTATCTAAATTTGATATATTATTGATGCCATATCAAAAGAATGTTCAAATAAATTCTCAAAATTTAAATACAGCATTATATTGTTCACCATTAAAAATGTTTGACTATCTAGCATCAGGCAAAATAATTATTTCATCAAACTTACCTGGAATCAGAGAAATATTAAAAGATAAGATTAATTCTTTGATTGTTGAGAATAATAATGTACATCAGTGGAACAACGCTATAAAAAATATCTTAAGAAATAAAAAATTGTCAAAAAAAATTTGTTTGAATGCGTATAAGACTGCAGTGAATAATACATGGAAGATACGCGTAAATAAAATGATTTTAAACTAAAGATAAACTATGAAAATTTTAATAACAGGATGTGCAGGTTTTATTGGATTTAACTTGGCTAAAGCTCTTTTGGAAAAAAATAATTTTGTTTTAGGTATAGACAATTATGATAATTATTACTCAATAAAACTCAAGAAAAAGAGAGTTTCGGCTCTTAAAAAGTTTAAAAATTTTAAATTTTTGAAGATAGATATTACCAATGAATTATTACTAAAAAAAAGTTTAGCAAAAAAAAAAATTGATATCATCTTTCATTTTGCTGCTCAAGCTGGTGTTAGATATTCATTAATAAATCCTCAAAAATATATAAAATCAAATTTAATTGGTTTTTGTAATTTAGTAGAGTCTATAAAAAACATTAAACTAAAAAAATTTATTTACGCCTCGTCAAGCTCTGTATATGGTGAGAGCAGAAAGTTTCCGTTATCTGAAAACCAGTTGATAAAACCAAAAAATATATACGGTATAACTAAAAAATTTAACGAAGAATTAGCTGAAAATTATTCAAATTTATATAATATAAATATGATAGGTTTAAGATTTTTTACAATTTTTGGTGAGTGGGGTAGGCCAGATATGTTTGTTACTAAATTCTTAACTAGTTCTTTTAAAAAAAAACCTTTTTATTTAAATAATCGTGGTAATCATGTTAGAGACTTCACATATATAAAAGATTTAATTCAAATTTTATTAAAATTACAAAAAGTAAACTTAAGAAAAAAACACGAAATTTTAAATGTTTGTTCTGGTAAACCAATAAATATTACACGAACAATTAAACATTATTCAAAAAAAATTTATAAACCGAAAATTATTATGAGATCTTTACAAAAAGCGGATATTATTAAAACACATGGAAATAATTCTAAATTAAAAAAGTCTGTTGGAAATTTTAGTTTTACAAAATTTGAGATTGCTCTTGATAATACATTAACTTGGTATAAAAAAAACAAGATTGAAAAGATTGTTTAAAGTTTAAATTTAAATTTATAAACTTTATTCAAAGTTTATTCGCTCTTTTTCATGTACTAAAGGAATGTTCCTTTGATGTAATAAAATTATTCCTATGTATTCACCAACAAGGCCCAACAAAGTGATTTGAATTGAGCTTAATATAAATATTCCAATCACTAAAGGGGCGATTCCTAGATCAAAAGACTCCCAATAGATCAATTTATAAATCAAATAAAATATTCCAATAAAGAAGCTAACTGCGCTGAGAATGAAACCAAGCAAAACCATAAATCTCAAAGGTTTTCTTGAATGTTTTATTATTCCCAGCATTCCAATATCATACAAGGTGAGTATATTATTTTTTGTTTTTCCTGCTTTCCTTAAAGGCTGTTTAAATTTGAGTGTTTTAATATCTTCACCTAATTCAGTAATCAATCCCCTAAAATAAGGATAAGGATCATTAATTTTTTTTAGTTTTTCTATGACAGTTTTATCGAAGATTCCTGAGCCTGTAGTGTTTTTGGGTAATTCAAATTCCGAAATTTTATTTAGAAAATTATAAAATAGAGTTCTTATATTATATTTTATTTTATTTTCTTCAGATGATATTTTTTCACCAAGGACTATTTTATTTCCATTCTTCCACTCCTCAATGTATTGCGGTATTAAATCTATAGGATCTTGAAAATCTGCTGCCATTAATATTGTTGCATCAGAATTACACTGTAATAAAGCGTAAAATGGAGATCTAATATGACCATAATTTTTTGAATTAATAATGATTTTAAGATTTTTATCTTTTAGTGCTAATTCTTTAATTTTATTTATAGTTCCATCAGAGGAGTTATTATCAATAATTAAATGCTCATATTCACAATTAATTTCTTTAAATTTCTTTTTTATTTCATCATATATTTTACCAATATTATCAAATTCATTATAAGTAGGTGTAACAACAGAAATTTTCATATTATTTTATTAAGGAATTTATAGCATTTTCAAATTTTATTGTATTTTTTAATTTTAGTCGACTTTTAGCCAAATTTATAGAGGGAATATAAAAATCAACTTTTTTATTTTCTTTATTTTTAATAAATATTTTAGATTTATATTTTTTATTTAAAAATTTAATTAATTTGTATAAATCAATTTTTTTATCTGATCCAAGATTATAAATAGGGCATTTTATTGATGAATTTTTAACAATTTTTAATAACCATCTACACATATCATTCGCATGCATATAACTTCTAAAAGTTTTATTCTGGATTGATAGTTTTCTTTTAGTTTTAATTGCTTTAATAATTTCAGAAATTAAGTAATTGTATTTTAATATATATTTTCCATAAAAAGCAAAGCCTCTCACAATCGACACTTTAAATCCCTCCTTCGATAATTTTATAAATTCTTTTTCAAGATAAATTTTTTCTTTAGCATAATTTTTTTTATAATTATTAAAATTATTTATTTTTTTTAATGAAACTTTGTCGGTTTCTTTAAATTTTTTTATTTGAAATCTTGGGCCATAAACTGATCCTGAACTAAAAAATAAAATTTTTATTCTTTTAGAGTAATTTTTTAGTAAATTCTCAAAATGTTTAAATAAATGTAAGCTTTTTTTAATATCATTAGTTTTAACACAATAAATAATATAATTAGATTTTGGTAACTTTTTTACTTTAAGAATATCTTTTTTGTTTGATCTCGAAAAGTTAATTATTTTATAATTTTTTTTATTTAAAAAATTATTTAAACTTCTTCCAACAAAACCCGAACTACCAACAATTATTATTTTTTTCAAGATTTTCCTAACTTGTAGATAAGTAATTTTTTATCGAATTTAAATTTATTTGTGGAGAAAGATTGTCTATGGGTTTTCCAAATTCTAATTTAGGAATAATTTTTTCTTTATCTTCAATATCTACCTCAATTATCTCTGCTTTATTAGAGTTAATTATTTTTTTTATTTTTTTTATATCATTATTTTTTTTAATGAAATTGTAATTAATTTTGAAAGCTTTACTTAAAAATTTAAAATTTGGATTGGAAACAACACGATTTGAGGCTTCATGTCTTTTGTTGAGATACAAGTCCTGAAATTGTTGAATTATTCCATAACCATGATTGTTCATAATAATGATTTTAATTGGTAAATTTAACTTACTGAGTGTTTGAAGTTCTTGTATATTTAATTGAATACTACCATCTCCGTTAAAGGCGATGACTTTCTTTTTTTTATTAATTATTTGCGCTCCTATACTTGCTGGAAGTGCATAGCCCATTGGGGAATTTCCAAAAGCAGAAAACATTATTTGACCATATTTTATTTTAAAGTCTTGCATTAACCATGTTAAATGAGATCCAGTATCACCAATGATTATGCTATTTTTATTAAGCACATTAGATAATTCATTCACAAATAGGTAGGGATTAACTCTTTTACTTAATTTTTTCTTAAATTCTGGAAATTTAAATAAATGATTTAAGTTCATTGATTTTTTTAACCAATCATTTCGTGTTATTTTTATATTGTATTTATTAAGCTCTTTTAGCAAATCATTTAAATTATAATTTAACTTAAGGTCTACTTTTAAGCCTCTTTGTTTTGATAATTCGTAGTTGTCAATATCAATAATAATTTTTTTTGCATTTTTAGCAAAGGTTTCTGGTTTACCACCAGTTACTCTTGTATCAAGTCTAGATCCTAGAGATAAAATTAAATCTGCATTTTGTACAACGATGTTAGCAGATCTGTTGCCGTATACCCCGATATTACCTACATACCTATAATCTTTATGATCAATTAAATCGACACCACTCCACGTAGCAACTATTGGAATTTGAGTTTTTTTTAGAAAAATATTAAGTTGATTTTGAGAGTTACTACACTTGATGCCTCCACCCAATATAATCACTGGTTTTTTTGATTTTTGGAGAAAGGATTTAAATTTTCTAATCTTATTTTCTAAGTGTAATAATTTATTTTTTGGTTGATTGAACGATCTAAGTTTTTTTGGATTAATTAACATTTTTTGAAAATTCATAGGTATATCAATTAATACAGGACCAGGTCGACCTGTTGTTGAAATATAATAGGCTTTTTCTAGAATGTATTTAATTTCCTCAGGTCTATTTAATTTATATGAAAACTTTGTAATTGGTTTTGCCATATTAACAATATCAGTCTCTTGAAAACCTACTTGCCTTACTTTTTTCGTGCTCTTGTGAAATCCTTGTTGCTCATATGTGTTAACTTGGCCGCAAATATGCATCGAAGGTATCGAGTCAAAATATGAGCAAGCAATTCCAGTAAGAAGATTAGTTGCGCCCGGACCAGATGTTGCCATTGTGCATGAATATCCTGCTCCTGATCTTGAGTAGGCGTCAGCAATCATCGCAGCCGACTGTTCATTTGCAACAGCTATGTATTTAATTTTCTTATTTCTTGAGAATGCATCAACCATAAATGAAATCGCACCTCCAATTAACAAGGGGACATGTTTAACATTTTTATTTCTTAAAAAACTTAAAACATAATCAGACAACATTATTTGGTTTTTTTTTTTCATTTATTAATTAAATTCAAAATTTTTGTGTGGATATATTTTATTTTTTTATAATTTAAACCTTGATGACATCCAATTAAGATTCCATATTTCATAATGTAGTCAGCATTTTTAAATGATCGAAGTTTATTCTTATTATTAATAATTATTTTAAATGCTGGGTGTCTTAATATGTTACCAGAAAAAATTGGTCTAGTTTGAATATTATATTTCTCTAAATAAATTTGTAGTTTTTTTCTATCAAAATTTTTATTTTTTCTAATTATTATTGGGTAAGCTAAAAAATTAGTTTTTACATTTTTATTAATTTTTGGAACTATGAAAAATTCTTTGTGTTTATTAAAAAAATTTAGATGAAGATTAAAATTATAATTTCTAATTTTATTAAATTTTTTAAATTTCTGTAATTGAATAAGACCAAAAGATGCACCTATTTCAGAGGGTTCAAAATTATACCCAACTTCCGAAAAAACAAATTTTTTATCATATTCAATGCCACTTAATTTAATATTTAATCTTTTATTAATATTCTCTGAGTCTTTTATAAGTGTAGACATTCTTCCCCAACTCCTTAAAACTTTTGCTTTTTCGTAAAGTTTTTTGTCATTTGTCATAAACATTCCACCATTTCCTGCACAACTGATTATATGAGATCCGTAGAAGCTAGTTATTGATATGTCGCTATAAATTCCAGTTGGTTTTTTATCTATTGTTGCACCTAGCGTGTCAGCAGAATCTTCAATTATCTTTAAATTGTATCTATTAGCTATTTGCTTTATTTTTTTCCAATTAGGAATATTACCAATTAAATTTGGAACCATTATTACCTTAGTTTTTTTTGTTATTTTTTTTTGAAACTCATTGATATTAATTTGCAATGTATCAATATCTATATCAGCTAAAATTGGCTGGGCTCCTGATAACATTATAGAAGACACGGCTGTCCCAAAATTTAAACATGGAGTTATTACTTCATCACCTTTTTTTAAATTTAAAACATTTGTAGCCAGAGTAAGTGCTGAAGATCCAGAGTTTACCATAACCCCGTATTTCTTTGAAAATAGTTTAGCAATTTTACTTTCAAAATTAGTTACAGACTTGCCCATTTGTGTTGTTTTTCCTAATTGGTTTAAAACAGCTTTAATTTCTTCTTTGCCGTAAACGTTTTTTCCGTATGTTATTTTCATTTTTTATTAAAATAATTATTTATTTGATGTTCACTAATTTTTTTGGCATTTTTATTTTTTCTAAACTCATCATTCCACCCCATAACACTATCTATACTTTTCTGCAAATTCCAATTAGGACGCCAGTTCAAATTTTTTTTAGCTTTATTGTTGTCTAATTTCAAAATATTTGTCTCAAAAAAATCTTTGTTTTTTTTGATTTTAATTTTTACTTTGTATCTTTTTTTTACAATTTTCAAAATATCAATTACTTTTACAAAGCTTTTTTTATTAGGTCCAAAATTCCAATTCTGATCCTTATGCAATCGCTTTTTCTTGTATTGTAATTCTGCTAACTTCAAATATCCTAAAGTTGGTTCTATAACGTGTTGCCATGGTCTGACACTATTAGGATTTCGAATTATCATCTTTTTTTTATTATTTATAGAGTTTATTATGTCTGGTAGCAGTCTATTTTTTGAATAATCTCCACCACCAATAACATTCCCAGATCTAGCTGTTGAAATTTTATTTCTAATATTTTTATTTTTATAGAAAGACTCAATAAAAGAAATTGTTAAGTGTTCAGCACAAACTTTTGAAACACTGTAAGGATCTTTACCTCCCAATTCATTAAATTCTTTATAATTTCGATTAGAATTTTTAATTTTGTAAACTTTATCAGTGGTAATAATTACAATAGATTTTAGAGAAGGTATATTTCTTATCGCATTTAATACGTTAGCAGTACCGATAATATTAGTCTGAAATGTTTCAAGAGGGTCACTAAAAGATTTACTTACTAGAGGTTGAGCTGCTAAATGAAACAAAATATTGGGCTTTGTTTTTTTAAGTTTTTTTTTTAAATTATTGAAATTGTTAATATTACCATAAAAATTTTCTTCTAAAAAATATTTACAATTAGCCTGGTTAAATAAAGATTTTTTATTTGGTTTGAGCGAATACCCGTAAATATTTGCCCCTAACATGTTTAACAGTATTGACATCCAGCTTCCTTTAAATCCGGTATGACCAGTAATAAAAACTTTTTTATTTCTCCAAAACTTTTTTAATTTCTCTTTACTATCCATGGTTTTTTATTTTGTTTAATAAGGTTATCAAAATCATTTTTATCTTTCATAGTATCTAAACTTTTCCAAAATCCCTTGTGTTTAAATGCAAATAACTTTTTTTTTCTCAGATAATAACTTAAAGGTTCTTTCTCCCAATATGTATTATTATTTTTTATTTTTTGTATAGCCGATTTATCTATTACAAAAAATCCTCCATTAACAAAAACATCAATGCTCTTATTTTCATTATCAAATTTTTCAATATTGTTTTTTTTTAATTTGATAATACCATATCTGTGTTTAGGTTTTACTGCTGTTAGTGTTACTGATGATTTATTTTTATAGTGAAATTTTATTAAATTTTTAATATTTACACTTGAGAGACCATCCCCATAAGTCATCATTATATCTTCATTTAGTTTTAAAGATTTATATGCAACTTTAATTCTACCCCCAGTTCCAGTATTTAACCCTGTATAAACTAAATTTCCAATAAACTTTATTCGCTTATTTTCAAACTGAAATTTAAGATTATCTTTATTTTTACTCAAAATTTTGACGTACTTTTTTTTTTCTTTTAAAAAGTAATTTTTTATAGTTTCAGATTTATGACCAAGACAAAATATAAATTCATTAAAACCCTGAAAAACAAAATTTTCAACAATATAAATTAGAATTGGTTTGGATCCAATTTTTACCATTGGTTTTGCTTTTAACTTACCCTCATAATCCAAACGTGTACCAAATCCACCACATAGAATAAATGTTTTCATATTTTATCTATACATCTTTTAGGAACTAAAATTCTTTTAAATTTATTCTCATATGAATAAGGCAGTTTAATGTAGCTATAATTCTCAGGAACTTGGAAGGACAAATCAGCAACAATAAGTGTTTGATTTTTTTTTATCCGTTTTTTCAAATTAGACTCAAAATTAGGATTAATGAGACTCATTGTTTGCTTGTCTAAAGTACTTTTTGAATTAATCCATGGCTTAATTTGAAAAGTTCTAAAAAAATCTGAGATTAATAAATAGTAATAGGTATTATTAGTATAATTAATTGCATAATTTACATTTATGCATTTTTCTTTTATTTCATTTATTTTTTTGTTGAAAAAAAGGGTGTGGTTCCATGTATCTTTCTTAAATTTTAAATGTTTGAAAAATTTTATTTCATTATTTGTAATATGTTCAAATGAAACAGGCGTCACATAAAGTTTATTATTTTCACTTTTTTTAAAATTTATACCTAAACAAAGAATTATAATTATGCTAAATGAGATAATTTTTTGTGTTTCAGTATTCTTAATTTTGTTAAGAAAAAATATTAGTATAAAGATTCCAATAAATGCTCCTGTCGCCAGCCTAAAACTATTTAATGAGTGAATAGCTGATGAAAATGAGCCAAGCGATAACATTGAAATATATACTAGATATTCATCTTCTTTTTTTACAAGATTTTTATTAAATAAAAAAATATATAAAAAAGCTAAATTAAGAACTATTAAAATTAAAAAAAATATCCAATATGGTTCAAAAATAAAATTTTTGACTCCATTATATAGTAAATTTTTTAAAAAACTTAGTACAACAATTATATAATTATCACCAATATAAAGATCGCTTATAGAATGATACTTTATCCAATCAAAAAATATTTGATTATGATTGATGTATAAAAAAAATATTATTATCGGAATAAAAAAACCAATTGATAAAAAAAATACATCTTTAATTTTTTTATTTTTAAGATTAATTAAAGCATAGCTTATAAAAAATAGTAGAAATACGACTAAAAATTTTTCGTATGATAATACAGCTAAACCAAACAAAAAACCTGAAATAAAATAATATTTATCAATATTTTTCTCTAAACAAAAAATTGATAAAATTAAGAAAAAAAATGTTAAATAATTATGCCATGGGTGATTTACAAAGGGATGAATTAAAACTAAACATAATACAGCAAATAAAGCTAATTGATCTTTAAATTTATTTTTAACAATTAAAAAAAAAAAATATATTGAAATCGAATAGATAACAGATGTGAAAAAAAAGATTGAAATTACACTTTGACTTCCTATTTTCATGAAAACTGAATGTAATAATGTTGTAAATATTCCATATTGAATGAATATTTCTTTATAGGGTATTTTGTTGTTTAATAGGTCATAAGCATTAGATGCCACAAGACCCCAATGATGGGCATCATAAACATATGGAGACTGCCAAACTGAAATTAAAAAAGAGAATAACGAAATAGCGATAACAATTATTTTATAATTGTCTATATTTGCAGTCTTCATTATTTGATATTTTCAACATTTAACCTATCTATTACAGGTTTCCATTTTGAAAGTATTTTATTTAATTCAATAGTGTAAAAGTTAATTTCTTCTTGGGTTAATTCTTTTGAAGAATGTCTATTCATTTCATACTTAAATCTTTGACTTATAAAATTATAAAATTTTTCAGATTTTGTAATTTCAATTATTCTATTTTCTATTGAAGATAATGAAAATTTTATGATTAATATTATTGCTACAACAATTGTCAAAGTTCCTAAAAAAAGTTTTTTATAAAAATCCATAAGTTTATTTTGCTAATTATTGATATAATTAATATAGTTTCAAAATAATATAATGTTATCAAAAAATAAAGAAAGAATTGAAAATATTGACTTACTTAGAGGTGTAGCAATTATTTTTATTGTTTTGTATCATTACACAGCTCATTATTCTCCAGATTATCTATTTAGGTCTGACAATTGGACATCAGGTATTTCAAAACATCTTTGGGTAGGTGTAGATATATTTTTTATTTTAAGTGGATACTGTATAGCAATGACTATTTTTCAATCACAAAATTATATTGAATTTTTAATGAGAAGATTTGCTCGAATTTATCCTGCTTACGTATTTTGTGCTCTTATAACTCTTACTTTTTATAGTTTATTTGATCTTCCAGGTCGAGAGGTGGATTGGTACACGGGATTTATGAATTTAATATTTGCTAATTTTGTTCCGGGATTAAATTTTAAATATATAGATGGTGTTTATTGGATGTTAATTGTTGAGTTAAAATTTTATATTTTTTTTGGAATAATATATTTTTTTTTTAAGAATCTTAATAAATCTATTATAACTTGGGTGATATTTTCAATCTTTTTAAATATAGTTATATTATTTGATGATAATATATTCGTAACCATTACATCTATTTCTCCTCATGCAAATTGGTTTTTAGTTGGTTTGATAATTTTTAGTTTGAAAGAAAAAAAATTATTAATGTACTTTCTTACAATTTTATTTGTAATAATTAATATCATAGTTAATGAAAGATTTAATGGTTATGAGTTACCATTTATTCTTATAGTTTTTTTAATTTGGTTAGTCCTTAAGTTAAAGTTAAATTTTAGGCTCAGTCTTATTTCAAAAATTGGTTTAATATCTTTTTCATGGTACTTATTACATCATAGTATTGGAATTATAATTATAAGAGAAATTAATAAACTTGGAGCTGAAAATCTTTCTGTAATAATTGCAATTATATCAACATTATTAATGGCAATTTGTTCATTTAAATTTATTGAGACACCAATGAAAAAAATTGTAGTCTCTTGGTACATGAAAAATATTAAAAAAATTAATCCAAAATATTTATAAATAATCTATTTTTGATTTAAGTAAGTAGTTATCGATATTTTTAAGAGAAATTTTCTTGTAATCATTATATCTAATAACACCAAATCTTCCTTCATTTGTGATTTTAAAAAACTTATTTAAAATTTTATAGTTTTTCCTAAATTTGTAGTCGTCAATTATTATAAGTATATTTTTTTTTATTTTATTCTTAATTAAAAATTTAATAATATTAAGACATACATTAACTCTAAATCGTCCATCTATTAAGATTAAGTCTGGAATTAATTTGTTTTCAAAAAATATTTTTTTAATATAATTACTATAATTTGTAATTTTTTTTTCTATAAAACAAAATGGTAAAATGGGGTAAGAAAAATACTTGGTCGGTCCAATATCTATATATGTAATATCATTTATCTTTTTGTTTATTCTAATATAGTTATAAAAACTCCGATCACTCTCAATAGAGATAAATCTTTTTTTGTAACTTACCGCGAGAAGAGTGCTATTCCCTGACCCATATTCTAAGTAAAATTTGCATTTTTTTAAATGTTTTTTAAAAAAGTTGTTTGCCTGGCTCGATCCAAAATTAATTTCTCTAGAAACTTCATATTTTGTCCTTAATATAGAAAAATACCTCAAAAGATATACGGAGAAATTTATTATTTTACTTATCATTAATTAAATTGCAAAAATTAACTTATATGTAAAAGTATTTTATATGAAACAAAAAATTCATATTCTTATTAATGAAGAAGCAAGAAGATTAGGGTTATATTATGGATTTTGGAATTGGTTTTTTTTATTTCAAAAAAATCTAAAAGATCTTGAAATAGAAGTAAATTTTTTTTCCTCAATAAAAAAAAATTTTTTTCAGGCCGATCACTTATTTTTAAACTCAAGATCATTTCCTGAAGTTGATGGTCATGTAAACTTAGAATATATCCAAGAAATTTATAAAAAGAATAAAAATTTATATTGGTTTGATATGAGAGATAGTGCAGGGACTACTCAGTTTGAGGTTCTCCCGTTTGTTAAAAAATACGTAAAAAAACAACTCTATAAAGATAAAAAAATTTATTTTAATAAAATAAAAGGAGGCAGATTTCACACTGATTACTACATCAATAAACACAATATAAAAGATTTCAAAGATTACAATCAAGAACTATTAAATCCAAAATATCTGAAAAAATTAACATTAGGCTGGAACCTTGGTGTTGCTTTTTTTTTCGATTATGTCGAATTTTCCAAAATAGATTATTATTTGGAATTTTTAAAATTTAAGTACTTAGATAAGATGGAATATAAAATGAAATTGCCATTTTACGAGAATTGGAATGAGGATAAAATAAAATATGATTACTTTTCTTTAATGAATACAAAATTTTATAGAGAATCCGTAGGCTTTCAAAGAATTAAATTAAAAAAGGTATTAGAAAATTTGAAAAATAAAAATGGAATAATTAAAGGAAGATTTAATAAAAAAAAATACTACGAAACTTTGAGGAATTCCAAAGTTTCAATAGGTGCTTTTGGTTGGGGTGAAATCTGTTATAGAGAATTTGAGGCAATTATGTGTGGAACCGCATTCATGACAGCAGATATGTCAAAGATAGAAACTTGGCCTAACATTTACCACGACGGCCATACATATCTATCTTATGATTTGGAATTTGAAAATTTAGAAAATAATTTAAATATTTTGATAAATGACATTAGTTTAAGAAAAAAATTAGTGATCAATTCGAAGTCAATTCTAGAGAACTGCCATTTGCAAACTGGTAAAAAATATTTTTTAAATAAAATTTTAGAAATAATTGAATGATTTATACTTTTTCAAATAATTTTTGAAAATTTCTTACATTATTTTTAAGTGAAAATTTAGCCAAATGACTTTTCGGAACTTTTATCTTTTTTTTTAATTTTTTTGGATTTTTAAGATGATTTAATATTTTTTTTGCCAAAGTTTGATAATCTCTTGGATTGAAAAAGTCTCCATATTTTCCATTACTAATTATTTCCATTGGACCAGAATTACAATTCGTTGTAATAATTGGACATTTATATTTAATAGCCTCTATCAAAACATTTCCTAGACCCTCGTAAATAGAACTCAAGATAAATAAATCTGCTTTTTTAAAAAAATCAACTGGATTATCAATCTTTCTATGAATTTCTACAAATTTTTGTAAATTATTTTTTTTTATATAATTACTTAAATTATTGTACTCCGATCCATCACCAACTAGTAAAAGATAAAAATTATTATAATTTTTCTTTAAAATGTTTATTGATTTTAGCAGAGTAAGTTGATCTTTTTGTTTTTCAAAAAATCCAACATTTAAAAGAATTTTTTTTGATCGATTTATCTTAACTTTTTTAATCATATTGTTTTGAATAATTTTTTCCTCTAATGATGGATTATAAATAGTGATTACTTTTGAATTAATATAGTTCTTTAAGTCATCACTTAACTTTTTGCTTATACCAATGATTGCATCACTTTTTGGATAATAAACTTTAATTAAAAATAATATGATTTTTTTTTTGATATAATCTTTTATCCCTTTGTAAAATCTTAATTCATCCAAATGATTTCGTTCAACTAATATTTTTTTAATATTTTCCACCTGGCCCAATGAAATCATAGTAACGACATTTGCAAAGTTTTGATTTGATATAATGATATTTTTTTTATGTTTATTTTTTTCAATTTCTTCATTTAAATAATTTTTTAGTTCAAAAATAGAAAAAAAAGTTTTTTTACTATTTAAAGTTTTAAATTTGATCTTTTTATTAAGATATTGTTGATATTTACATTTAGATAGACTAATTAAAGTAATATCATTATAGCCCAAACCATTGATTAACTTAATTATAGATCGATCAGCTCCGCCAAATTTTGGATAAGGTTGAAATATATATAACTTTATTTTTTTTTTTGATTGCATTTAAATAAATATAATTAAAATAACATATTATGAAAGTATATTACTTGAGTATTCAAATGATTTAATGAATTCACTTTATAAGAATTAAAATGGCAAAAATCAAAGTTTCAATATTAATAGCAAATTACAATGGAGAGAAATATTTAGATAAAAGTATAAAATCTTGTTTAAAGCAAAACTTTAAAAAAAATTTTGAAATAATAGTTATTGATGATAATTCAACCGATAACTCTTTACAAAAAATTAAAAAATTTAAAGAAAAGATAAAGATTTTAAAAACAAATAAATCTAAAAATAAATCTAAATTTAATACTTTTTATCAATTAAATACTTATTACCAAGGACTTAAAAAAGCCAAAGGTGAGATAATTTGCTTTTTGGACTCTGATGATTATTTAAAAAGAAATAAACTTTTAGAAATTGAGAGACATTTCACAAAAAATAGAAAACTTTGTTTTATATTTGATAAACCAATCTTTATTGACCCAACAGGTAAAATTAAACTTAGAAATACCAAATATCATTTTAGAAAAAATAAATGGCCAAAATTTCCTCCTCAAAGCTGTATTTCAATTAAAAAAAAATTAATAAAATTGAATGAAAAAAAACTTTTTAAAAAAAAATTTCCACTTACAACATTAGATTTTAGGATTGCTGCATTAGCATTCTTGAATAAGGAAAAAACTCTCTTTTTAAATAAAAAATTAACATATTATTTAAATCATAACGAAAATGAGAGTAGTAAAAATTTTAAAGAATTTAATTCTAATTGGTTTAAAAGAAGACTTGAGGGTTATAAATATTTTAAAACTGTTAATAAAAAAAATTTTTATACCATTGATTATTTCATGACTTTAATGATTAATTTTTTTTTGAGAACATAAATTTTTATAAGAATAAAAAAAACCCAGATTTAACCAAAAAATGTTTGCATTAAAACTCGTGAAAAAACTTCCTCCAGGGAGTATAGGTATAAAAATAATTAAAGTAGAAAAAAAAAGAGATGTTAATAAATAATCTTTTTCTTTAAGAACAAATTTAAAATTTCTATAAACAAATAATATTAAAGAGATTAGAAAAATAGTCATACCGAATATCCCATGTTCTACTAAAATTTCTAAATATATTTGATGTGGATGAGTATTACATTTTGTTTCTTTTAAATTTTGAGTAAAAGGATATTTCTGTTTAAAATTTTTTTCACATAAAATTCTAAAATTTTTATTTCCGACACCAAATATTTTTTTTTGTAAATATAAATTGTAAGCAGATGAATAAATTTTTCCATATTCGGTTTTTTTTATGTAATTGATTAAATTATAATTATCTTGTCTAAGTTCATTTAATATATCACTTTTGAATCTTTCTTTAAAAACTTCATTTGTTGAAATAATAGATAGGATTATCCCCATCATAATAAGAAATAGGGCTAGTAACTTACCAATGATTTTTTTATCAATAAAAAAGGCTAAACAAAAAAATGTCATTAAAGATTTAAAAAAATTTGACCTATCTCCAGTTATAAAAATTGTTGATAAGAAAAAGCAAATGAGGATTATACCTAAAATTTTATATTTTTTTTCATTTGTTAAAAAACCAGTTACTGCAAAACAAAAAAATAAAATTAAAGATCCTGCCTTAAGTTCATCACCCATAAAACCAGAGAGCCTATGATATTTGAGAGGGGACTCCATTCCAATGATATTTTTTTGAGTAATAAACTGAACAATCAAATCCAAAGAAAAAATAAATAAAATTAATGTCCAAATCTTAAATATGAAAAATAATTCTAATTTTCTCTTGGAAAAAAAATCAATAGTACCGATTGTAAAAATCAAATATTTTATAAAGAATATATTTCTTAAAAAGGAATTTTCATAATTTACAGAAAAGATAAGATTTATTATTAAAGCTCCATAAATGATAAAAAGAAAGTAAAATAAAAATTTGTTATATATTTTAAAGTTTCTAAAGAAAATAAAGTCTATCAAAAATCTTATGGATAAAGCTATAATAGCCAATTCACTTACTGCAGTTCCAATAATGAGAAACACAGGAATAAAACAGAAAGTTATAACTGTAATTCTGTCAGCCAAATCAATTTTTTTTAGGTGATTTATATCTTGGATAATAAAATTCATTAGTATATTTAAGTTTTATGATAATTCATTTTTTTCAAATAATATCAATTTTTTTATTAGTCTTTCTGTTTATATTATCATCTGTAGGATATGGAAAATTTTTTAGAAATATTGTTTTTAAAGATGTTTCTGTTCTAAATATTGGTGAAACAGGATTACTTGGTATTTTTTTTCTTATAATAATTTCATATACTTCAAGTTTTTTATTTGCACACAATTCAATTCATAACATAATTGTTTTATTATTGGGTTTATTTTTATTTTTTCTTAAAAAAGAAAAGATTGAATTGAAACATTTAAACTTATTACTATTCATAACAATAGTTTCTTTCTCTTTTTTTTTGATTTCAAAAAATCATGATGATTTTCCTTATTATCATTTGCCATTTGCTTTGAGTTTGTCCGAGAATAAAATCTCTTTTGGAATGGGTTTGCTTAACTATGGTTATAGACACCATTCATCGTTATTGTTTTTAAACTCACTAACTTTTTTACCGATAATTAAATATTTCTTATTTAATTTACCAAATTACTTAATTTTAATTTTTGTAAATTTTATTTTGATAGATAATTTGTTTAAAAATTATAAAAAGAAAAATATAATTTTTTTATTGTCCTTAATATTTTTTTCTGTAATAAATATAAAGTTCACTAGACTGTCTGAGTACGGGACTGATATAGCTGGTCAAATAATTTTACTAGTTATTATTATAAATTTTATAGATATTTTAATAAATGATAAAAAAATTGATAAAGTTTATTATAATATTTTTTTACTATTAATCGCTATTTCTTTTAAAGTTTATTTTCTGATCTATTTTATATTGGCTTTCTTAGTTTTATATTATTTAAAAATTAATCCATTAAAAAAAGAATATTTCAATTTTAAGGCGGCAATATTTTATTTTTTATTTTTAGCTTTTTTTGTAGCCCATAATTTTATCAATACAGGTTGTATCATTTATCCTATGGATATTTCTTGTGTGGGAGAAAGGTATTTTTGGACCTTAGATATTAATGAAGTCAAAAGATCGAATCTTTGGCTTGAATCTTGGGCAAAAGCTGGAGCTAGCCCCAATTTTAGAGTTGAAAATTTATCAGAATATGTAAAAGGGATAAATTGGGTTCAAAATTGGTTTAATAATTATTTTATTGGTAAGGTTTCAGATTATTTATTAATCATTCTTCTAATTAACTTTATTGTATTTTTTTCATTCAATAAAAAAGTTAACTTAAAAAAGAATTTTATCATAATACAAAAAATTTTAATCATAACTAGTGTTATAGCTTTAACAATTTGGTTTTTTAAACATCCATCTCTTAGATATGGCGGGTATCTTCCAATAACCATATTGATTACCTCGTTGTTCATGTTTTTTTATTCACCTATAAATTTTAAAAATAATATTCGTAAAATTACAAAAATTTTTATTGTATTAGTAATTATAGTTTTTAATCTAAAGAATATTATAAGGATAGATTCAGAATTTAATAGAAATGATCAATATCAATTTAATAATTTTCCTTATTATACTGTTATTAACAAAGAATATGAAAATTTAAAAATTAATGATATTGATTATATGTATGTAACCGAAGGATATTGCTGGGCAACACCAACGCCTTGCTCAAATACTCCGAGAAAAATAAGGGTAATTAAAAATTATATTTTTTTTGAAAGATGAAAAATCTTGTTACTATCATTTTAGATCAATTAGATCATTTTATTCAAAAAAAAAATATTAAAGTTTTAAAAAAAAATTTAAGTAAAAGAATTGATTTTTATGTTGATGTGGGTGCTCATAATGGCGAAATGATTAATATTATTTCAAATAATTTTAATGTAAAAAAAATTTTCGCTTTTGAACCTAACCCAGAATGCTTGAATAACCTTAAAAATATAAAAAAAAGCAATCTCAAAATTTTTGAATATGCCTTAGGTAATAAAAAAAAAAACGAGGACCTGAATATTGGTTATATATCTTCAATGTCTTCAATAAACAATATAGATAACAAATCTTTTTATTCAAAATTAAAAAAAATTGTTATTGGATTATTTTACTTTAAAAGTAAAGTTTATAAGAAAAAAATAAGAATAAGAGTCAGAACTTTATCTGAAATTTTAATTCAAAATAAACTTCAAAAGATTGATCTATTGAAAATCGATACAGAGGGATATGAATTAAATGTTTTAATTGGCCTGGAAAAATTCATAAAAAAAACGAAAATTATTCTTCTTGAATGTCATTATGATGACTCATTAATAAAAAATTATAATTTTAGAAGTCTTAATTTTTTCTTTACCCAAAATAGATTCAAACTGATTTCAAAAAACAAGATGCTTTTAAGAAAAGGATATGAACTAATATATAAAAATCAAAGAAATTTTAAGTAAATCTAATAAGGTTCTTATAATATAAATTTAAGTTTTTGCTTGAGTCATATCTTTTTAATGACGAGTAAGCATGTTTAATTTTTCTTTTAATTATTTTGCTATGTTTTTTATATAAAATTATCTTTTTTGATAAATCCTTGTAATTACCAGTTTTAAATAACATCCCTCCTGCTCCATTATCCAGTATTTCTTTAGGTCCAGTTGGACAATTGCTTGAAATTACAAACTTTTTTAAAACGATTGCTTCTAATAAAACATTTGGCAATCCCTCGTATTTTGATGTTAACACTAGAATATCGCTGTGCTTAATAAATGGATATGGATTTTTTTTATAACCTAAAATTTTAACAATTTTTTCTAGTCTATTTATTTTGATATATTGATTTAAAAAATTCTTATTTTTGCCTTGACCTATCAAAATTAATTCAACTTCAATTTTATTTTTGATATCATTAATTGATTTAAGTAACGTTAAATGATCTTTTTGGTCAACTAATCTACCTATACAAATTAATTTTAATGAATTTTTGGTTTTATAAGGATTTATTTTTAAATTTTTTTTTGCTTTGCTTGTAATTTTTTTTTTATCCAATGGGTTATAGATACAGGTTGATTTTAAATTAAATCTTTTCTTAATTTCATTTTTAAATTCTTGACTGTTTACAATAATTAAATTTGATAATGAATATATCTTTTTAAATATATATTTTTTAAATGAATTTTTTAACCAACCTGTAGGTGAAGAATTTAATCTAACAATTATTTTCTTTTTAAATATTTTAGCTATCAAGATTGAATATATATTTGCTTGAAAACTAAGGATAGTTACATCACTAAATTGATTTTTAGTAATTTCTTTAATTAGCAAAATACAGCTAATAAAAATCTTTAAACTTCTACTTTTAAAAAGATTATTAAATAAATTAAATCTTGTTACCTTAATTCTTTTTTCTAAATTTTGAGTGTTTGTTGATGAGGTAACAAGTGTAGTTTCTTTGAATTTAGAGCTTAAATAATTTGAAATAATAAATAAGTTTTTTTCTACCCCACCCATTTCTATTGAAGGCATAAATATAATTAATTTTTTTTGTGTCATTTAAAGTAAGTTATAGTAATTTATAATTTTTTCTTATAATGCTTATTTTTATATGAATAAACTGATTAGTGTAATTATTCCATACTTTAAAAAAAGACAATATATTAAATCTACTTTAGACTCTGTCATCAATCAAAGTCATAAGAACTTGGAGATAATAATAATTTATGATGATAAAGACAAAAAAGATTTAAAATATCTTCAATCAATTACTAGTAAAGAAAAAAGAATAAAACTTGTTGTTAATTTAAAAAATTTAGGAGTAGGAAGATCAAGAAATAAAGGGATGGAAATTTGCAAAGGTGAATATGTAGCTTTTGTTGATGCGGATGATATTTGGCATAAAAAAAAATTAGAGTTTCAAGTAAAATTTATGACTAAAAAAAAAATTTTAATTTCACATACTGATTATAAAATTGTAAAAAATAATTTTTTTAAATCACAAATAAGAAAAGCCAGAAATTTTGATACTACTGATGATTTATTATATTCATGTGACATTGGACTTTCTACAGCTATGATTAGTAAAAAGATTTTGAAAAGTGTAAAATTCCCATCATTAAAAACTAAAGAGGATTTTGTATTTTGGTTAATGCATTTAAAATCTGGTAATAAAATTTTTTCGTTAAATAAATGTTTAACTTATTGGTATAAAACTAAGGGGTCATTATCCTCAAATTTTTTACAAAAAATTTTTGATGGATATAGGGTTTACAGAAATTATATGAATTATAATATATTCAAATCATTAATATGCCTATTAATATTATCTAAAAACTATCTTTTAAAAAATCTTTAATGGAAAAATTTATTATTATTTTTTTAGTATCAACTTTGATTAACGAGTTAGCAATTAATACTAAATTACTTCCAAGTTTTACCGGTGATTTACATCAAAAATTTTCATCTATAAAAAGTGTGCCTTTGACAGGTGGTATAATTTTATTAATTTTTTATACTTACTTTTTTTTTGATAATAATGAATTAATTTATCTCTGCTTTTTTTGTACTTTTATTTTAGGTATTCTCTCAGATTTAAAAAAAATCATATCAGCAAATAAAAGATTTCTATTTCAAATAATAATCTGTTTTACTTTAGCTGTTGCTGGAGAATTAGAAATTACAACTACCCGGATAGATATATTAGATAAAGTTATTTCAAATAAAATTATAAATATTTTTTTTGTAACATTCTGTATTTTAATAGTAATAAATGGATCAAATTTTATTGATGGTTTAAATACTTTATCTTTAGGTTACTATTTTTTAATAATTTGTTTACTTCATTTTCTAAAATTTGATTTAGTTTTTGATAGCTTAACTTTAATTTATATTTTATTGACTATATTAATCTTAAATTTATTCAATAGATTGTATTTAGGTGATAATGGATCGTACCTAATAGGACTTTTATTTTCATATTTATTGATCCAACTCCATGTGTCAAATAACTTAATATCACCATATTTTATAATTTTACTTCTGTGGTACCCAGCGATGGAAATTCTTTTTTCAATAATACGTAAGAAATTGAAAAATAAATCTCCAATGTTACCTGATAATGAACATTTACATCAATTGTTATTTAAAAAGCTAAATAAAAAAATTAATAGAAAATTATTATCAAATATTACTACTGCTCTAATCCTAAATTCTTATAATTTTATCATTTTTGTAATTGGATCAAAATTTTATAATCATACAGGTTTATTGATAACTTTAATTACAATAAATATATTTATTTATTTTTTTTCGTATATGATTTTAAAAAAAATTTAGTCCTTTAATCTCAACTTATAGAAAGAATAAATTACAATCCAAAACATTCTTGATGCATTAGCAATTACATTTGTCATTTTAGTCTTACCTTCTGTTCTCTCAAAATAAGTGACTGGAACCTCCAGAATTTTAAGATTATTTTTATAAGCACTAATTAATAAGTCAAAATCACCCCATAGGTCTTTAGCACCCCATTTTGATATATCTTTTTTAATTTTATACCAATCTTTCTTATAAAAAATTTTCGTTCCACATAAGGTGTCAGTAATTTTTTTCTTAAATAGGATGCTAAATAAAATGGCAAAAAAACTATTTCCTAAAAAATTAAATTTCTTCATTGCCCCCTCTTTTTGGGGATAAATCATTCTGGTACAATTTATAAAATCTGCGTTAGAGTTATTAAGAATATTTATTGCAAAATTTATATCTTCAAAACTTACCGTGAGGTCAGCATCATAGATTACTATTATTTCTCCGTTAGCAATTTCAATTCCTTTATAAACATTTTGAGCTTTACATATGCCTGGTCCATTATAAAACTTAATTTCCTTATTCTTAAATTCATTTTTTATTTTATCAATCTGTTCTTTGGTTTGATCAGATGAATTATCATCTCCAAATAAAAATTCATAGTTTTCATTTAAAACTGTTATCTGATTTTTAAAAAGGGGGATATTTTTTTCCTCATTTTTACAAGGAATTATAAATGAAACTTTTTTATTTTGATCACCTGAGAATGTATTAATCTTTTTTAAAATGGTTATATTTAAGATGCAAAACCAATTTAAAATAGGCAATCTAAAAATTTTATTGAAAAAACTTGTGATAAACGGAATCTTAATTGGTAAAGCTATTATTTTTTCAGATCTTACAATTTCTAAATTACAACTAGAATACAAATTTGAGAGATAAGAAGATGGAAGAAAGTTATTTTGTTTCGGTGAAAAACTAAAAAAAAACTTTAACATTTTGATTATAAACATCCAAAAAAAATTCTTTGATAGAATTATGATTCTTGCATCGTCATTAATCGAATTTGAAAGTTTTAACAAATTTAAAGCAGGATTATTTTGATGTTCTATATCAGCTATGATCAAGTGATCACAATTTTCAATATCTTTTTTTTCAAAGTCATCTTTATAAGTGATATTATCATCATGATTATTTTTGTAACTTTTATTTATTTCTTTAATATTAATTTTATCTGACTTAATGTTGCTGGATATTATTGAATTTCCTGCACAAAACACAAAAACTTCTTTAGAATTATTAATACAATTATTTATAAATTTTGAAATTTCTAAAAATAAAAATTCTTTTTTTTTTATAAATTTTAATCTTGAATCGCTGTGATTTTCAAAAAATTGCTTGCTAGATTTAAGATAATATTCCATTTTTCAAATCCAAATTATTCATCAAATTTTAAAATTAAATTATTACTATTAATCAAAAAGTTCTCAATCTTATAAGTTTTTAGTGCATTATTACTTAAAAATTAATATTTACAAACATTGATATTATTATATAAAAACCTGCTGGCAATTATTGCGAAAGTGTTATACCCGATCCCATCCCGAACTCGGAAGTCAAGCCTTTCAGCGCCGATGGTACTTTGTCTTAAGACATGGAAGAGTAGGTCGTTGCCAGCATTTACTTATAATTATGAAAATTAAAAGCTCATTGAAATCACTTAAAAAAAGAGATCTTAACTCTAAGCTGGTTAAAAGAAGAGGTCGTGTTTACATAATTAATAAGACAAACCCTAAATTCAAAGCCAGACAAAAATAACTTTTTCATGGATAACGAAGACCATAAGAACACTTGGAATAATTTTACTAAGTTTGTTCTGTGGGGAACTGTCGCTGTTGTTGTAGTTTTAGTTTTAATGGCAATTTTCTTGTTATAGGTTCCTGGAATGAAAGTAGGATCTATTTTAGAAAATCAGACTTTAGAGAAGAGAATAGCTGTAACCCCAGAAATTGTTAAAAAATATCTCTCTCTTGGTTTTGAAATTTTTTTAAGTAAAGACTACGGATCACATTTAGGAATAAATGATAAAGAATATTTGGAAGCTGGGGCTAAAATTTCAAATGACGAAACAGAAATTTTGACTAATTCAGATGTGATCATTCAATTAGGAATGCTGTCTGATGAAAAAACTTCTTTAATTAAAGAAAATCAAAATTTAATTGGAGTTTTTAATCCCTACGAAAACAAAAACAAAATAGAAAATCTATCTAAAAAAAAAGTGAATGTTTTCTCATTGGAGTTGCTTCCTAGAATTACTAGAGCACAGTCTATGGATATATTATCATCTCAAGCTAATCTTGCAGGATATAAAGCTGTCATAGAGGCATTTGCAAATTTTGAAAAAGCTGTACCAATGATGATGACTGCAGCAGGAACAATTCCAGCGGCAAAAGTTTTAGTTGTGGGAGCAGGTGTTGCGGGACTTCAAGCAATTGCAACTGCTAAAAGAATGGGTGCGATAGTTTTTGCAACCGACGTAAGAATGGCTTCTAAAGAGCAGGTGGAGAGCTTAGGTGGAAAATTTTTAACAGTAGAGGGGTCTGAAAATCTTGAAACTGAGGGAGGATACGCAAAAGAAGCTTCTGAAGAATTTAAAAAAAAACAAGAGAACTTATTAGCAGAAACTTTAAAAAAAATAGATATTGTAGTTTGTACAGCTTTAATCCCTGGAAAAAAAGCACCATTAATTATAAAAGAAAACATGTTAAATAATATGCAACCTGGCTCAGTAATATACGACTTAGCTGCTGTTCAAGGTGGAAATACAGCTTATACAGAAGCAGACAAAGTAATTGAAAAAAATGGAGTAAGAATAATGGGAGAGAGGAATATTTTAAATAAACTACCTGTCTCTGCTTCTAATTTATATGCGAAAAATATTTTTAATTTTGTTGATAATTTATTGGATAAAGAAAAGAAAAAAATAAATATAGATTTAGATGACGAGATAATCAAAAAGACGTTGATTGGATTATAATATGGAAATTGACCCTTTAATATTTAGACTTAGTATTTTTATTCTCTCAATATTTGTAGGATATTATGTTGTCTGGAGTGTAACACCGTCATTACACACTCCATTAATGTCAGTTACTAATGCTATTTCATCGGTAATTATTGTTGGAGCGATTATCGCAGGTTTGTCAGGAAATTCTGAAAGTATATTTAACACATCAAGTATTTTTGGGTTTATTGCGATAGCTTTGGCCGCAATAAATATATTTGGAGGGTTTCTTGTAACTCAGAGAATGTTAGCAATGTATAAAAAAAAGAAAAAAGGTAAATAATGATATCTGCAAACTTATCAGCAATTTTTTATTTAGTTTCTGGTGTATTATTTATACTTGCCCTGAGAGGTCTATCTTCGCCTGAAACTTCTAGACAAGGAAACCTATTTGGAATTTTAGGAATGGTTATTGCAGTGACGGTGACTTTTTTGTCTGTAGGCAACTTTTCGAGTGGTTTCATTTTTGTTTTAGTTTTTATCTTGATAGGTGGATCTATCGGTGCGCTCATAGCTTACAAAATACCAATGACAGCAATGCCAGAATTAGTAGCAGGCTTCCATAGTTTGGTTGGACTTGCAGCTGTATTTGTTGCAATTTCTGCTTTTTTAAATCCTGAAGCATTTAACCTGGGACAACCTGGAAATATTAAACTTGGAAGTTTAATTGAAATGTCTATAGGAGCAGCAGTTGGTGCTATAACATTTTCAGGATCAATAATAGCTTTTTTAAAACTTCAAGGAATTATGTCTGGTTCACCAATAACGTTTAAAGGTCAACACCCCTTGAATGCTATAATTTTAGTTTCAATAGTAATTTTGATTTATTTATTATGTTCAACTCAATCATCTAATTTATTTTGGGTACTATTAGCTGTATCTTTTTTAATAGGATTCCTTTTAATTATTCCAATAGGTGGAGCAGATATGCCAGTGGTAATATCAATGCTTAACTCTTACTCGGGTTGGGCAGCTGCTGGAATAGGGTTTACTCTGGAAAATACAGCTCTAATTATTACAGGAGCTCTTGTGGGTTCTTCTGGGGCAATTTTATCTTACATAATGTGTAAAGGTATGAACCGTTCATTTTTTAATGTTATTCTTGGAGGTTTTGGAGCGACTGAGGATACCTCTGGTGCTACAAAAAAAGAACAAAGACCAGTAAAAAGTGGTAATGCAGATGATGCAGCTTTTTTGATGAAAAATGCCTCTTCTGTTATTATAGTTCCAGGGTATGGAATGGCTGTTGCTCAAGCCCAACATGCTCTTAGAGAAATGGTAGATACTTTAAAGAAAAATGACATTAAAGTTTCCTATGCAATTCATCCTGTTGCAGGAAGAATGCCTGGACACATGAATGTTTTATTAGCTGAGGCTAATGTTCCATACGATGAAGTTTTTGAATTAGAGGAAATAAATAACGATTTTGCAAATGCGGATGTAGCTTTTGTAATTGGTGCTAATGATGTTACTAACCCTGTAGCAAAAACTGATCCTCAAAGTCCTATTTACGGGATGCCCGTCCTTGATGTTGAGAAGTGCAAATCAGTTTTATTTGTTAAAAGAAGCTTGTCACCTGGATATGCGGGTATAGATAATGATTTGTTTTATAAGGAAAATACACTAATGTTATTTGCAGATGCAAAGAAAATGACAGAGGATATTACAAAAAACTTATAGGTTAGCATGAATACCAAAATTTTTTGTGATATTGCAGACTTAAAAATAATAAAAAAATTTAATAAAAAAAAGATTGTCAAAGGTTTTACAACAAACCCAAGCCTGATGAGAAAAGCAGGTGCTAAAAATTACAATTTATATTCAAAACAATTACTTAAGGTCTGTAATAAAAAACCAATTTCTCTTGAGGTTTTTGCTGACGATCATAAGTCAATGGTAAAACAAGGAAAAAAGATTAGTGAATGGGGAAAAAATGTTTATGTAAAAGTTCCAGTGGTAAATTCAAAAAATAAATTTAGTGGAAGAACAATTAAAGAATTAAATAGTCAAAATATTAAACTAAACATAACGGCAGTTTATACATCTAGTCAAACAAAAAAAATTTTGAAAGTTATAAATAGAAAATCCAAAGTAATAATATCTATTTTTGCTGGAAGAGCTGGTGATACAGGTAAAGATCCTGTGCCTGAATTTAAAAAAAGTATTAAATTGGCAAAAAATTATAAGAATGTCGAAATATTGTGGGCAAGTGTCAGAGAGCCATATAATTATATTCAAGCAAAACAACTAGGTTGTCATATCATTACTATTCCACCAGCAATTATTGAAAAAATTCTAAAGTTTGGAAAATCATTTAATCAGCTAACATTGGAAACGGTTAGAGCTTTTTTAATTGATAGCAATAAATCTAAATTTAAAATTTGATTGGTTGCGGGGGACGGATTTGAACCGCCGACCTTCAGGTTATGAGCCTGACGAGCTACCAGACTGCTCCACCCCGCGATAATTTAAATTCTATTTTTAAGCTTGTTTAATTTTTTTACTCTTTTGATATTCTCTTGCAGTATTCTTTTCTTTTTTTCGGATGGTTTTTCATAAGTATTTTTTAGCTTAATTATTTTAAAAAAACCGTCTCTTTGGAGTTTCCTTTTTAAAACTCTTAAAGCTTGTTCAACATTATTATCTTTTACTTCGATCTTAATAAATACCTCCAAAAGAAGATGTAACTATCATCTTTATAATTTTATGTCTATTAAATTTATCCATATTCTTTTAATTTTTATTAAGAACGTTATTTTTTTCTTTCTCTTTTTTCTCTCTCTTTACTCTTCTTTCAGCTTTTGCAATCGCATCCAAAAGATCTTTTTGAGTGAATAAATTTAAGGCGATCGGATCTTTTGAGCTTAAATTATTATAATTCCAATAGCTTTTATTTCTTATTGAAGTAACAGAATTTTTGGTAATTCCTACAAGTTTTGCTATTTGAGAATCCTTAAGAATATTGTGTTGCTTTATCAACCATAGAGCAGAGTCTGGTTTATCTTGTCTTTTTGATAAAGGAACGTACTTTTTAATTTTTTTTTCTTCATTAGATATTTCAATATCTAGATTCTTAATTTGAAGAGGTCTATTTTTGTCTTTTGATGAAAGATCAATTTCTTCTCTTGATAATTGTCCAGTCATTATTGGGTTATAAGCTTTAATACCTTTTGCAACTTCACCATCTGCAATACCTTGGACTTCTACTTCGTGTAATTTGCAAAAGTCGGCAATTTGTTTAAACGTTAAAGTAGTGTTTTCAACGAGCCACACAGCTGTTGCCATCGGCATTAAAGGTGCGTTAGACATTTATTTTTTTTCTGATTTAAAATTTTGAAATTTTTTGTTAAATTTACTTATTCTTCCTTTATCCATCAACTTTTGTTTACCACCAGTCCAAGCAGAATGTGATTTTGGATCAATTTCTAGTTTTAGAATATCTCCTTCTGAGCCCCAAGTAGATTTAGTTTCAAAAAGAGTGCCATCGGTCATTTCAACTTTGATTTGATGATAGTTTGGGTGAATTTTTTTTTTCATAACAGTCTTATAACAAAAGATTTTTTTAAAACAATTAAAAGTTAAGTACTTTTTTTTGAAATTCTTGGTTAATGTTTGAGTTTGAGGCTATAATTTTTATATTTTCTAGATTGTTGAGATTTATATCATTTGTTATTCCCCCAGCTTCTTTAACTAAAAGTAATCCTGCTGCAATATCCCATAAATTAAGTTTTTTTTGAAAATAACCATCATATCGACCGGCAGCAACATAAGCTAGATCAAGTGCTGCACAACCTGATTTTCTATACATAAAATCAGTCTCCTTTTTAAAATTATCACCAATCGCAAATAAACATTCATTGATATCTCTCTTTTTTGAAACTTTAATTCTTTGATTATTTAAAAAAGCACCTTTATTTTTCTCAGCAAAAAAAATCTCATCTTTTATTGGATCAAAAATTAATCCAGATACAATTTCATTAAACGACGAAAGACCAATTGAAATCGCAAAATGTGGAATTCCATGTAAAAAATTGGTGGTTCCATCTATTGGATCAATTATCCATTTATTTTCAAAATCTTTATTTTTTTTTTGTCCTCTTTCCTCACTTATAATTGAAAAATTTGGTCTTGCCTTTTCCAGCTCTTCAATGATTATTTTTTCTACTTTTAGGTCTGCATTAGTAACAAAATCTCTTTGACTTTTTTTTGAAACTTGTAATTTTTCTATTTCTCCAAAATCTCTTATCAAAATTTTTGAAGCTTTCTCACTAGCTTTAATCATGATATTTAAATTTGCAGAAATGGAGTTCATATTATTAAATTTTTTTAATATACTCTAAAGTTCGTGTATCTAAAATGATTTCATCTTCAGACTCAATGAAAGGAGGTACTTGTATACTAAGACCGTTATCTAATGTTGCAGGCTTATATGATGAAGAAACTGTTTGACCTTTTAAAGCAACATCTGTTCTTTTTATCTTACAACTAACTTGATTAGGTAAATCTATTGAAATTGGCTTGTTCTCATAAAAGTTTACTGAAACTTCCAAGTTTTCTGTTAATAATTTTCCTTTCTCTCCAATTATTTTTTTTTCAATTTCTATTTGCTCAAAAGATTTTGGTTCCATAAAAAAATAGTTATTCTCATCCTCGTATAAATAATTATATTTTGTTTCCTCTAAGGAAGCCTTTTCCACAGTTTCACTTGATCTGAATCTTTCATTTAATTTTGTATTTTTGTTCAAACTTTTCATTTCGACTTGTGCAAACGCCCCACCTTTGCCAGGTTTTACATGTTGTGTTTTGAGCACTTGCCATAAGTCGTTTTTGTATTCTAAAAGCATGCCCACTCTAATTTCTCCAGCATTTATTTTCATTTTATTTTTTTAATTGCTTCTAATGGTTTTAATTTTTTATTATTCCAAACGTAGCCTGAGATAGCTAAAAAGTTTGCTTTATTCAATAAAAGTTTTTTATAATTATCAAAATTAATACCGCCTATAGCAACAACAGGAATTTTTGTGATTTTTTTCACTTTTCTTATTAAATCGGTATGAGCTTTAAATTTTATTATTTTTGTTTTTGAGTGATGAAAGGCCCCAAGCGCTATGTAATCAGCTCTATTTTTTACAGCTACTTTTGCTAATTTTATAGAGTTATGACATGTAACACCAATTATCTTATTACCAATTAACTCTCTTGCTTTAACAATATTCATATCATTTTGACCCAAATGACAACCGTCTGCATTTAATCTCTTGGCAACTAAAACATCGTCATTAACAAGAAATTTGACTTTAAATTTTTTACAAATTTTCTTAATTTTTTCACCGATGATTATTTTTTTTTTAAAAGTTTCTTTTTTAAGTCTTAATTGAAAAAAACTCACTTTTTTTTGTTGAAGGACCTTAGTTAAATCTTGATAGAAAGAGTTATTAATTTTTGTTGGTGAAATGAGATAAATGAATTTTTTTTTATTAATTCTCAAGTTCTTTAGACCATTTACCAAGAGCAGCTAATGTGTTCATTTTTGCTCTTTGGTTAAAAATTTTTTGAGTTCCTTCAACATTTTTTGTGTCCTTAGACCAAAATTTTAATGCGCTTTGCTGAAGAGCTCGTCCATAAGAGTAACTCATTATAAAGTCGGTATCATTGTATTTATTAATCAAATCTAAATTTTCTGTTGCCTCTATTTCTGATTGACCACCAGATAAAAATGCTATTCCTGGTACCTCCAATGGAACAGAGTCTTTTAAACATTTAAGAGTTAACTTTGCTACTTCTTCTTTTGATATTTTGTTTTTACATTTATTACCGGCCAAAATCATATTCGGCTTTAGTATAATTCCTTTCAAATCAACTTTATGTAAGATTAATTCTTCAAAACATCTTTTTATTACTTCAGAAGTTTTTTCATAACACTCTTTAGCTGAATGCTCGCCATCCATTAAGACTTCAGGTTCAACAATTGGAACCATATTACATTCTTGAACTAATGCAGAGTATCTAGCCAGGGCATGTGCATTAGATTGTATTGAGAGTTTACTTGGATGATCTTTGGATATGTTATAAACACCTCTCCATTTTGTAAACTTGGCTCCTAATTTATAATATTCTTTTAATCTTTCTCTTAATCCATCCAAACCCTCAGTAATTTTTTCGTTTGGTGAACCAGCTAAAACTTTTGCTCCAGTATCAACTTTAATACCTGGGGCACTGCCCATATCTGAAATCAATTCTGGGATTTTGTTTTTTTTTGAGGTTATTTGTTTTATAGTTTCATCGAATAAAATTACTCCTCCGATACATTCAGTCATACTAGACGCACTAAACAATATTTCTCTAAATAATAAACGGTTTTCAGCTGTTGATTGAACTTTAACCGACTCTAATCTCTTAGTCATGGTTGCGGTACTCTCGTCAGCTGCAAGAATACCTTTTCCATTGTTAAGTATCTTTAGTGCTATGTTATTTAATTCAGACATGTTAGTTTAAAGCTTTTATACCAGGTAACTCTTTTCCTTCAAGATATTCTAAAAATGCTCCACCGGCGGTTGAAACAAAGTTAAAATTTTCTATTAATTGAATTTTATTGATAAGAGCTATTGTATCTCCGCCCCCTACAACTGAGTAAATCGAATTATTTTTATTTTTTTTTGTAATAGCTTTTGCAATATTATAACTCCCATTAGCAAAATTTGGATTTTCAAAATAACCTGCTGGTCCATTCCAAAGAACTGTTTCACTATTTTCAATAATACCTTTTACCTTATCTAATGTTTTAGGACCAATATCCAAAATGATGTCATCATCTTTGATATTATTTAGTTCTTTTATTTGAGGTTTATCATCTAAATTTTTTCCAATCAAAACGTCTTCTGGAAAAATAATTTTACAAGAATGACTTTTTAAAGTTTCAAAAATCTCTTTGATCATTAGATCACAATTTTCCTCTTTAATTGATTTACCTATTTGGTTCCCTTTGTATTTAATAATATTGTTAGCCATTCCACCAACAATGATAATATTATCAAATTTAGATATTAAATTTTTGATTATTCCAATTTTTGTTGAAATTTTTGATCCCCCAATAATACAAGTGATCGGTTTTTTTATTTCTGTCGTAACTTTTTTTAAAGCACTAATTTCTGTTGCTAACTGTAATCCCGCAAAAGAGGGGAGAAATTCGGTAATTTTGCTTACGGAAGCGTGGGCTCTGTGAGAGCAAGAAAAAGCATCATTTACATATAAATCAGCAAGCTTAGCTAAATGTTGTGCAAAGTTAGTGTCATTTTTTTCTTCTTCTTCATAAAATCTAATATTCTCTAAAAAAACCACCTGATCATTCTTATCTTTAAACAAATCTTCTTTTTTTAATTTAAAAATATTATCTTTAATCAATCTAATTTTTTGATTAATTTTTTTCTCTACATTTTCACAAATAGGTTTAAGTGAGAGATCGGTATTCACTTTGCCATTTGGTCGTCCAACATGAGAAATTATTATAATTTTTGATTTTTCTTTAATTAAAAAATTAATGATTGGAATAATTTTATTTATTCTTGTTTCATCGGTAATTGATCCATTCTTCAATGGAACATTCAAATCCAATCTTAATAAAATTTTTTTTTTATCAAGATTTTCTTGGTCTTTTATATAATTCATTAGGAAATTTTATGAAGATACTCAGCTATATCGCACATCCTATTTGAAAAACCCCATTCATTATCATACCAGGCTGAGATTTTTCCCATATTTTTGCCAACCACATTTGTTAAACTTGCATCAATAATTGATGAGGCAGGATTATGATTGAAATCAACAGAAACAAGTTTTTCTTTTGTGATTTCAATAATTTTATTTTTTTTACTAAAATTCTCAAATGCTAAATTTATTTTTTCAATACTCAAATCTCTCTTTGTACAAAAGACAAGTTCAATTAATGAAACATTTGGGGTTGGCACTCTCATTGCAACACCTTCTAACTTTCCTTTTAATGAAGGAATTATTTTACCTATAGCTTTTGACGCACCAGTAGAAGTTGGTACGATTGATTGACTAGCAGATCTAGCTCTTCTAGGGTCTTTATGTGAATTATCTAAAATTCTCTGATCGCTTGTAAATGCATGGATGGTTGTCATAAAACCTTTTTCTATTCCAAAATTTTCATTTAAAATATAAGCAACTGGTGCTAGGCAATTTGTTGTGCAAGATGCAGCAGATACGATTTTATCTTTTTTATTTAATTCAGACTCATTTACTCCAAAGACTATAGTTTTATCTGCATCTTTACATGGAGCTGAGACAATCACTTTTTTTGCTCCATTATTAAGATGTGGCTGCAATTTATCTTTAGAATTAAATTTTCCAGTACATTCAAATACATAATCAACATCGTATTTTTTCCAATTAATTTTATTCAAATCTGTTTCTTGACCAAAAGAAATTTTTTTATTATTAACAATAAGATTATTTTCATCATAGCTTATATCAGCTTTAAATTTTCCATGGATTGAATCATATTTTAAAAGAGTTGAGCATGTTTCAGAATTTGTTCTATTGTTAATATGTTTAATTTCTATTTTTTTATTTCTTTCAAAAATAGAGCGAAGAATCATTCTTCCTATTCTTCCCATTCCATTAATACCAATTTTTATTTTCATAATTTTTCTTTAATTTTTTTTACTATGCTTTCAGAATTTAATTTAAAGTGGTCATAAATTTTTTTATACGGGGCACTTTTTCCAAAATCGTTAATTCCAAAATTTAAACCATTTGTACCAGTATATTTTTTCCAGTAATTCGTTTCTGAGGCCTCTATGGATATAATAAGTTCAGTTTCGCCTAATATTTTGTCTTTATATTCTTCACATTGATTATCAAATATTTTTTGACAAGGCATTGATATGATTTTGGAATAAATACCATCTGTGGCTAATTTATGACCCACTTCACTTGCTAAAATTGTTTCAGACCCAGTTGCTAAAATTGTTACATTTATAGTATCCCCAGTTCTTAAAACTTCATAAGCACCCAAAGATGATTTATTTTTAAGAGAATTTTCAAGTCTAATAGGATTGACACCTTGTCTAGTTAGTGAAATTACACTTGGAGTATTTTTACTTTCTAGAGCCAACTGCCAACACTCAAAAGTTTCAATAGTATCTGAAGGTCTAAAAACATTTAAATTTGGAATAGACCTCAAACTTGTTAATTGTTCAATTGGCTGATGAGTTGGGCCGTCCTCACCTAAGCCGATAGAGTCATGAGTAAAAACATATATAACTTGTTGTTTCATCATTGCCGCTAGTCTGATAGAGGGTTTACAATAGTCACTAAATATTAGAAAGGTTCCACCATAAGGAATTAGGTTACTGTGTAAGGCTATTCCATTCATTATTCCACACATCGCGTGCTCTCTAACTCCATAATGAATATAATTTCCTGAAAAATTCCCTGGTTTAATTATTTTATGATCTTTTGTTTTAGTATTATTTGATCCAGCTAAATCAGCTGAACCACCAATTAAGTAAGGAAATTTTGCTATAATGTTCAAAAATATTTCAGAAGATTTCCTTGTAGCAATTGGTTTAGTATTTTTAATATACTCAACTTTTGCTTTTTCAATTAATTTTTTAAATGAATTTAAATTTTTAAAATTTGAAAAGTTTGTTTTATTTTTCTGAGCTTTTTGTGAAGCTTTTTCCCCAATTTTTCTCCATTCACTTAATAATTCAGTTGGAATTTTGAATGGCTCATATTTCCATTTTAGTTTTTTTCTAACCAGTTTTATTTCTTCATCACCTAATGGACTTCCATGAGATGAAGCCTTACCCCCTTTGTTTGGAGATCCATAACCTATTGTTGTTTTGCATGAAATTGCGATAGGTTTTTTTGATTTCTGTGCTTTTTTTAATGCTTTAGATATTTCTCTGAAATCATGACCATTAACTCTTAAAAAGTCCCATCCGTAGCTCTTAAATCTTTTTTCATGATCATCTGAAACAGCTAAATTAGTGGGACCATCAATTGATACAGAATTATTATCAAATAATAAAATAAGATTCTTTAATTTTAGATGTCCAGCTAAGCTCAATGACTCGTGACTAATACCTTCCATTAAGCATCCGTCGCCAGCGAGAACATAAGTTTTATGATTGATCTTTCCTTTCCCTAATTGTTTTTTTAAAATTTCTTCTGATATTGCAAAGCCAACTGCGTTTGAGATTCCTTGTCCCAATGGACCTGTAGTAGTTTCAATACCGGTATTCGGATGATATTCAGGATGACCAGCACATATGGACTCTAATTGTCTAAAATTTTTAATATCATTCAGAGAAACACTTTTGTAACCAGTTAAATAAAGAAGAGAATAAAGCAACATTGATCCATGCCCAGCAGAAAGAACAAATCTATCTCTATTAATCCAGCTAGGATTTTTTGGATTAAATTTTAAAAAATCTTTAAAAAGTACTGTAGCAACATCTGCCATTCCCATCGGCATTCCGGGGTGACCTGAGTTTGCTTTTTGAACAGCATCAATTGAGAGAAATCTAATACAATTAGCTAATTCTTTATAAAATTTACTCAAATTTATCCTGTCTAGACTTAGAAGATTCTATTTAATAATATAAACATATATATATGAATTCTATTCTTGAAAAAGAAAAAAAGCTTAATATCGCATTGGCAAAACTAAAAAATTTAAACCTAGAGGATCCAGATATAAATAAAAATATTAAAATGCTTGGAGAACAAAAAAATCAATTAGAAATTGAAAAATCTGAATTAGAGAAAAAATTTAAAACTTTAGTGCAAGAGCATGGTGATTTATCGAGAAAATTGGAGGAACTACAAAATAGAGAAAAAATTGAAGAAAAAAAAAGATTAGAATTTTCGGAAAAAATAGATGAATTAAATCAAGAAACTAATACTTTAATGGACGAAATTGATAAATGGCAAACGTAACTATAAAATTCAATGGCAAAGAGTTTTTGTTGTCATGTGATGATGGACAAGAAGAACATCTCGAAGAATTATTAATACAAATCAATCAAAAGTTTAACGACTTAAAAAATGATTTAGGAAATATTGGTGAAAATAAACTTTTACTGATTACTGCAGTAAAAGTGATGGATGAATATTATGAAACTAAGAAAAAAGTTGAGCAGAAAAAAATAGAATTTAAAGAACTTTCAAATAAATTTAGAGAGTTAAAATCATTAGTCTATGAATATAGAGATAGAAAAGAAGAAGAAATTAAAAATTTGAATAAAAATCACATTGAATTAAAAGATGAAATTGAGCTTAATCAAAAACATTATGAAAAGTTAATTGATGCTGCTGCAGATGAGATTTCAAATTTCGTAAAAAAAGCAAGTATAGATAAAATATCTTAATAGAATTTTGTGAACAAATCTCAAATTAGAAAAAAAATTTTAAAAATTAGAAAACAAAAAAAAATTAAAAAATTCAATTTTAATTTTGATTTAATTTTAAATATTTTAAAAAGAAAAAAGGTTCTAGGTAAAATAATTGGGGGCTATTACCCATATAATTATGAAATAGACATTTTACAAATCTTAGAAAAATTCGAAAAGAAAAAATTTATTATTACATTGCCAAGAATTAAAAAAAATTCACAAATGGACTTTTTTCAATGGTCAACAAATGATCCTTTAGTTATAAATAAATTTGGAATACCAGAACCTATTTCAAAAATGGTAAAATATCCAGATATTTTGTTAGTACCTCTTGTAGCGTTTGACAAAAATTACAACAGGATTGGTTACGGTGGAGGATTTTATGATAGGTATATTAAGAAAGCTAAAAAAAGAAAAAAAGTTCTAACAATTGGATTTGCTTACTCTTTTCAAAAAGTAAAAAAAATACCAACTAATAAATATGATATTAGGTTAGATTTTATTATAACAAACAAATAATTTTTAATGAAAATTTTATTTTTAGGTGATGTTGTTGGATTATCTGGATGTAGAAAGATTGCTAATGATTTATTAGATCAGATCAAAAAAAAAGATATCGATTTTGTAATTATTAATGGTGAGAATGCTGATGATACTGGCGTTGGTTTGACCAAAGAAATTTGTAAAATTTTTTTTGATAACGGAGTTGATGTCATTACAACTGGAAATCATGTTTGGGATCAAAAAGATATAATGAATTTTATTGATAAGGAAAAAAGATTATTAAGACCAAAAAATTTATTTGAACCTGCTCCTGGTAGAGGATTTGAGATTTATAAAACAAAAAAAAATTACAAAGTAGGAGTTTTAAATTTAATGGGAAATGTTTTTATGAAGAAGTGTGACGATGTTTTTAAAATTTCAAAAGAATTTTTAGAAAAATATAACTTAAAAAAGGATTATGATTTTCTGATTGTTGATTTCCATGGAGAAATAACAAGTGAAAAAAATGCTATCGGTCATTATTTTGATGGAAAAGCAACACTTGTTATTGGAACTCACACTCACATACCTACTAATGATGCAAGAGTTTTAAAAAACGGCACTGCTTACCAAACAGATGCAGGGATGTGTGGAGACTATGACTCAGTTATAGGTATGAATAAAGATAATTCTATTAATAGATTTATGAAAAAGGAGTCAGTTAAACATTTTCCAGCTATTGGGGAAGCTTCTTTGAGTGGAGTTATAGTAAATTGCAATTTAGAAACTGGCTTAGCAGATAGTATCGAAAGTTATATATTTGGAGGTCTTTTAAAAAATACTTAATTTTTTTTATGGCAGGGCATTCTCATTGGGCAGGTATAAAACACAAAAAAGGTAAAGCTGATAAACAAAGATCAAAAATTTTTTCTAAGCTATCTAAAGAGATTACTGTAGCGGCTAAGCTTGGAGATAAAGATCCGGCTATGAACCCAAGATTGCGTTCCGCTGTACAAGCTGCTAGATCAGCAAATATGCCTAAAGATAATATAGCGAGAGCTATAGATAAGTCTTCAATGAGTAATCAGTTAAATTTTGAAAATTTGAGATATGAAGGTTTTGGGCCTGATAGAGTTGCTGTTATAGTTGAGACTTTGACTGATAATAAAAATAGAACTGCTTCGAATATAAGAACAATTTTTCAAAAATCAGGAGGAAGTCTAGGAACTCAAGGTTCAGCATCACATAATTTTATTCAATTAGGTGTAATTAAAATTGATAAAAAAGAGATTTCAGAGGAGGATATTTTAGAACTTGCTATTGAGTCTGGTGCAAATGAGTGTAAATCCGATAAAGAATTTCATGAGATACAGTGTTCAATAAACGATATTTACAATGTTAAAAAAGAGTTGGAGAAAAAAATAAGTAATTTTATTTCGACAGGGATAGAGTGGGTGCCTTTAAATGCTGTAGAGATTTCAGAAGAGAAAAAAAAGGAATTGATTAGTTTTTTTGAGACATTAGAAAATGATGACGATGTACAAAATATTTATTCAAATGTTAAATTTTCAACCTAGATACAGGATATGCTTATAATTGGTATAGATCCAGGTATTTCGGGCTCAATTTGTTTTTTTGAAGATGGAAAAATAATAGAAGTAATTGAAATGCCAGTAATGACAGAGGGTAAAAAAAATAAAAAACAAGTTAATGGCGCTCAAATTTATAACGAATTTTTAAAAAGAATTAATAATAAAAATGATGAGATTAGAGTTGTAATAGAACAAGTTTCTGCAATGCCAGGACAAGGGGTAACTAGTATGTTTAATTTTGGTCAGTCTTATGGGATTTTAAAAGGAATATGTTCTGCAATGCAACTACCAATGTTTTTTGTGAGACCAGCTAAATGGAAAAAATATTTTAACTTAATTAATTCTCAAAAAGATGCTAGCAGAACAAGAGCAATTGAAATATTTCCTTATTTTTCAACACAACTTTCAAAAAAAAAAGATTCTAATAAAGCTGATGCTATTCTAATTGCAAGTTTTTACTATGAAACTCACCAAAAAGAGGATTAATCGTAGATTTTTGAAGTCAAATTCATGACACATTTAAGTGTGAGAAGATCTTATGGAAGCTGATATTTCATCACAAGCAGTCGGACTAGCATCAAGCGCTGACTTTTCACTAATGAACTTATTTCTAAGAGCAGATATAATTGTTAAATCAGTAATTATCATTCTTATTGCATGCTCAGTTTATTCATGGGCAGTAATCATTGAAAAATTTAAATTATTTAAAAAAATAAATCAAAGTTCAGAAGAATTTGAAACTAAGTTTTGGAATTCTAAATCTGCAGAGTCTTTTTACAATAATCTTCCAGGAAATATAAATGATCCTATGGCTCTTATTTTTAAAGATGCTATGCAAAATCTTCTTAAAAGAAGATCTAAAACAGATTTGAATGCTAGAATGACTTCAATGTTAGAAACTGGAATAGAAAAACAAATGTCTAAAATTACAAAAGGATTTACTTTTTTGGCAACTGTAGGATCAACAGCGCCTTTTATAGGATTATTCGGGACTGTTTGGGGTATAATGAATTCTTTTCAATCAATTGCAATTTCAAGAAATACTAGTTTAGCAATTGTAGCACCAGGAATCGCAGAAGCTCTTTTCGCTACAGCATTGGGTTTGTTGGCAGCGATCCCTGCAGTAATTGCTTACAACAAATTTAATAATGACTCTTTAAAGTATTCCCAAAAATTAGAAAACTTTTCTAAAAGATTTTTAACAATTATTTAGAATGGCATTTAAGTTAAATCGTTCATCAAAGGAACCAATGAGTGAAATAAATGTAACACCATTTGTAGATGTGATGTTAGTTTTATTAATTATTTTTATGGTAACAGCGCCTTTATTAACAGTAGGAGTTCAAGTTGATTTACCCGAAAGTTCAGCAGACTCTCTTCCAGAGGAACAAGAACCTTTAACTTTAACAATAAACTCAAAAGGTGAAATTTTCATACAAGAGTCAAAAGTTGAATATGAAAAAATCATTGCAAAAGTGTTGGCAGTTTCAAAAAATCGAACTGATACAAGAATTTATGTAAGAGGGGATAAAACTATTAATTACGGTAGAGTTCTTGAAATTATGGGGTTACTTTCAGGTTCAGGATTTACAAAAGTAGCTTTAATTTCAGAACCATACAAAGAAAGGTAATTATTTGTGAATAGGAGTATTGCTATTTCATCTGTATTACACCTATTTGTTATTTTCTTAACAGCAATGAGTCTTCCTTTTTTGGCAAAAAAACCAATTGATCTCCCACCAATTGTATCAGTAGAATTAATTCAAATAACTGAAAAAACAAATATTCCATTTGCTCCTAAAGCAAAAAAAATAATTGAAAAAGCAAAAGAGAAAGAAAAAAAATTAGTATCAGAACAAGCTCCTCCGAAAAAAGTGAAGAAAATAAAACCAGATGCTGTACCAATGCCGGAGGATAAAGTAAAGAAAGTTGAAAAAATAAAAGAAGATAAACAAAATCCTGAAAAAATTGACAATGAGGTTAAACAAGTATCAGAATTTGAAAAAGAGGAATTATTCGATCCAAATAATATTGCAGCTTTAATCGACAAATCTAAAGAGAGTAAAGCAGAAACTTTAAAGAAAAATCCAGATTTAAGCCAAGATCAAAATAAAAATTTTGAGAACACAGGTTTATCTTTGAGTGAAGAGGATGCATTAAAAGCACAAATTTTTGGTTGTTGGAGCATCCCACTCGGATTACCATACAATGAAAATTTACTTGTCAGAATAAAACTCGAATTAAAACCTGACGGATCAGTGGTTAAGTCAGAGATTTTAGATCATGCAAGAATGAATAAACCAGGACAAGGTTTTTACAAAGTATTAGCAGAAAGTGCTTTAAGAGCTATTAAATTATGTCAGCCTTTAAGAGTTCCCAGCACCGGCTACGAAAGATGGAAGGAATTACAATTAAATTTTGATGCAAGAGAAATGTTAGAAGGTTAATATAAATAATAAAAAAATGAAGAATATTTTAATTACTTTATTAATAATCTTAATACCAGTTAAATCATTTGGTTTAATAGAGGTTGATATTACCAGGGGTAATTTAAATCCATTACCTGTTGCAGTATCACCGCTATCTATTGATGAAAAATCAAGACAAAATTTTGAGAATATTCTTAAGAAAAAAAATATCGGTTCAGAAATATCTTTAATCGTAGAAAATAATTTAAGAATTTCCGGTTTATTTAATCCATTAAATAAAGATGCGTTTTTGCAAGAACCAGATATTGCAAATTTAAAGCCTAGATTTGAAGATTGGAACTTAATTAAAGCTCAGGCTTTGATTACTGGAAAAGTTACTTATGTGGAGGATAAACTTAGAGTAGAATTTAGATTGTGGGATGTCCTGGCAGGTAAAGAAATGATGGCACTAGCATTTACAACTGTTCCAAATAATTGGAGACGGGTTGGTCATATCATTACTGATAAAGTTTATGAGAGATTGACTGGTGAAAAAGGTTACTTTGATACAAGAATAATTTATGTTGCAGAAGAGGGACCTAAAACTCAAAGAGTAAAAAAATTAGCAATCATGGACCAAGATGGTGCCAACAATAAATTTTTAACATTGGGAAATGAACTTGTTTTAACTCCAAGATTTAATCCAACTAGTCAAATGGTTACTTATCTTTCATATTTTAGAAATTTGCCAAGGGTTTATTTATTAGATATTGAAACTGGAACACAAGAAGTTGTTGGAGATTTTCCTGGCATGACTTTTGCACCAAGGTTTTCGCCAGATGGAAAAAAAATAATTATGAGTTTTGCCAAAGATGGTAATTCTGAAATTTATACAATGGATTTAGAAAATAGAATTGTAGAAAAAATCACTAATCATCCATCTATAGATACATCACCTTCATATTCTCCAGATGGAAAATTTATTTCTTTCAACTCTGATAGAAGTGGTTATCAACAAATCTATGTTATGAAAAGTGATGGGAGTAACGTTAAAAGAATTTCTTTTGGTAAAGGAATCTATGGTACTCCAGTTTGGTCTCCAAGAGGAGATTTAATTGCATTTACAAAACTACATAAAGGAAAATTTTATATTGGTGTTATGAGAACAGATGGAAGTGGAGAAAGACTATTAACTGAAAATTTTTACCAAGAAGCTCCATCTTGGTCTCCAAATGGAAGAGTATTGATTTTTTATAGAGAGACCAAAACAGATTCTAAAGGAGAGGGTTTTTCTGCAAAATTGTGGTCTATAGATTTAACTGGGTATAATGAGAGACAGGTTCCGACCCCAACCGATGGATCTGACCCATCATGGTCATCTTTATTAAGTAATTAATAATTAATTCGCTTGATTTTTAGCCTTGAAAGATCTAATTAGTTGTGAAAATATAAGGTTAAAGTAATATTGATCAAGGAGTAACAATGAAATTAAGCAAAATTCTTAAAAATGGATTTTTAATAATAGTTGCATGTTTAGCACTTTCTGCATGTGCTACATCAAAAAAAACTACAGGACAAATGCAAGGTGATGTTTATACTGGAACTGATACAGTTGAATACTTAGCTTCAGGTGTTCCTGATAGAGTATTTTTTGCAACTAATGAGTCAGTACTAACTACTGCATCAAGAGAAACACTTAGAAAACAAGCTGCATGGTTAAGAAAAAATTCTAAAATTACAATTGTTTTAGAAGGACATGCTGACGAAAGAGGAACAAGAGAATATAACTTAGCATTAGGCGAAAGAAGAGCTAATGCAGCTAAAGATTATTTAATGACTTACGGTATATCTTCTGACAGAATTTCAGTTTTAAGTTATGGTAAGGAAAGACCAGTTGACTCTGGATCTAATCCGTTAGCTTGGTCAAAAAACAGAAGATCTGTTACTGTAAAAGCAAATTAAATACTCAATTAATATTTTAGACCTCTTAAATTTAAACGATTTAAGAGGTCTTTTTTTTGCCATTATTTTAGACATAACCTAATTACATGAGATACTTAAAAGTATTATTTAAATGCAAACTTTTTTTGTTTTTCAATTTTTTAGTTTTTTTTCCTTCCCTCGCTGAAAACCATAATATTTACGACACACTTGAGATAATTAAAAAGGATTTAAAAACTTTAGAAAAGGCTGTTTATTCCAATTCGAGTGAATTCAACAATACAAACTTAACTTCATCAAATGTAGACAGCAACTCTGAAGATGTGCTTACAAGACACTTGTTGAAATTATCTGAAATTGAAAATCAATTTCAGGAACTTACTAATAAATTTGAAGAAATAAATTTCAAGCTAGATAAGTTATCAAATAGGCTTACTAAAGTTCAATCAGATAATCAACTTAGATTTCAAGATTTAGAAACTGCTCTATCAAATGGTGAAACTATAAATTTGACTTCAAAAAAAAGTTTAGAACAAGATACAGAAATTTTACCAGGCTCATCTCAACCACAAGACTTAGGGTCAATATCTTATAAAGATAATTCTACAATGGATACCACTCAAAAAATACAATCAGTTGAAACGACTGCCACAATTGTTACTGAGACATTTCAAGCAGAAGAAAAAATTTTACCAGATGTTTCAGCGCCTGAGCAATACGAATTTGCAACAAGTTTTTTAAAAGTTGGAGATTACCCAACTGCTGAAAGAGCATTTAGAGAATTTGTAATTTCAAATCCTGATCATAAATTGGCAGGTAACGCACAATATTGGTATGCTGAAACATTTAGAATAAGACAACTATATACTGATGCTGCTTCAGCTTATTTAGAAGGTTATCAAAAATATCCAAAAGGAGAAAAAGCTCCTATTAATTTATTAAAGCTGGGTGTATCAATGATACAAATTGGAGAAAAAGATCAAGGCTGTAAAATGATAAGTGGTGTTGAAAAACAATACCCAGACGCAAATCAGTCTGTTATTCAAAAAGCAAAGTATGAGTCTCAAAAATTTGAGTGTAAGAAAAAAAATTCCTAAAATCTATAAATCAAAACTTTTAAATCAAAAAGTAAATAAAATTTTTAAAAAATTTGAAAGGTCATTCAAAATAGATACCAATTTTATAGTTGCAGTATCTGGAGGGGCAGATAGTTTGGCTTTAGCTTTTTTAACAAAAGTATATTCTTTAAAAAAAAACTTAAACCCAAGGTACTTTATTGTAGATCATAAGCTTAGACAAGGGTCTACTAATGAGGCTCATAAAGTAAAAAGAATTCTTAAATCTTTAAAAATTAATTCACAAGTTCTTACTTGGAAAGGCAAAAAGCCTATAAGCAATATTCAATCCGTAGCCAGGAATAAAAGATATGAACTTTTATTTTCTAAATGCAAAAAACTTAATATTAGTAACCTAATTTTAGGCCATCACATGGATGATTTAATTGAAAACTTTTTTCTAAGAATGGCTAGAGGGAGTGGTCTAAAAGGACTTGTATCATTTGGGACAAACACTCAAATCAAAAATATAAATTTAATTAGACCTTTGATAAAATTTGATAAAAAAGATTTAAAATTTTTATCAAAATTTATATTTGATTTTTACATAGATGATCCATCCAATGATGATATTAAATTCAATAGAATTAAAGTAAGAAAATTAATAAAGGAATTTAAGGATATCGGTCTTGATAAGAATAAATTTCAATTGACAATAGAAAATTTAAAGAAGTCGGATCAATCAATTAAGTTTTATGTTGAAAAGAATAAGAGAGTAAATTCGATTTTTGACTATAAAAAAAAACAACTTATATTAAAAGAGAACTTTTTTGACAATTCACATGAGGTCATTTTTAGATCTTTGTCCGATTTAATTCATTTAGTGGGAAAAAAGCCTAATTTTGTGAGAGGTAAAAAAATAGAGAATATTTTGAATAAAATTAAAGAGCGGAAACTAAGAAAAGAAACTTTAGGAGGATGCGTCATTAAGATGGTAAATCACACTATGATTTTGATAAAAGAAGGTTAAAAATACACTTGTTAAATTTAGAATAATTCTTATCTTATAGTCATGAATTTTAAAAACTTAGCAATGTGGGCAATAATCGTTTTTTTAACGATTGGTCTTTACAATATGTTTAAGAATCCTCAGTCAAACATTAGAAGCTCTAATCAGGTAATCTTCTCTGAATTTTTGGAGTCTGTGGAACAAGGTGAGGTATTAAAAGTTGAGATTCAAGGGAACAATATTAATGGTGTTTATGCAAATGGAAAAAGTTTTAAAACTTACTCACCAAATGATCCCAATTTAATAGAAAAACTTACAGAAAAAGGTGTAAGTATATCTGCGGCACCTATAGAAGAAAAGATGCCTTCATTATTCGGTGTCCTACTTTCATGGTTTCCAATGTTGTTATTAATAGCAGTTTGGATTTTCTTTATGAGACAAATGCAAGGAGGAAAAGGTGGAGCGATGGGCTTTGGAAGATCTAAAGCAAAAATGATGAATGAGATGAAAGGCAAAGTAACTTTTAATGATGTTGCAGGAGTTGAAGAAGCAAAAGAGGAAGTTGAAGAAATCGTTGAGTTTTTAAAAGATCCAAAAAAATTTAGTAGATTAGGTGGAAAAATACCTAGAGGTGCTCTTCTTGTTGGTCCTCCAGGCACAGGAAAAACTTTATTAGCTAGAGCAATTGCTGGTGAAGCAGGTGTTCCTTTCTTTACTATCTCTGGATCAGATTTCGTAGAGATGTTCGTTGGTGTGGGAGCATCAAGAGTGAGAGACATGTTCGAGCAAGGAAAAAAAAATTCGCCTTGTATAATTTTTATTGATGAAATCGATGCTGTTGGAAGAAGTCGAGGCGCAGGTCTAGGAGGAGGGAATGACGAGAGGGAGCAAACCCTGAATCAACTTCTTGTCGAGATGGATGGTTTTGACACTAATGAAGGTGTGATTATAATCGCAGCAACAAATAGGCCTGATGTTCTTGATCCTGCATTATTAAGACCTGGTAGATTTGATAGACAAGTTGTAGTTTCTAATCCAGATATAATTGGGAGAGAAAAAATCCTAAAAGTGCATGTTAAAAAGATTAAGATGGCTCCTGATGTAAATTTGAGAACAATAGCAAGAGGGACTCCTGGATTTTCGGGTGCTGATCTTGCTAATTTAGTGAATGAGTCTGCATTATTAGCAGCCAGAAAAAATAAAAGAATTGTTACTTTAAATGAATTTGAAGAAGCAAAGGATAAAGTAATGATGGGAGCTGAAAGACGATCAATGGTTATGACTGAAGATGAGAAAAAATTGACGGCATACCATGAAGGTGGACATGCTTTAGTTTCATTTAATATGCCTAGTTATGACCCAATACATAAAGCAACAATTATACCAAGAGGCAGAGCTTTAGGAATGGTAATGAATTTACCTGAAAGAGACAAACATGGTCATTCAATAAAATATTTGAAAGCAAGATTAGCAGTCTGTTTTGGTGGAAGAGTGGCAGAGGAAGTAATTTTTGGAAAAGATAATATTTCAACAGGTGCAGGTGGAGGAAGTGGTTCAGATATAAATCAAGCAACTCAACTTGCAAGAGCCATGGTTACAAAATACGGGATGAGTGAGGAAATGGGTCCAGTTGAGTATGGTGAAAATCAAGAAGAAGTTTTCTTAGGAAGATCTGTAACTCAAACTCAATCAGTTTCAGAGGAAGTGGCTCAAAAGATAGATAAAGAAATCAGAAAATTAGTTGATGAGGGTTACAACAAAGCTAGAGAAATATTGACGGAAAAAATTGATGATTTGCATAAAATTGCAAAAGCTCTTATGACATATGAAACATTAACAGGTGAAGAAATAGAAAATATAATTACTAAAAATATATACCCTGCTGATAAACAAGATCTAAAAGTTGATGATGATAAGAGCTCCGCTTTAGGTGCTATGGGACTTAAACCTAAAATTGTTCATTAATCTTAATGTCTAGACATTACACAAGATTGTGTAATTTCTACTATGGAAATAGCTCAAAAAAATTAGTTAATAGAAATAAAACTATACCACTTAATGGAATCAAAGAAATTTCATTTGATCAAATAGAGATAATAACAAGAAATTCAAAAAAAAAGATATTTGTTAATCAAATAAAATATTTGCCTAAATTAATTAGGAGAAAAATTAATTCCGATTTAAAAAAAATTAAATCAAAAAAAAAAAATTTTTCAAATTTAAATTTTAAAAAAATACCTAATATTATGGGTGTCTTAAATTTGACACCTGATAGTTTTTCAGATGGTGGAAAATTTAATTCAAAAAAAAAAGGAATTGATCATGCAATTAGTTTACTAAACTGTGGTGCAAATTTGATTGACATTGGTGGTGAGTCCACACGTCCAGGATCAAAAGTAATTAGAGAAAATTTAGAATGGCAAAGAATTGAAAAAATTTTAAAATCATTAATTAAGAGAAAAATACCAATCTCTTTAGATACCAGAAAGTCTAAAATTATGGGTAAAGGAATAAATTTAGGAGTCAAATTAATTAATGATGTTTCAGGATTAGAATTTGACTCTCAAACTTTAAATATATTAAAAAGATATAAAGTACCATTTGTAATTCAACATTCACAAGGAACTCCTGAAAATATGCAAAAAAACCCTAGATATAAAAATGAATTACTAGACATATACGATTTTTTTGAAAAAAAAATAAAACTTCTAAGATTGAAGGGTATTAAACATAATAAAATTATTTTAGATCCTGGTATAGGTTTTGGAAAAAATTTGAAACATAATATGAGTTTGATACGTAATATTTCTATTTTCCATTCTCTTGGTTTTCCTATACTTGTAGGAAATTCAAGAAAAAGTTTTATTAAGGAGTTATCTGGAAAAAATGATAGTAAATTTAGAAATGGTGGAACAATAGCATCATCAATATATCTTATGATGCAAGGCGTTCAAATTTTGAGAATTCATGATGTCAATGAAACAATACAAGGATTAAAAATCTTTAAGAATATTATAAATAATTAATGGCAAAAAAATATTTTGGAACCGATGGTATTAGGGGAGCTATCAATAGTGAAAATATTAATGGAGACATGTTTTTTAAATTTGGCTTAGCAAGTGGAACATATTTTAAATCTCAAAAAAAAAGAAAACAAACCGCAATAATAGCAAAAGATACTAGATTATCCGGATACACTTTAGAACCAGCACTTGTATCTGGATTGGCATCAGCAGGGATGCATGTATATACTTTAGGACCTTTACCCACAAATGGTTTAGCGATGCTCACAAAAGCTATGAGGGCAAATATGGGAATTATGATTACAGCTTCTCATAATCCTCACAATGATAATGGATTAAAACTATTTGGACCTGATGGTATGAAACTATCAGATAAAATAGAAAAAAAAATTGAAAGTTTAATAGATAAAAAAATCGTCAAAAATCTTTCTAAACCAGAAAAATTAGGTAGAGTAAAAAGATTAGAGACAGGTACAAATGATTACATCAAAATATTAAAAAAAAATTTTACCAAAGAATTCAATCTAAGAGGTCTTAGAATTGTAATTGATTGTGCAAATGGAGCAGGGTACAAAGCTGGACCAGAATTATTAAAATCTTTGGGAGCTAAGGTGATTGCAATAGGAGTTAATCCTAATGGATTAAATATTAACAAAAATTGTGGTTCTACATTTCCTGAAAAAATAAAATCTACAGTTAAAAAGTATAAGGCTCATATAGGTATTTCACTAGATGGTGATGCAGATAGGATAATTATGTGTGATGAAAAAAGTAATATTATAGATGGTGACCAAATTATTGCTGCATTAGCAACAAGGTGGAAAAATAAAAAAATGTTAAAAGGTGGGGTAGTTGGAACACTAATGTCTAACTATGGTCTTGAAAAGTATTTTAAAAAAAAAGGAATAAAATTTATACGTGCTAATGTTGGTGACAGATACGTAAAAGAGGTAATGCAAAAAAATAAGTTTAATTTAGGTGGAGAACAATCAGGACATATTATTCTAGGTAAATTTGCAACTACAGGAGATGGTTTACTTGTAGCCCTGGAGTCTTTATTTGCTCTTAGAAAGGGAACAAGAGCCAGTGAATTTTTTGAAAAATTCAAGAAAACACCACAATTGCTTAAAAATATTGAAGTAAAAAATAAAAATATAATTAATAAACCTGAAATAAAAAAATCTATTAAACTGGCTTCAAAATTAATAAAAGGAAGTGGCAGAATTCTTGTAAGAAAATCGGGAACAGAGTCAAAAATAAGAATTATGGGAGAAAGTGAAAATAAAAGACTTCTTGTTAAATGTGTTAATATAATTTTGAAAAAAATTAGATAATTTGAAAATAAAATCAAAAATTTTAATCATAGCAGGATCTGACTCATCAGGAGGTGCAGGCATTCAGGCAGATATTAAAACTGCAACGAGTCTAGGTGTATATTCTATGACGGCTGTAACCGCAGTTACAGTCCAAAATACAAAAAGTGTGAAATCAGTGATACCTGTTCCACCAAATGAAATTTATAATCAGATAATTCACACAATTAAAGATATAAAGCCCAATGCTATAAAAATTGGAATGCTTCATTCTACAAGAGTAATAGACAAGGTATTAAGATCATTGAATGAAATGAAAGTTAAAAAGATTATTTTAGACCCAGTGATGATTGCCAAAGGTGGCTCTAAGCTTATAACCGATTCAGCTGTAAAATTGATGAAAAATAAATTATTAAACAAAGTCTCTTTAATTACACCCAATATTCCTGAAGCTGAAATATTGACTGGTATAAAAATAAAAAATCAAAATGATATGATCCTTGCTGCAAATGAATTCATAAAACTGGGTGTACCAAATGTGCTAGTAAAAGGAGGTCATTTAAAAACAAAAAAAGTACATGATATATTTGTCAATAAAAAAGAGATTAAAGTATTTTCAAGTAGAAGATTTAATACTAAAAATACTCATGGTACAGGCTGTACACTATCAACTGCAATTACCTCTTTTTTTTCATGTGGAAAAACTCTAAAGAGATCTTGTGAGTTAGGAGTTACATATGTAAATTCTGCAATATTAACAAACCCTAAAATTGGTATAGGACATGGTCCGATAAATCATTTAAATTCAATTGAGTTAAAAAAAATATACAAATAATGAAAAGTTCTGCTATTGATATTAGTGTTGATATTGGAAATGGAAAAAAAAACTTCACTGTATACACTATGGATTTTACTAAAGAATATATAGATATTAATTCAGATTACAGGAGCTAGCGTGTTGAATTTATATATATAAATTACTATATAGACTACATGATAAAATACAATCTACGATGTAAAAAATGCAATCTTATATTTGATAGCTGGTTTGCATCATCTAAAGAGTTCGATAAACTAAAAAAAAAAAGATTAGTTAATTGTCATAGTTGTGAATCGTTTCTGGTGGAAAAAAATTTAATGGCCCCTAAACTGATAAATAAAACTATAAATCTTAAAGATGAGAAAAAAAATATTCATAAGTATCAACAAATAAAAAAAACAATAAATAAATATCAAAAATTTATTAAAAGTAATTTTGATTATGTTGGTGAAAATTTTGCATATGAAGCAAGATCAATTCATTATAATAATAAAAAAAGAGATAAAGGTATTTATGGAACGGCATCTAATCAAGATATTAAAGAACTTAAAGAAGAGGGTATTGATACTCATTTGATACCGTGGGTTGAGAATAAAAATAATTAATTTTTAATAAATTTTGTGATGTAGTTAATGGATTTATCATCACTTAAACTCCACTTATCTTTTAAGATATTAAAACTCATTCCATCAATTCGGTCTAATTTAAAATTATTCTCTTTTTGAATTGAAATTAATTCTTCAGGTTTTAAAAATTTTTCCCACTCATGAGTTCCAATCGGAAGCCAACGTAAAATGTACTCTGCACCTACAATAGCAAAAATATAAGATTTTAAAGTCTTATTTAAAGTCGCTACGAACATTATGCCATTACTTTTTAAAAGATTATTGCATGATTTCAAAAAAAAATTTACATCTTCGACATGCTCTACTATCTCCATGTTCAAGATTACATCAAACTTTTCTTTAATTTTTAAATTTTCGGGAGATGAACAAAAGTAATTAATTTTAAGATTATTTTTTTTTGAATGGATTTTTGCAACACTAATATTTTTGTCTGAGGCATCAATTCCAGTAACTTCTGCACCCAACCTACTCATAGGCTCTGATAGCAATCCTCCTCCACAACCGACATCCAAAATCTTAATATTTTGTAATGGTTTTTTTTTATTCTCTAATTTGAATGTTTCAATAATATTTTCTTTAATATATGAAATTCTTATAGGGTTAAATTTATGTAATGGTTTAAATTTACCTTCAGGATTCCACCATTCCTCGGCAATTTTAGAAAATTTTTCTATTTCTTTTTTGTTAATTGTGTTATTTTTCATTTGTAAGTTGACTTTATATTCAACATGTATTTATTCAATATTTTTTAAATTTAAAAGATTATTTTATCATGAAAATTGTCGTATTAAAATTTGGGGGTACATCAGTTGGCACTATCAAAAAGATAAAAAAAGTTGCCAAAATAATCATTGATTATAAAAAGAAAAACTACAAAGTTATTGTTGTCTCATCTGCCATGAGTGGTGCGACTAATGAGTTAATAAAAAAATCTTTTGAAATAAGTGATAATTTTTCAGAGTCGGAATATGATATTTTAGTTTCTTCAGGCGAACAAGTTGCGTGTTCCTTAATAGCTGGAAGATTAATTCATGAGGGCTATGAATCTAGATCTTGGTTATCTTGGCAAATTCCAATTTTGACAATAGGAAAATATAAAAACTCGAGGATAAATCAAATAAATAAAAGCAATATTATAAAATATTTAAAAAAAGGTGGCATACCAATAGTCACTGGGTTTCAAGGACTAAATGATGAAAATAGAATTACAACTATAGGAAGGGGCGGATCTGATGCAAGTGCAATTATGATTGCAAAGTTTTTTAAAGCACAGAAATGTATAATCTATACTGATGTAGAAGGAGTGTACACAACTGATCCTAACAAATTAAAAAATGCAAAAAAGATTAAGGTAATTTCTTATGAAGAAATGTTAGAGATGGCATCATTGGGCGCAAAAGTTATGCAGCCAGTTTCAATACAAGATGCAAGATTAAACAGGATTGATATCGAGGTGAAATCATCTTTTTCTAAAAAGTCAGGAACATTAATCACCAAAAGATCCAAGATCGTAAATAATAAAATTGTTACTGGAATTTCCTCAACCCAAAATGACTCAAAAGTTTCTCTTATAGGTGTGAAGGATAAACCCGGCGTTGCTGCAGCAATTTTTAAACCATTATCTAAAAATTTGATAAATGTTGATATGGTTGTGCAAAATATTTCTGCTAATGGAAAAGAAACAGACTTAACATTTACAATTAAATCAGATGACTTGAATAAAACCAAAAAAATTATTCAACAAAACAAAACTATTAATTACAGAAAATTATTTTTTGAAAAGGGAGTATCTAAAATTTCAGTGATTGGAGTAGGTATGATAACTACCCCTGGAGTTACATTTAGAATGTTTCAATCACTTGCAAACAAAAAAATAAATATTAAAGTAATTTCAACTTCTGAAATTAAAATTTCAGTTTTAATTGATAAAAAAAATACACAAAAAGCTTTGATTGCTCTTCATAAAGAATTTAAATTAGATCAAAAAAAATGAACATAAGACCTTTTAGAAACATAAAAAGAAGAGAAACGAGAGAAATTAATGTAGGTAAAGTAAAAGTTGGAGGAGGAAATCCAATATCAGTGCAATCAATGACTAATACTCTCACAACAGACATAAAAGCTACAATTAATCAAATAAATGAAATTAGCTCTGAGGGAGCTGATATAGTTAGAGTTTCTTGTCCTGACGAGCCATCATCCAAAGCATTGAAAGAAATAATTAAACATGTTGATATACCCATAGTTGCTGATATTCATTTCCACTATAAAAGAGCAATTGAGGCTGCCGAAAATGGTGCAAGCTGTCTAAGAATAAATCCTGGAAATATTGGAAATAAAGATAAAATTAAAGAAGTTGTTAAAGCTGCAGTTGATAATAATTGCTCAATAAGAGTGGGAGTTAATGCTGGATCTTTAGAGAAAGATATTTTAGAAAAATATAAAGAACCTTGTCCAGAAGCATTAGTTGAAAGTGCTCTAAGAAATATCAAGATACTGGAAGATGAAAACTTTCAAAATTTAAAGGTAAGCGTCAAGTCATCAGATGTTTTTTTATCGGTAGAAGCATATAGACAATTGTCAAAATCAACTGATTATCCACTGCATTTAGGAATTACAGAGGCGGGAGGCTTCATCCCAGGAAGTGTAAAATCTTCTATTGGGCTAGGGACATTACTTTTAGAGGGTATTGGCGACACCATAAGAATTTCTTTATCAGATAACCCTGTTGAGGAAGTCAAAATTGGAAATGAAATACTAAAATCTTTAAGTTTAAGAGAGAGAGGAGTGAAAATTATTTCCTGTCCCTCTTGTGCAAGACAAGGCTTTGAAGTAATTGAAACTGTAAAAATACTTGAAAAAAAGCTTTCGCATATAAAAACTCCAATTACCTTATCTGTAATTGGTTGTGTGGTTAATGGTCCTGGAGAGGCAGCCCAAACTGATATAGGCATAACTGGAGGTAAAAAAGGAAATAATATGCTTTATTTATCTGGGATACAGTCAGAAAAAGTTTTAACCAACGATATGATTGATAAGGTGGTAAGCGAGGTTGAAAAAAAAGTGTCTGAGTTAAAGAATTCAAAATGATACCTTTAAAAACCGTTAAAGATTTAATTAGCAAACATGCATTACTTGAAAAAGAGTTGTCCTCAGTAGAAATTGATAAAAATTCTTTTGCTGAAAAATCTAAAGAGTATGCAGAACTGAATGAAATAATTAAAATTGCTAATTTTTATATTTCTTTTGAAAAAAATAAAAAAGAAATTCAAACAATCTTGGAGGATAAAAATTCTGATGAAGATATGATTAAAATGGCTGAGACAGAATTAGCCGATTTAGAAACTCAAAATGAAAAAAATGAAAAAAAATTAAAATTATTTTTATTACCTAAAGATGAAGCAGATAAAAAAAATGCAATAATTGAAATTAGAGCTGGAACAGGTGGTTTAGAAGCTAGTTTATTTGCCTCTGATCTTTTTAAAATGTATGAGAAAGTAAGTAATAAAAAAAAATGGAGTATTGAATTAATTTCAATTTCTAGAAGTGAGGCAGGTGGTTTAAAGGAGGTAATTGCTTTAATAAAAGGAAGTAATATATATTCTACTCTAAAATATGAGAGTGGTGTTCATAGAGTGCAAAGAGTACCGGACACTGAAACACAAGGTAGAGTCCATACATCTGCAGCGACAGTTGCAGTTTTGCCTGAGGTGGAAGAGGTTGATTTAAAAATTAATGAAAGTGATTTGAGAGTTGATGTTTTTAGAGCTGGAGGTCCAGGTGGGCAATCAGTTAATACTACTGATAGTGCAGTCAGAATTACCCATATTCCAACTGGGATATCTGTTTCTCAACAAGATGAAAAATCTCAACATAAAAATAAAGCTAAAGGAATGAAAATTTTAAGATCTAGATTATATGAGCTTGAAAGGTTAAGAATCGAAAATGAGAGATCAAAAGATAGAAAAAGCAAGATAGGTTCAGGTGATAGATCAGAAAGAATAAGAACTTATAATTTTCCACAAGGAAGGGTTACTGATCATAGAATAAATTTGACACTTCACAAGCTTAATGAATTTTTAGAAGGTGAGGTATTTGATGAAATGATTGAAGCATTAACTCTCCAAGCACAAGAAGAAAGTTTGAATATTTTGAATTAATGAATATTGAGATTGCAATAAAAAATGCTTGTAAAGAGCTTAAAAAAAATAAGATAAGTTCTGCGTTATTAGATAGTGAGCTTTTGTTATCTAAAGTGATTAAAAAAGATAGAAAATTTATACTGTTAAACCTGAATAAAGAACTTGATGAAAGTACTCAAGACAGTTTTAATGATCTGATTTTAAAACGATCAAAAGGAAAACCTCTAGCATACCTGACAGGCATAAAATCATTTTGGAAATATGATTTTAAAGTAAATGAAAAGGTTTTAATACCAAGACCAGATACAGAAATACTGATTGATCAAGTACTAAAAATTTATAAAAACAAAAATTATTTAAATTTTTTAGAGGTTGGAATTGGTTCAGGATGTATAGCACTTTCAATATTAAAGGAAAAAAAGACTTTTTTAGGAACTGGTATAGATTTAAGCCAAGATTGTATTAAAATATGTAGATTTAATGCAAAAAAACTTGGTGTAAATAACAGAATTAAATTATTTAAATCAGATGTTGACAATTTAATTTTTCGCAAATATGATTTAATTGTTTCTAATCCTCCTTACATTAAAAAGTTTGATTTGAATAAACTAAGCAGGGAAGTGATTAATTACGAGCCGAAACTGGCTTTAGATGGTGGTTTAGAAGGTTTATCAGTTATCAGAAAAGTAATTAAGAAGTCATCTGAATTGATAAAAACACATGGAAAGCTAATTTTAGAGATTGGTTACGATCAAAAAGTACCAGTTAAAAAAATGTTAAATGAGAATAATTTTTATATTAATAGGATCATAAAAGATTTAGCAAAAAATGATCGATGTATAATTAGTACAAAAAAATAAATTTTATGGTCACGTTTAGAAATAATAATAATGTTAGAAGAAATAACTTCAGAAGAAACGATAGAGGTTTTAAATCCAATGCAGATAGACCTAAATATGGATCTAACTTTTCCAAAAGTGAGAATTTTCAGAGAAAGTCACCAGGTAGAAATAATCATAATGCATCAAAATTAATCGAAAAATATAGTAATCTCGCGAGGGAGGCTTTATCTGGTGGGGATAAGATTTTATCAGAAAACTATTTTCAACACGCAGATCACTTTACTAGAATTTTAAATGATCAAGACGCTCAAAAAAAGCTTAATTCAACAAATAATGATGTTGTTAATTCTTCACAAAATATAGTTGATGTGAAAAAAGATCAAAATGAAACCGACGAAAATAAAGCAATAACTTAGATTAAATATAGATTGTTATTTACTAATTTAGTCCAATAATTTTTTCCGATTTCAAAACGTTTAACTTAATTTTCTTTGTTTCAAATACCTTTCTTTCATTTCCTTTTAGAATTTTTCCTGAAGGAAGTTTTAAGGTTTGTGAATTTACTCTTTTTCCATTGATTAAAACTTCATAATGAAGATGTGGACCCGTAGATTTTCCAGTAGAACCCACATACCCAATTGTTTGTCCTTGTTTAACTCGAACACCACCTCTAATACCTTTTGCAAATTTTGACATGTGCGCATAGATGGTTTGATATGTAGAGTTATGTTTTATAACAACACAATTTCCACCTCCACCACACCAACCAGCTTTTCTGATTACACCTGATCCCGAAGCCATTATTGGTGTTCCTAATGGAGCTGCAAAGTCAGTTCCTTTGTGCATTTTATTAAATCCATCTATTGGATGCTTTCTCATCCCGAAAGGTGAAGAGAGCCGAGCTCCATTAATTGGAGTTTTCATTAATGCTTTTTGAACACTTCTTCCATTTTTATCGTAATGTCCAATACTGCCCTCACCGTCAAAATAATAAAGTGAATTTTCCTCACCACTCAAAATAAGATTTGCAAATAAAATATTTCCAGTTTCAATTACTTTCTTTTTTTCATCTACAAAAATCTCGTACATTATTTGAAATTTATCTTTTTTTCTAATGTCTCTTTGAAAATCCACTTGAAACCCGTAAACTCTGGCAAATTCAATGATAATATTAGCTGGAATTTCTCTTTCTGAAGCAGCTTTGTATAAGCTTTGTAAAATCACGTTTTCACTATATTTGACCTGCTTTTTGAGCTTTGTGAGAATAACTCTTTGATTAAAAATTTTATTTTCTAAATCTTGAGTTAAAATAATTCTTTCTTTATTTGAGATTTGAAATATGAATTCCTTTATTGTGTTTTTACTTTGATCAATTGTTAAATACATTTTTTGATTAGTTTTTAGTCTATTAAGGTTTACT